>NZ_DASYTH010000335.1:0-69462 GCF_036002505.1 Actinophytocola sp. | reverse complement strand
ACTCGGCGGCATCTCCCGCCACCACGGGGCGTGCCGAAGAGCGCCGAGACCTGGCTGTTCCCAGTGCTGGGCCCTTCGCCAGGGAAGCTGCTGACGCTCCGCGCCGTCTCCCGCCGGCCATCGGACGCCCGCCCCTCGTGGGAGGGCACGTTCGCGTACGCCTGCACTGGCGAGAGCTGGGCCGGCCCCGCACCAGCTGCCGATGGCACCGGCCTCGATCGGTTGTAGAGTCGATCCGTCTGGGGCTTCGGCGACGCCAACCCATGGGTGCCCGGCTTCTCACCGGTGAGGGTTACGCCTGCATCTACGACGTCAACTTGAACCCGAAGCCCGCCTTCACAGACATGCAGTATGAGCTGATGGTGGCGCAGAAGGGCGCGGCAAAGCGACCCGGTGGAGGCCGCGAACACTAGACGGGGCGAGGTGGGACCGCCAGCGTGCGGGATGCGTTCTCCAACAAGGTCGTCGGCTGGGCCACTGCCGCCCGCGCGGACACCGAGCTGGTACTCACTACCCTGGGCCACGCCCTGCGCTCCCGCAGCGTCCATGATGGACAGTTGATACAATACACCACAGCGATAAAGGCTGCCAATACACGGGGCTTCGGTTCACCCAGCGCCTGCACGATGCGGGCATCGCCCCGTCCACGGGCAGCGTCGGGGATAAGCTTCGATAACGCGCTTGCGGAAAACCTGTGGTCGACCATCAAGACCGAGTTGCTGTACTGGGCCGGCACCCAGTTCGCCACCCGCGCCGAGGCCGAGGCAGCCCTGCTGCGCTACATCGACGGCTGGTACAACCCGCGCCGCATCCAGGAAGGGCTCGGCGGTCTCTCACCCGACGAGTACGAGGAGACGTGGCACCGCGAAGACGACCCAGCTACCATTCACCCCGAGCTGGACCCATCCAGATAACCAAGTCTCCGGCAAACCGGGGGAACCTCAGGGCTGGTCGGATCTCGGTCGTGGTGTGGAGCACCCTTGGCACCCAAGAAGCGTGGGCGGTGCGCGGGGTTGGCCGTGCACCGCCCGCGATCCGATGCGCGGTGATGGGTGTCGGTGTGTTCGTGGATCGTTAGGTGAGGCGTCGGCGGGTCCACCAGAAGCAGAACCCGGCCAGCAGCACGGCGGCGGCGAGGAAGATGCCGGTCTCGGTGAATTGCAGGGGCCAGAAGTGGCTGGCGGGCTGGTAGGTGAGGTCTTGGCGCAGGCCGAGGCTGCCGACCCAGTTCAGGCAGGCTGTTGCTCCCTGGTTTTCGCCGCAGTATTGCGGGTTGGCGGGTCCAGTGAAGAGCTGGCCGGTGGTGGTGATGCTGGTGTTGGTCAGTACCCAGGCGCCGTGGGGGATGACGCCGCTGACGACCTCCATCGCGCCACGCGGCTTGATCATGAGATCCTGGATGCGGCTGAGATCCAGCGGCGTCGTGGTGTGGCGCACGGGGGCGAGGTGGGCGCGGATCCACAGTGGCATCGAGACGACGGCGGCGATGTAGATGGCGAGGGTGGCGGCCATCGCGGGGACGGTGCGGCGGATGAGCATGCCCATGGTGACGCCGACGACGAACGCGAACAGGGCGTAGCCGATCGGGACGACGCCGCGGGCGCCGTAGACCAACGGGGTGATGCGGTTGGCGTTGGCGTGGTCGATGTGGTGCGCCCACGAGGTGACCGCCCAGCTGAGCAGCCCGACGCTTGCCGCCGAGGCGCCGCCGACGATGGTGAGTTTGGTGGCCAGCCAGCGGGTGCGGGTGACCGATTGGTTCCAGGCGAGGCGGTGGGTGCCGGCTTCGAGTTCCCGGGCGATCAGGGGGGCACCCCAGAAGATCCCGATCAGCGCGGGCACCACATACATCAGCGCGAGGGCGAAGTTGTAGACCTTGTCGCCGACGCCGCCTCTGACCTCGTGGAGGAAGGTGCTGACCGCGGTGCCGCAGTTGGTGTGGCAAGTGGCGGCGCCGCTGGAGGTCCACAGGTCGGCGAGGTTGTGCCCGGTGATCGCGAGGGCGACGGCGATGACGGCGAGGGCGCCGATGGTGATCCAGGTCTGGGTACGGAACTGGCGCCAGGTGAACCAGATCATCGCTGTGTCTCCAATGCCGCTGTGCGGACTGCTCCCGTTGCGGCCTGGGCCATGTAGGCCAGGACCAGGTCTTCGAGGGTGATCTGTTCGACGGTGAACGATGGGTCGTCGATCGGGGTGGTGCTGCGCACGATCAGGGTGGACTGCCGGTCGGTGTGGCTGCCCTCGATCACCTCCACGCCCTTGGGCAGGTCGGCGGGGTCGCGGCGGGCACCGGTGAGCCGGCAGTGGCCGGCCAGCAGGTCGTCGACCTCGCCGGCGACGCGGACCCGGGAGGCCACCAGCACGATCAGGTAGTCGCAGACGCGTTCGAGATCGGAGACCAGGTGCGAGGACAGGATCACGCCGGCGCCGTGGTCGGCGATGTATGCCATCAGGCCTTGCAGGAACTCCCGCCGGGCGAGGGGGTCGAGGCGAGCCACCGGTTCGTCGAGGATCAGCAGGTCCGGTCGTTTCGCGATGGCCAGGGTCAGCGCGAGTTGGGCGCGTTGCCCGCCGGAGAGTTTCCCGGCCTTCTGCGACGGGTCGAGGCCGAGTGTGGTGATCCGGTCGTCGGCAACCTGCTGATCCCAGCCGGGGTTGGTGTGGGCACCGAAACGCAGGTGGTCGGCGATCGACAGGCCCGCGTAGGTGGGCGTGTCCTGGGCGACAAAGCCCACCTTGGCCAACTGCGCGGCACCGGAGGCAGGTTGGCCACCGAGGACCTCGATACGGCCCGCTGTGGGGCGCAACAGGCCCACCGCGATATGCAGCAAGGTCGTCTTGCCGGCACCGTTCGGGCCGACGAGACCCACGACCCGGCCGGGCGGAATAGCGAGGGTGCAGTCGGACAACGCCAGGCGTCGCCCGTACCGCTTGGACAGGCCCTCGGCCTGCAGCACGGGGCTCATGCGGTCTCCTCTATCGGGGTGCGGAATGTGGTCACGAACAGGGCCTCGATGCTTTCGGAGTCCAGCCCGGCCGCTCGTGCCCGGGCGAGCCAGCCGCGGAGCTCTTCGCGGAGTGGACCGTGCGCCGCCAGCGACTCGTCGGTCAGGGTCCGGATGACGAAGGTCCCCACCCCGGGACGCGCCGCGACCAGGCCCGCGTATTCGAGTTCCCGGTAGGCCTTGAGCACCGTGTTCGGGTTGATCGCCACCTTCGCCACCACATCCTTGACCGTCGGCAGCTGATCCCCCTCGGTCAGCAGGCCCAGTCGCATGGCCTGGCGGACCTGCTGGATCAGCTGCATGTAGGGGGCGACGCCGGAGCGGCCGTCCAGATGGAACTCGATCACCCGAACCTCATTTATCTAGGTTCCTAGTACTATAGGCTCCATGTGCAAACCCAGGTCAAGCCCCGCAGGCGAAATTGCACTGACGGTTTTCGGTGCGCTTCGACTGCGCCCGGGAAGGACCACAGACGGTCGCAAGGCGACGGGCTGATCACCCTTGCTCGACTCGGGTCTCAGCGCTCGCCACGCGCAGCCCTAGATCACCGGCGCCATACCAGTAAAGATCAACTGGTGGGGGCTTCGGTGCTGCGATGTCCAGTCATCGCGACACGGAGGTGAAGTGCCGACTCCTACCGTCGTTGTGGCAAGTCGCACGCCCTTGACGATCAGGCAGACCGAAGAGAATGTCGTCGTTGGCCGCGGGAGCCGCCCCGCTGTAGGGCCGGGAACTGGCTGCGTGGTGCACCGGCGATCCCGGCGAGCGTCGGTTGAGCGTCCTCGCCCGGCCACCGAAAGAATCTTTGGTGCTGGCTGTCGAGATGGGTGGGTCCGCTCCGAGGTATCGGTAAACGGTTACCGAGAGGAAACGATCTGATGAGCCAGATCGACACACGAGGCGCGCCGCCCGCCGTGGTCGCGCCGTCGCGGGCAGCTCGCCGGCTGCTCGCCGCGGGGGTGGCCGCCGGACCGATGTTTGGGGTTGTGGTCGCCGTGCAGGCGGCCAGCCGACCCGGGTACGACCTCAAATGGCATCCGCTGAGCCTGTTCAGCCTCGGCCCGTACGGCTGGGTCCAAGTCGCCAACTGGCCTACACCGGACAGACCGACTGGTCGGCGGTCGACGTGACCAGCCCGGAGTTCCAGCCGTCTGCCAGTTCTACGCCGACCTGGGTAAGGAGCTGACCGAGTCGGGCGAGCTCGTGCTCACCGAGGGCCTGGCCGACCCGTAGCTGACCCGCACGATAAGCAGCGGGAAGGCGCGCCGACGGTCATCGACGGCCCGTACGCGGAGGCCAAGGAGGTTCTGGTCAGCTTCGCGATCGTGGACTGCGCCAGCCACGACCGGGCGATGGCGGTCGCCGCCCGGGTGGTCGACGCGACCGGAGACACCGTCGAGGTACGCCCTGTCATGAGCGGCCCGCCCGGCACCGAGGGGTAGACACCGTGGCCTGCCAGCGCACCGCAGCCGATCAGCAGGCCGAGTACCCCGATCGCCTTGACGGCGCCAAAGGGGAACAGCCACCTGTGGGGCACGCCCACCCTGGTCATGGTGGCGAGGTGAGATTCCTCCGAGTCCGCGCGCCGCACTGAAAGTGGCACTCGCGGTGAGCTCTATCCAGGGGTGTGCTGCAGGATGCCGTCGAAGACGGTGACCGCGTGGCCGGTGAGGTGGACCCGATCGCCGTGGATCTTGGTGCAGACTAGACCGCTCCGGGCGGAGGCCTGCAGGCCGGTGAGGCTGTCCCGCCCGAAGCGGTGCGACCAGTACGGAGCCAGGGCGGTGTGGGCGCTGCCGGTGACCGGGTCTTCGGGGATGCCGCCAGCGGGTGCGAAGTAGCGGGAGACGAAGTCGTAGCCGCAGTCCCTGGCCCCCGCGACGGCGGTGGCGATGATCCCGCGGATGCCGTGTTGTTGAGTCAGGTGGGCCATGGCGGGGAAGTCAGGGCTCAGGCTGCGCACGGTGGTCTCGTCGCTGACTACGGTGAGCAGGTCACCGAGGGCGCCGGTGCGGTAGACGGCGTCGGGTTCCGCGCCGAGGGCTTCGGTGAGGCCGTCCGGGGTGGGCGTGGCGGTCGGGGATGCGGCCGGGAAGTCCAAAGTGACGGTGCCGTCGTCGCGGGTGCGGGCGGTTAGAATGCCGCTGGGACTGGCGAAGCGGACGGTGAGAGGCATTGCCCGGTCGGCGTGCAGGGCATGGGCAGTGGCCAGGGTGGCATGGCCGCACAGGTTGCTCTCCGCGGTTGGTGTGAACCAGCGCAGTGCCCAATCGGCGTGGGCGTCTGCGGGCAGCGGGTGGGCGAAGGCGGTCTCGTGGCCCAGCTCGGCGGCGACCTGCCGCATCCATGCATCGCCGGGCCAGCCGACGGTGTCGAGCAGGCAGACCCCGGCGGGGTTGCCGGCGAACGGCTTGTCGGTGAACGCGTCGACGACCCGGATGCGCACGCAAGAACTGTAGGACGCCACGACGGCATCGGCCCAGGTCCACTTCGGGCTGGATCGCCGCGCTCGCGATGCGCTGCCGCGTACCGCCCTCGACCTGTGGGTTCGCGTCGCCGTTGGGACGAGACCGAGCGTGCGGGAATGGGACTGGCGCGGTTGCCACCCGCCGCCCGGGCGCATTCAGCCGGAGCAGCGCCGAGGAGCGCCGAGGCGGCTGGCCGGTAGAAGAGCTACGGCTCGGTCCGGCCGGCCCGTTCGGGGGGCGGGATGAGGCATCAAATTGGTCAGGGTATTCCGCCATCGTGGTATCGCGCGGCGATCCGCCGTTCCTCGTTGGTCAAGTCCGAATCCCTGACCAGAACGACGAGGGTGAGGTGGTTGCCGACCGGACAGTATTGGAACCTGAACCAGCCGAGGCGAATGGCCTTGATTGACATTAGGGGAATCCACGTGGTTGTGAACAGGTGGCCGTCGCGGCAGCGTACGACAACATCTCGACCGACCCGGTAGCCGCTGAAGTCGATACGCCGCGCGACGACAATGACCCAGATGACAAGCAGGCCTACGACGACGAGCACAACTATGCCGACCAGCGGGGGAATGCCTCGCATCCGACCGTCACCTACAATCTCGCATCTGCATCGCGTTGGGCCTGCTGCCCGGTTTAGTCTCGGCGGCTGGGATCGGTGGTACCCGGGCCTGGCGCCGGCGGCGACGTAGATCCATTGTCTCTCGCTGCCAATCGCTTGGGCTAAGGGCGTTCGACCGGAATGATGAGCCGCTTATCCGACATGCACCTCAGTCATGGCGTGGCGGGTACCCCGAGGGGTGTCACGTGTCCCGGCGGGTGATCAGGACGGCGGCGCCCAGGAGGGCGGCGGCTGGCCAGGCGATGAGGACCAGCATGGACAGGGCCGGGGAGAACAGGTTGGCCCGGGGGTGGAGGGCCACCACCTGCTGGGCGGCGTAGAACAGGGTGAACCTGCCGATCCGGTCGTTCCATGGGGCCGGCAGTAAGCCGAGGATGGCGGAGAGGTAGATCAGTCCGGCCAGTACTGCCACCGCGGCCGCGGTGTGCCGGATGATCGCGCCGAGTCCGAGACCCATGAGGGTGCATACGGACAGCAGGATGCCGTCGGCCAGCACGGCTCCGGGTACGCCGGGGTGGGACAGGGATACGCCGAGGTGGTTTCCGGACAGGATCGCCTGGGCGAGGAGGAACGACGCGAAGGAGACCAGTTCGCCGACGACGAGGGTGACGGTGCCGGCGACGACCGCTTTGGCGGCGAGTACCGCCCGGCGTCGGGGTACCGCGGTGAAGGTGGTGCGGATCAGCCCGGTGGTGTGTTCGGAGGTGAACGTCAGCACGCCCAGGACGCCGACGGCGAGTACGGCATACTCCAGGCTGGCGAAGCTCGGCAGGAGCGGGTCGATCGGTGGTCGGTGGTCGGGGGGTGGGGTGGCGAAGGCGACCGCGACGATGGCGCTGAGTCCGACGGTTGTGACGATGGCGACGAGTAACGTCCAGTATGTGGAGCGGACCGAGCGCAGCTTGGTCCACTCCGAGGTGAGTACGTCCCGGGCACGAACGGCAGCTGACGGCACGGCCGCTTCTGTTGGCCGGATGTCCATTGTGGTCACTGGTCAGATCTCCTGTCCTTGCTCGGGGTGCGCGGCGCGGTACTCGACGCTGTCGCGGGTGATGTCCAGGTAGGCCTGCTCGAGGGAGGCGTGCCGCGGCACTAGTTCGTGCACGGCGATGCCGTGTTCGGCGGCAAGGTCCCCGATCGCTGGTGCGTCGAGGCCGGTCACGGCGAGGCCGCCATCGGCGTCCGGTACGACACCGCCGCCGGACGCGGTGAGCAGCCCGGCGAGGTCGCCCGCCCGCGGGGATCGCACCAGTACGTCAGCGCGGGTACTGGACTCGATGAACTGTTCCGTGGGCGTGTCGGTGAGCAGTCGGCCGCGCCCGATGATGATCAGGCGGTCGGCGGTCAGCGCCATCTCGCTCATCAGGTGGCTGGATACGAAGACGGTGCGGCCTTCGGCGGCCAGCGTCTTGAACAGTTGGCGGATCCACTGGATGCCTTCGGCGTCGAGGCCGCCCGCTGGTTCGTCGAATATCAGGACCGGGGGGTCGCCGAGCAGTGCGGTGGCGATGCCGAGCCGCTGCTTCATGCCCAGTGAGAAGCCTCCGGCGCGGCGGCGTGCCACGGTGTCCAGCCCGGTCAACTGCAGCACCTCCGTGACGCGGCGCCGGCCGATCCCGTTGCTCTGCGCGATCGACAGCAGGTGGCGGTGGGCGGTGCGTCCGGGGTGGACGGCGGTGGCGTCCAGTAGCGCACCGACCTGGTGCAGCGGGCGGACCAGCTCCCGGTACCGATGGCCGTTGACCAGCGACGTACCCGATGTGGGGGTGTACAGGCCCAGGATGAGCCGCATCGTGGTGGTCTTGCCGGCGCCGTTCGGGCCGAGAAAGCCGGTCACGTGGCCGGGGCGGACGGTGAAGCTCAGGCCGTCCACCGCGCTGACCGGGCCGAAACGCTTGCACAGCCGGTCCACCTCGATCATGGCCGTGTTCCCGTGAAGAAGGCGCTCGAGCTGCGCTGCCACAAGTACACGACCGCAGCCACGCCGATCAGCCAGACGACAAACCAGAAGACCTTCACCAGGGCGGCCTCGGGCACGAGGAGGCTGCCGAACGCCTCCACGGTGGCGATACCGAACAGCACGGTTCCGGTGATCCGGGCCCAGTTCCTGCCGCGCAGGCTCGCCTGAGCGATGATGATCCACAGGGCGATGCCGACCAAGCCGCCGACGATCCAGCCCACGATCAACGGAAGCTCCTGCGCGGTGACCTGGTCCGGCGTCAGGTTCGGGAAACGGTTGTTCATAGCGCTCTTCGTGGCGTTCAGGGTGCTGACGTCAACGACGATGCCGATGAGGCTCGCGACCGCGCCGGCGTACATGAGCTTGACGGCGTTACGGACGCAGGCCGGGGCGGGCGGCCGCGGCACCTCGGGCACCCGGGCTTCGCCGGGGTAGGGCTGGTACATGTGCTTCCTCTTCTCGTCAGTAGGTCGGGTTCGCCGGCGAATGCAGCGGGCGGTCGTTAATGGTGAGGGGACCTCGCTGTCGCGGATGCGGACGAGCCGGAATGGTCGGGCCGGCGCCTTTGCCGGGCCGGACAACCTGGCGCACGGTCGGCGGCTCATGTCGTGGCGAGCAGCCACGGCCGGAGGATGTCGAATGGCGGCTGGCGACTCGCCCGGCTCGGCGCGCCGGCCGGTTCGTGCTGTATCAGCCGGCCGCCGAGGCGTAGCCAGTCCACGTGGCCGTCGGTCCCGCGGACGAAGTTGGCCCGGGTAGCGGTGTTCGCGCCGGCGGCGGTGAGGACGAGCTTGTAGTCGGGGCGGTAGAAGGCCAGGCGCAGCCCGACCGCCCCGCCGAACCTGCCGACGAGTTGGCCGTTGTCGGCGGTCAGCTCGAACTCCAACGCTTCGAGATCTCCGGCCGGGCCGACCGCGAGTTGGAGGTAGCGGCCCTCGTACGGGGCCAGTTCCTGCGCGGTGAGTACGCGCGGCACGGCGGGGAGGTTGCTGATCCCGGCGAAGCGCCGCAGCGCCCAGTCGTCGGCGAACAGTTCGGCGGCCAGGCTGGCGCCGCCTTCGGAGTTGGTGAGCATGGTGAACGCGAAGCCACGGTCGGGCACCATCAGGAAGCCGGAGTGCTGGCCGGGCCAGTCCCCGCCGTGCTGCACGATGCGTACGCGTTCGGCGCTCGGGCGCAGGGTCCAGGTGACGCCTACGCCGTCGAGCTCGACGAACAGGGTGCCGCCCGGTCCCGGCTGTGAGCGCATCGCGAGCAGGGACTGCTGGGTGAGCAGGCGGGTGTCGCTGCCGGGTATGGTCCCGTCACCGAGGTGGAAGCGGGCGTACCGCAGCTGATCGCGGACGCTGGAGATCAGGCCACCGGCGGGGTGCAGGCTGCGCCACACCTGGAAGAACGCTGGCTCGACGACCGGCTTGCCGTCGACAAGGTTGTGGGAGGCGGCC
This sequence comes from Actinophytocola sp., assembly GCF_036002505.1. Lineage (GTDB taxonomy): Bacteria > Actinomycetota > Actinomycetes > Mycobacteriales > Pseudonocardiaceae > DASYTH01. Next base: position 59,956 of record NZ_DASYTH010000335.1, on the reverse strand, counting down.
ACGTTGAAGCCGATGATCTCGTCGGTGAAGAACCGGGTGTGCGCCAGCCCCAGTGGATCGATCAGCAGTGCCCGGACGGTCTTCTCGTACGGCTGGCCGGTGACCGCCTCGATCAGGCGGCCGGCCAGCGCCACGGCGGCGTTGTTGTAGCTGAACACCTCACCGGGTGGGGTCAGCTGGGGAAGCCGGGCGATGCCCGCGGCGTACCGGGTCGTGGCGTCGTCGCCCTCGCCGGTGTCCTGGAAGTCGTCACCCAGCCAGCCGGCGGTGTGGTTGAGCAGGTGGCGGACGGTGACCCGTGCCGCGACCGACGGGTCCGCGGTACGCAGATCAGGCAGGTACGTTTGCACCGGGGCGTCGAGGGCGAGCCGGCCCTGCTCCACCAGGCGCATCACGGTGGTACCGGTGAACGTCTTGGTGGTGGATCCGATCCGGAACAGGGTGTCGCCGTCGACGGGTACCGGGTAGTCGACGTTGGTGACGCCGTACCCCTTGATGTACTCCGTTCTCCGGTAGAGCACGCCCACGGCCACGCCGGGGATGCCGTACCGGACCATGCCGGTGCGAATCTTCTGGTCCAATTCGCGGAACGGCCGGCCGCGCTCAGGCGCGAACGCGGGCGGCGCAGCAGGCCGCGCCGACGCGGCCAGCGCCGGCGAGCCAAGGGCCGAGGCGGTCGCCGCCGCCGCTGCGGACGCCGAGGTCGCGCGAAGGAGCGTGCGCCGGGTCACGGAGGGCTGGTGCATGTGCTTCTTCCCCTCTTTATTGCGGTGGGTTGGTCCAGGAACGCAGCACGCGATTGTTGATGGCGTCGAGCGGTGTCGACTTGGTCGTCAGGGTCAGGTGAACCTGGTTGTCGCGGACACGCACGAGCAGGGACGCGGTGGCCCCACCGCCGGCCCCACCGTGAGCGGCGACGTCGCCGCGGGGGCTGATCAGCCAGCCCATACCCGCCCGACGTGCGCCGGGTGTGGGCGGTGTTTGCGGGTTGAGGGCCTCACGCGCGAGTGCCGCGGGCAGCAGCGACGACCATCCGGCTCCTAGGCGTACCAGGTCGGCCGCGGTCGCCCACAGCCCGCCAACGGCGGGAACGGTGCAGAGCCGGGCCGGCGCCGGCACGAAGGCGCCCTCCGGTGTCACGTCGTAGCCGGTGACCGCATCGGGGCCGAGGTCGGCCGAGCGGGTGGGAAACGACGAGCCGCTCATCCCGAGCGGTTCCAACACGAGGCGGGTGACCGCCTCCGGGTACGGTGATCCGGTGACATCGGCGACCAGCTGCCCGAGCACGGCGTAGCCGCCGTTGCTGGGCCGGACGACCCCGCGCGTGCCGCTGCAGGCGATCACCGGGCCGGTCAGCGTCGCCAGGTCCGGGACGCTGTCGGCGAACAGCTCGGCGAGCCGAGGGCTGTCCACTCCGGCGGTGTGGCTGAGCAGTTCCCGGACCGTGATGGCATCGTCGGTCAGGCTCACCGTGCGCAGTTGGTTGTTGGCGGGGGTATCGAGGCCGATCCGGCCGTCGGCGACCAGCCGCAGCACGGCGGTCGCGGTGACCAGCGCGGTGATGCCGGGCGCCGGGAGCCGGTGACCGGTATCAAGGACCTCGCCCTGGTCCAGGTCCGCCCAGCCCGTCGCGAGCACCCACACCGGGGAATCCGGGCCACCGCCGGCGAGGACCAGGCCGGCCAGGCCCAGCTCGGCGAAGGCCTCGGCTGCCATCCCGGCCACTTCAGCGGGAACCTCGCCGCGGCTGCGGGCCGGCGGCGGTGACGTCACGCGAGCGTCGGTGATCCGCTTTGTCAGCGGAATCGCCCGCAGCTCCGTGAGCCGGTGGGGCGGCTCGGCTTCGACTGTCGCGTCGACCCGTAGGTCGCCGATCTGGACGCTGGCGGACAGCGGCGCCTGGGCCATGACGGCGAGTTCCTCGCGCAGCAGCGGGGCCATCGGGATGATCGTCGCGACCAGCTCGCTCGCCGGAGTCTCGGCCAGCACCGGGCCGCCGACATGCCGGCGCATCTCGTCATCACCCGGGCGCGTCCAGGACGGCTCACCGGCGTCCCGGAAACGGCCGATCACCCATCTCAGCTGCGCCAGCGCTTGGCTTTCCTGCTCGGGCTGGCCGCAGATGAGCTGCTTGAGGGCGGCCCAGCTCGGCTGGCCATGCTCCCGGGCGATGGCCGCCTGCGCGTCATGCAGCGCGGAGAACTCGCCAGCGGCCAGGCGGCGTTTCGCCTCGAGCTTCAGGTACCGCAGGCTTGGCCGATCAGGCAGCGAACGCGACCCATCGGGCATGGCAGCCCTTCCCTCACGCCCGCGGGTCCGCTACATCGGGCAGGAAAGACTGGCCGTTGATCTTGCCTGGGAAACCGGTGAGCTTGCAGCCCTGCCTGCGGACCTAGAGGCGCCCGGAACGCCGCTCGCCATGATACTCCATCACAGCGCGACGTCGAGGCGCGTGCCTTCGCGCACGTCGCTGCATGGAGACGAGGTTCTACAACTCCACATAGCGGTCCTCGTCGATTTCCGGACCGCCCTCCTTGCCGTAGTCCGGGCCTCGGTTGGGGTAGATCTCCGAGCAGGGGCCCGCACCGCCCGGGCGTGTCGACGAGGTACTACTCGCCGCGCGCGGCCGGGCCAACTCCACCTCCTGGAACGGCTCCTCGGGCTATCCCCACCAGAGCGAGTCAAGACGTGGCGCGCATCCCATGCCTGATGGGCACCGACCCCGTCCGGCTCGACCAGCAGTGGGACCAGCTGCGCACGCACTTGCGCGGCCTGTACGTCAGCTTCGAGACCGACACCCGCCCCGAACGGCTCCACGAGGCGTACCCGGCCGACACCCTGCACCGCCTCGCCGACCTCAAACGCCGCTACGACCCGGGCATCCTGTTCCGCGACAACGTCGACCTCAGTCCTGCACTGCGCTGACGATGGTCACGGCGACCAGCGGGCGGCGCGTCGAGCCCGTGGTGCTCCGGTAGTGCTCGGATGTCGCGAACCGAACGAGTACGAACCGAACTGATCCAGCACAACGGCCCAGAGCGCCCTTCGAGCCGTCGTCACCGATTGAGTGCACGGCGCGGACCAGGGCATACAAAGAGCTTTCCCGGCGGACTGAGGGATGCATTACAGTACGTACGAGTAAGTGGACCCGTGACTACTAGGCATCTGACTATGGATCAGAAGGTTAGAGGTTCGAGTCCCTTCGGGCGCGCAAGATTAAATGGCGTCTGGCCTGCGAAAACGCGGGTCAGGCGCCGTTCAAGGTCTGTCCATTGCGGACCTATGGTGCTCCTACGGTGCTCGTCAGTTTCGGAGCCGCCTGGTCCGGGGTTCGCAGCTGTGTCCAGCGCAACGCGGATCAGTCCGGATCACGAGTGGGGCTGGTTACACAGCGTGTCGCCGCGGGGGCCGGGAAGGGCCGCGGTGGGCCGCCGCCTTCGCGCCGGAATCGACCTTGCTGGGCAGCAGGTCCAGGCCGCGGGCTGATCGACGCCGCCGTGCGGGCGGAGACGTGCCCCATTTGGTTTCTGGCACGACCGTCTCGCCTCGCCTCGAGTCGACCGCGTGGCGGGCAGCCAGGGACCAACGTCGGTTACCTCGATCGGCGGCGTTGCTGACAAAGAGGAGTCCGGGTACACGTCGGCGTGACTTCGGATCACGGCATACGACGACTTTCTTGAGCGCCGGGACGGACACGCATACTTCTCGGCACGACCGGACGGCCGTCGTATCCACTCGCCGTGACGCTACGTAGCGCACGTTCGGCGGCGGCTGTTCTATGGTCCGCTTTGGACTGAGCGTCATAAATTCCGCCACTACCCGGCAGGCCGGCCTGAGGGCTGGTTGTGCCTGCGGTCGGTCGCGGTGATTATCGATGCGTGACCTGGCTGTACCGTTTCCATCTGGGTGAACGTCCGGTTGTGGGCGTGGGGCGGCTCGACGTCGTACGCGGATCTTCGCTGCTCAGCCGCTGCCTGGGCATGCTCCTGCGGCTCCCGAGGCAAGGAGCGGGCCAACCGTTGCGGGTATGGATCGAGGAGTACGACGGCATCGAGACATGGCACCGGCTGATCGGTGGGCGGCACCTGGACAGCCGCCAGCGCCGGGACGGTGACCTGCTCGTCGAGTCTGCGGGCGTAGCCGAACTGCGGATGCGGATGCAGGTCACGGATGACTCGATCACGATCGCGCCGGTCAGCGGCGCGTTACGCGTCGGCCGTCTGCGTAGCCCGCTACCGGATGCCCTCGCTCCGCACTCTGCGGCCACAGCGACAGCCACGGCTGACGGCTTCGAGGTGGCGGTCCGGATCTGGATACCGTGGGTCGGACTGCTGGTCGCATACCGCGGGTACGTGTACGAGGAAGGAAGCAGCGATGGCTGAAGTCCTCTGGCTCCTCGCCGTGCTGGGGCTGCTGGGCGGCTTCGACACGGTGTATTTCCATGAGATCCGCGGGCAGTTGCCGGCCCAGTTGCCCGGTCTGCGCCCGGAGCTGGTGCTCCATGCCGGGCGCAGCTTCATCTACGTCGTCGTGTTCGGAACACTTCCGTGGATCTCGTGGCGCGGGGGCTGGGCGATCGTGTTCGCCGTTCTGCTGCTGGCCGAGATCTGCATCACCATCGCTGACTTCATCGTCGAGGATCAGGTCCGCAAGCCGTTCGGCGGTCTGCTTCCGGGCGAGCGCACGACGCACACGATCATGGCGATCGTCTACGGCGCGATTCTTGCGAACCTGATCCCGGTGCTCGTCGGCTGGTGGCGGCTCCCGAGTGGGCTGGTGGGGGATCCGGCGCCCGTGCCGCTCTGGCTACGGCTCGCGCTGTCCGCGCTGGCCGTCGGCACCCTGGCATCGGCGATCCGGGACGCGTACGCCGTGGGCGGGTTCCCGCGTCCGCTGGCGCGCTGGCCCTGGCGGCCGGGCCACGCGGCGACGCGCGCCAAGTGATCCGGCGGCGGCTGCACCGGGTTACGTTCGCGCTGGCCGGGGTTTACAACATTCTGTGGGGCGGGTACGCGGTGCTCGATCCACAGTGGTTCTTCCGGATCACCGGCCTGCCCCTATCGAACACCCCGCAGATCTTCGCCACGCTGGGCATGGTGCTCGGCCTCTACGGAATCCTGTATCTCGAGGTGGCGCGGGTGCCCGAGCGCGGCTGGCTGGTCGCGGCGATCGGCCTGACCGGCAAAGTTCTCGGGCCACTGGGGCTGGCCTGGTTGCTGCTCACCGGAGTCTGGCCCGCAAAGACGCTGATACTGGTGGCGACCAACGACCTGATCTGGTGGGTTCCGTTCGCACTGTACGTCCGTGACGGCTGGCCGTACATGCGGGCTGAACTGCGGCAGCGATGAGCTGGCCACCTGCGTCGTCGCGGCGCGGCGCGGGCTCGGTCAACGGCAGCGGTGTCGGCGCGGCGGTCACAAGCTGATGCTTGATCTTGGTGCGGCGTCCCAGCCGCCGGCGCGCGTCGGATCAAGCGGAGGGAAACCCTCGGATGGCACGAGTCATCATCGGCGTGCACCCGCACAAGCGGTCGGCCACCATCGAGATCATCAACGACCGTGAGCAGACCTTCGGCAAGGGCCGGTTCGGCACCGACCGCGACGGCTACCAAGCGATGCTCTCCGAGCTGATCCACGAACTCGTCGTGATCGACAAGAAGATCAAAGTCGCCAAGCAGGAACTCACTGAGCTGGTCACCAGCACCGGTAGCCGGCTGCTGGACCTGCACGGCATCGGCCGTCCGGACCCGACTGCTCGGCGACATCGGCCGGTTCACCAGCCGCGCCCACTTCGCCTCCTGGAACGGCACCGCCCCCATCGACGCCTCCTCCGGCGAACAGAACCGCCACCGGCTCTCCCGCGCCGGCAACCGGCGCATCAACCGGGCGCTGCACATCATGGCCATCGTCCAAATGCGCCACGACACCGAAGGTCGCCGCTACTACCGGCGCAAGCTGGCTGCCGGCAAAACCCCGATGGAAGCCCTACGCGCCTTGAAACGGCGGCTGTCCGACGTCGACGTGCAGTGACAGTCCCTGCCGGGCGTGCGAGAGCCGGCCGCGGACCGGGAGCGGCCCACCGATGGCGGTGGGCCGCTCGCGGGGTTCAGGCGGCTGGGGTCAGCGGGCGTCCCGTGCCGGTCGGGACCGTGGGCGCGAGGATGGGCGACGGGCGGAAGCCCTTGACGACCATCCAGACACCCAACGACAGCTCCCAGGCAGCCACTGGGAGGGCCGCGATCGCCGACCACGCGGACGTCTGGTCGGTGAGGCCGAACAGGGTCGCCGTGGCGGCGGCGAGCAGCAGCGGCGCTCCGATGAGTCCCATCGCCGGGATGATGCGGGGCACGAGCCGGGATCGGTACATCAGCGTGCCCAACAGCAGGGCGTTCAGGGCGGGCATGAGCCCGGGCCCGAGGAGGAACGTCCAGTCGCGAACGGCGACGAGCGCCCTTCCGGTGGTCACCAGCGTGGCCGTATCCGTTCCGGGGTGGCCGGCGAAGTCCTGTCGCAGGGTCACCACCGCGAGCAGGCTCACCACGCCGATCATGATGACCGCGGCTTCCAGCATGCGAGAGGTCACGAAGCCCAGCGCGAGAGCCTCGTTCTGCCGTTTGACCACCGGGAACAACGTCACTGCGGTGCCGATGCAGGCCAGGGCATTGACCACGTCGAGAAGGCAACCCCACACCACGCGGGTGTCGCTGCCGGCGCTGACGATGTAGTTGGCGTTGTTCAGGATGGGGTCCAGAAACAGGAGTGCGGCGGGGATCGAGGCGATGAAGGTGATCAGGTAGAACGTGCCCGCGACGAGGGCGGTCTTCCGGGTGGATGTCATGGCGGTCTCCTGGAGGCGTCGTTGAGTTCGGCTAGGTCGGTTCGCCCTGGCGCGGGTCGACCCGGGTGACAGAGAGCAAGGGCAGACCGATGTCGCGCAGGGTGCGCAGCAGCCCGTACAAGGCGGCCTGGTCGACGACCGGGCCTTCGATGAGGGTGGTGCCGTCGGCCCGGGCGGTGAGGGTCATCCCGTCGAAGCGGGCCGCCCAGCGGGCTCCGAGGTGCCCCTTGATCCGGATCTCGTACCGGCCGGCTGGCGTGTCGGTCATCGTCCCTCCCCCTTGCCGTGCTGGCCGGACGGGGAGTTCCGCCGTACGCGTCGGCCCGTCGGCTTGTCCGCAAGGTAGGCGCCGATGTGGTGACCACACATCACCACATGTGGTGAGTGGCGGGATCAGTGTTCGCGCGTACGCGACAGAAGGTTGAGGTCGGCGGCCTGGCGCACGGCGGCTCGGCGGTTGTTCACGCCGAGCTTGGCGTAGATGTTCCGGGTGTGGGTCCGCAGGGTGTTCAGCGACACCATGAGCGCCCGGGCGATTTCGGGCCCGTCCAGGTCGGAAGCGAGCAGCCGGAGCACGTCCAACTCGCGTTCGCTCAACGGCTGGACCATCCGCTGCCTGCCCGGTGCGTTGTGTTCGGCAGGGTTGCCGGCCGCCAGGAGTCGACGGACGTAGTCCCGCCTTCCGGCCCGTCTGAGCAGCGACACCATCGGTGCACCGGCGCCGGCGAACACGCGGACGTAACCTTCCGGCTCGGCCAGGGTCAGCGCGCGCTCCAGCGCCGCCAACCCGCCCCGGACGTCGCCCCGGGCCTGTTGAGTGAGCGCCTGCAGCACAAGGATCTCGATGACACTGCCCCACCTCGCCCCGCCTTCGGCCGCCCGCAGCAGGCGCCGCAGGAGCTCGGCGACGTCGCGGACGACAGGCTCCGCGGGCTCCTGCCGGTGCTGGGCCAGAAGCACGCGGGCCAGGGTGAGGTGCTCGAACTCGCGAAGGTAGGACGGGTCGTCCTCGGTCGACAGTCCCTGTTCGCGCGCCCAGGACAACGCTTCGCCCAGGCGACCCTGGGCGGTCAGCACGCGTGCCCGCATCGCCGGGATCGGCCGTACGTTCGGGGAGAAGTCGCCCGTGTACACCCGCTGCGCCTCGTCGAGCAGGTCGAGGGCGCCGTCCAGATCTCCCTCCGCCTCCCGGACCTGCGCCATCGCGACCCGCCAGCGGTACGGGTTCTGCGGCAGCCAGGTGTGTTCGCCCAGTTCCTCGGCGCGCCGCAGGTGCTCGGCAGCGGTGGCCAGGTCGTCCCGCTCGCAAGCGATCTGGCTCATCCCCACGTACATGTCCGCCGTACCGCGCAGCACTGGCCCGTCGTCCTCGGCGGCGAGTCGCAGCGCTCGGCGATAGGTGCGCAGCGCCTCGCCCAGGCGGGCCTGGGTGATGCGGATGTCGGCCAGCGTGATCGAGCAGCCCAAGACGTCGGAGAGGTGCCCGGCCCGCTCCAGTCCCTCGACGCTGACCGAATAGGCCTGGTGTGCGGCGTCGAGGTCTCCGCCGCCCCAGAGCGCGAGCCCGAGGAGGGCCGACGCGGCGGCCCGGACCAGATGGTCGTCGCCGGGCGCCCGATCCATGGCCAGCCGAGCGTGGCGGATCGTGGCCGGCGCGTTGCCGCGAGCCAGTGCCAGGGCGGCGCGGTACGTCTCGATCGCCGCGGGCAGGCGCGGAAGCTCTCCCTCGTCCATGACGACCATCCAGGCACGGTCACCGGTGCCGCCCAGCCATCGCTCGGCGTCCCGGAGCCGCCGCTCCGCGTGGTCGAACTCGCCGACCGCCATCAACGCGCCGATGAAGCCCACCGCGAGCACCGGCCGGATCCGGACGACCTCGTCGGGGATGGCGTCCACCCACGCCCGGATCGTGGCCTCCTGCCGGCTCCTGCGCAGCGCCGGGATGGCCAGCTCGACCAGGCCCGCGGCCCGTTCCACGTCTCCGGCGGCCAGTGCGTGGCGGATCGCCGGCGCCGGTTCGCCGTTCCGCTCGTACCACTCGCTCGCCCGCCGGTGCAGGTGCGGGACCCGGTCGGGCTGCTCGTCCACCAGGTGGGCGTGCAGGACGTCGGCGAAGAGATGGTGGTAGCGGTACCAGCGGCGGCTGTCGTCGAGCGGGACGACGAAGAGGTTTCCGCGGTCCAATGACTCGAGCCTGGCCCGGCCACCGCGCTGCGCCGTCACGGCGTCGCACAGCGGGCCGGTCAGCCGGTCCAGGATGGACGTCTGGACCAGGAAGTCGCGGACATCGGCGGGTTGCCGCTCCAGGACCTCCTCGACGAGGTAGTCGACGATGTACCGGTCGTCGCCGGCGAATCCGGCGATGAAGCCTGCGACGTCGTCCCGTCCCTGTATCGACAGCGCCGCCAGCTGCAGTGCGGCGATCCAGCCTTCGGTACGGCCCTCCAGGGCCGCGATGTCGCTCGCCGCCAGGTCCAGCCCGATGACGTCGTTGAGGTAGGCCGCCACCTCCTCCGGGGTGAAGCGCAGATCGGCGGCTCGGACCTCGACCAGATCGCCGCGTGCCCGCAGGCGAGCCAGCGGCAATGCCGGATCGGCGCGGGTGCTGACCACCAGGTGCACCCGCGGCGGAAGATGCTCGACCAGGAACGCCATGCCACCCTGCAGGTCCGGCCCGTCGACCAGGTGGTAGTCGTCGAGCACTAGGTAGACGTCGTCCGGCACGGCGCTGAGATCGTTGACCACGGCGGTGAGGACGGTCTCGACGGGTGCCCCGGCCGATTGCAGGAGCGGGAGCGCACCGGCGCCGACGCCGGGCACCGCCGTCTGCAGGGCCCTGATCACGTACGTCCAGAATGACGCCGGCCGGCCGTCGGTCTCCTCGAGCGACAGCCACGCCACCGACCGCTTCTCGCCGCCGGCGGCCAGCCACTCGCCCAGCAAGGTCGTCTTGCCGAACCCGGCCGGGGCGGAGACGAGCGTCAGCCTCGACTCGGCCGCACGGCTGAGGCGTGCGCTCAGCCGGGGACGCGCCACCAGACTGCGCCGCCGCCGGGGAACGTAGAGCTTGGTCTCGACCAGGGGGCTTGCCATGTCCGCTCCCCTCATGCACACGAGCGTAGGCGATTCGTGGGCGCCAGAGACGCTTCGGTCCGAGACGGCTGCCGTGACAGCCGAGCGGCCAGAGGCTCTCGCTCAGCCCGGTGCCGGAGGGGTCGGCGACGATCCGCCGGTCGTCCGGCAGATGGCGGGTGACGCCCATGCTCGCGCAGTTCGAGCAACGGCACCGCCACCCGGCGACTGGTGTCCAGCGCCCGGCGCGCCTCGCTCACCGTGAACGGCTGCGGCAGCCCGGCCAGGACCGGCACGGCCTGCTGCGGCGCGCCGGACCGGAGGATCACGTTGCCGGCGAGCTGCACGACGAGCCCGGCGCGGACCGCGGCGCCCGGCGGTTGGGCGGTGGCCCGGTCGGCGGGGATGAGCACGGCGGCGCCGCGCCGAGCAGGACAGGCGGGCCGTGGCGGCCCAATGGCGAGCGCCCAGCAGCTGCGCCGCGCCGCCGCGCGAACTTTCCCGTCAGGCCCGGCTGATCGTGATCGACGAGGCCCAACGGCTGCCCGAGGAGTGCATCGAGCTGCTGCGCTACCTGCACGACCACGACGACACCGCCTTCGGGCTGCTCTACGTCGGCGGCAACGGCTGCTGGGAGGTGCTCTCCCGGCACCCCATGCTGCGCTCGCGAGTCTGGCGCCGCCAGACCTTCACCCCGATGGCCCGCCAAGAGGTACCGCAGATCATGCGCGCCTACCACCAGCTCTACCACGACGTGGACGACGAGCTGCTGCACTACGTCGATGACAAGCTCGCCCACAGCATCTGGCGAAACTGGGCGCTGTTCTCCACCACCGCGGGCTGCCGTACTATGTCAAACACATCGACAGACATCGATTAAGCGGCGCGACATCTGCCCGCGACGCCATATCCAACATGGACATACCCGCCAAGAACACCAACACCGCAACCCGCATCCACGAGTTCGAGGTGTCGCATGATCGCCTACCCGCGCGCTACGGTACCGCGCCATGAGGAATCGCCGCGTCTGTCGCGACGTCGCCCCGGACGCGGGTGCCTGACGGTGTCGCTGCTGGTGGCGGTGAGCGCCACGGTGCTGGAGTTCGGCGGCAGCTCGGCCCAGGCGGCGGTCACCCGACCGACGCTGACCTTCGCGAAGGCCGGCCCGCAGTCAACCCTGGGTGCGGCCTACGGCAAGGCGCTGAAAAATCTGCTCGACATCAACACGGTTCGCTACGACCCCGACGTGTACAACCAGACGGGCCTGCTGACCGACCCGCCCGGCACGTTCATCCGCGCCGGTGGCGGCTACCAGCAGCCGTGGGCCCGCGACGCGTCGGTGAACTCGTGGAACGCGGCCAGCCTGCTCGAACCCGAGGTGGCCAGAAATACGCTGTGGTCGGTGGTGCGCCGGCAGGCGAACGGGCAACTGATCGTCGAACAGGACAATCAATGGTGGGACCAGGTGGTGTGGTTGACCTCGGCCTGGAACCACTATCTCGTGACCGGCGACCGGAGCTTCCTCACCGATGCGTACCAGACGGCAACCAACATTCTCAACCTACGCCGCTGCGCGAACTACAACGCCACGTACGGCCTGTTTCAGGGGCCCTCGTTCTTCAACGACGGCATCGCCGGGTATCCGGTACCGCCGGCGGACACCACCGAGAGCAGAGGCTCGTTCGTCGGTGATTACCCGACGACCGACAAAATGATGTCCTTGAGCACGAACGCGCTCTACTACACCGCCTATCGTGGTGCCGCGCAGATGGCTTCCGCGCTCGGCCGGCCCGCCACCGAGGTATCCGCGCTCAACGCCAACGCGGATTCCCTGAAGACGAAGATCAACCAACACTTCTGGATCGCCAGCAAAGGAACGTACGGCTATTTCATCCACAACGGTGACAGCCTGTCGGGCACGCTCGACCAGTCGGAAGAGGGCACCGGGCTGTCGTTGGCGATTCTGTTCGACATCGCCGATGGCAACCAGGCGCGCTCGATAATGCAGAACACCCATGTTCAGCCGCAGGGCATCGTCGACGTCTACCCGCATTTCGCCCGTTATGGCGACGCTAAGCCCGGCCGGCACAACGTAATCGTATGGCCGATGGTGCAGGGTTTCTGGGCCAGTGCCGCCGCTCACTCCGGTGACCAGAGCCGGTTCGCCACCGAAGTGGCAACGCTGGCCAGCCTCGCCAACTCGAGCGACGGCTTCTACGAGATCTACAACGCGCAGACCGGCGAAGTGGACGGAGGCTGGCAGACCGGCGGACATTGGGGCTCGGTGGAGAATCAAACGTGGTCGGCGACCGCGTTCCTGCGCATGATCTACTCCGGCCTGTTCGGCATGACGTACACGACCGGCGGTATCAACTTCACACCCACGCTCCCGTCGGGCTGGGGTGATGTGACGCTGTCCGGGGTGCGCTACCGCGACGCGACCCTCAACATCACGTTGCGCGGATCGGGCAATGTCATCAGCTCGTTCACACTCGACGGCGCGGCAACCGACAACCACTCGGTCCCGACCACACTGACCGGGACCCACACCGTCGAGATCACCCTGACCAATGGCGAACCTAGCACCACCCTTCAGGCGGAGAACGCGGTGCTCACGGGCGGTGCCAAGGCGAACAACGACCACGCCGGCTACACCGGAACCGAATTCGTCGACGGATACTGGAACCAGGGCGCGACCACCGAGTTCACAATCAATACCACGAGCGCGGGGCAGTACAAGGTCGCACTGCGATACGCCAATGCCACTGGCTCGGCGAAGACGCTCAGCGTATTTGTGAACGGGGTGAGGGTGCGCCAGACCAGCCTGCCGGCGCTGCCCGACTGGGACACCTGGAGCACAAGGTCGGAAACACTCAGCCTCAACGCCGGCCGAAACACGGTGGCCTACAGGTTCTACGCCGGTGACAGCGGCAACGTGAACCTCGACGCCATCACCACCAGCGGCCCGGGCACCGGGTCGAACCTGGCGCTGAACAAGCCCGCCACCGGCAGCATGTCGTGCAATGCCATGGAAGGCCCGGAAAAGGCCGTCAACGGTGGCGTCTCGGGCGGCAACAGCGACAAGTGGTGCTCGGCCGCATCGACCAGGTTCCTCCAGGTGGATCTGGGCCGGGAGTACGCGATCGGATCCTTCACCGTGTACCACGCGGGCGCTGGCGGGGAACCGACCGGTTGGAACACCCGCGACTTCGACCTGCTGGTGTCCAAAGACGCCGGCACCTGGCACACGGTGGCCTCGCCACGAGGCAACACGGCAAACGCCACCACACACCCGCTGGCCGCACCGGTCAACGGGCGGTACGTGCGGCTCAACGTCATCACGCCGACCTCGACCACCGACACCACCGCACGCATCTACGAACTCGAGGTGTATGCGTAGGGGCTAGTCGGCGCCTAGTACCAAGATCGTGTTTCGCCCGGTGAGACCCTCGAGTGCCTCATCTTCCGCGGCCGGCCGGCCGATACACGGTCAACCTGTTCTACACTGGCCGAGACCAAGCACGACAGCTGGTTCGCGAACTTTCCCCTGCCGCCCAGGCGTTACCACTCCTCGAACAGAAGGGAATTCATGGAGACACGCGGGGCCGGGACGGAACGCTACCTGATACGCATGTGGTGGTTCGAAGACCTGCCGGTCGACGTCGCCGACGACCATTGAGGACGAAGCGGGCCGGATTCGGAACCGCCCGGCGTCGCGAGTACCGCGGGTTGGCCGCCCGACACGTCTACGCGCAACGTCTACGCCGAGGCCGCCACGACAAAGAGCCTGGTGTCGTTGGTCCACTCGGCGACCTGCCGAACCGGTCGAGCCGCGCCTTGGTCAGCCGCCTCCGGTTCCAGCCGCGCGAAGGGGAACACGCTGATACCGTCCGGGCCGTCGTCGTAGGCGTACAGCATCTCCTCCTGAGGCGGACGGACACCGCCCACCATCGCCTCCACCGCTAGTCCATCGCGACCGGTCCGCACGACCGCGCGCGGGACATGCGCAGAAGCGACGACGACCTGGAACCCCTCCGAACCAGCCCTGTCAACAACAGCGGTGCCGCCGTCGACCGACGAAATCTTGCCGACGACACCTTGCCGAGACAGCACCAATTGCCCAGGTCGAGGCGAGCTCCCGTCGACTCTGATGGCAGCGTGGCCGGCCGCGCGACCGTTGTGAATCATCACCGCGGTAAAAGATCGGCGGGCGCCGACCGCATCCTCATCAGCCCAGCCCTCGATGTGGACGCCACCATCGACAGTCGTTGCTGAACGCTGGGGGAGCCTAGCTCCGCCGGGCGTCCTTGACGAACACGATCCCGTCGGTGCTGGCCAGGTGGGCCGGGTCCAATGGGGAGTAACCGTACCAGGGGGACACGCGGGGGGCGGGCGTCACGTCGCCGAGGACGGTGGCCAGTCGGCGGGCGTCGACGACGTAACGGTCCTTCGGCAGCGCGTACAGCAGCCCCTCGATGGTGTCCGGGGGTGGGGCGTCCACGCCATGGTGGCGGATCGTGCCGAGGGCGGTGGCCAGGAAGGCGTACCCGTCGCCCAGGTGGGCGCTGACGATCGCGCCGGCGCTCCACCATTCCAGCGGCAGGTCGCCCATCCGCATCGTGCTCTTGTCCCGCTGCAGATGGCCGTTGTGCGCGTTCACCAGCGTCGGGCTCCGTTCGGCGAGGGCGAGCAGGTTGGCGGCCATCATCGAATCCCGCAGGCCCACCAGCCGCGCCATCCGGCCCGGTGCCGTCTCGGCCATCCAGAAGTGGTACCGCAGCAGCCCGATGGCGGTACGACCGTACAGGCGTGCCCGGTCCCGGTCGTCCCGCGAGGACGCCGCGATCAGATGTGGCGTCTGCGCGTCGAGCAGGGCCACCAGGTCGTCGGCGAGCAGCCGCAGCTGGTTGGCCTCGGGTGTCTGCCCCACGGACTGGGACGGGTCCATCATCGCGGCGGGATTGGTCCAGCGGTCGTCGGCGCCGAGCAGGCGGTCGAGCGTATCGGCGGTGCAGAGGAGCAGGTCGGCGTCGGCCCAGGCGGTGAGGTAGGCGTGCAGTGCGGTGAGGGCCTGCCGCGGGCTCGCCGCGCCGGTGATCTCCAGCGGGCCGTCGAACCCGGCGAAGCGGAGCTGCTGTGACCCGGGCCGGCCGTCGTTGTACGCGCGCATCCAGCGCACCAGCTCGCGGTTGGCCGCGAAGGCGCCCCACTCGTGGCTGAAGCCGCGCTCCATGACCTCGTCGAGGGTGCCCGTGCCCGACGTGACGTAGTCGTCCACGACCAGGCCCATCATGCAGTCACTCTCGATCGCGATCGTCCGGTAGCGCTCCTGCTCGACGAGTTGCCGGAAGAGATCGTTTCGCAGTCGAGCAGAACGTCCTCGCCGTGGGTGGGCTCGCCCAAGGCGAGCAGCCGCGGCCGGGCCGGGACCAACCCCATGACGGTAGCAGCGTCGACGACATGGGCGGCGTCTGTGATACCAGCAGTCATGCCCTCAACGGTATCGTTGAACCAACGATGAAAACTTCTCGTCGATATCGGCAGAACAGTGACGCGAAACCTTCAAGACGGTGGACGGCTCAGGCCGGTTGACCTGGCGCGAGCGCACGGGCTGTCCACACAGGCGATCAGGAACTACGAGGCGGCCGGAATCCTTCCGGGCGCCGAACGCACCCTGCATGGCTACCGCACCTACACGCCGTGGCACGCGCAAGCCCTGCGCGCGTTCCTCGCGCTCGTGCCCGGACACGGCCACCAGACGGCCACGGCAATCATGCAGGCGATCAACCGGGACGCCACCGAGGACGCGCTTCGACTCATCGACGAAAGTCACGCCCAGCTGCTCGACGACCGCCGCACCATCCAGGCCGTCGAAGCCGCGCTTCGCGACCTCAATCCCGTACCGCAGGAACGCGGCGGCACGTTCGTCGGCCCCCTGGCCAGAAGGCTCGGCATCCGCGCGGCCACGCTGCGCAAATGGGAACGCGCTGGCCTGGTCCAACCGCGCCGCGACCCGCAGACGGGCTACCGGGTCTACAGCGCAGCCGACGTACGCGACGCCCTACTCGCCCACCAGCTCAGACGGGGCGGCTACCCGCTTGAGCAGATCGCCCCGCTGATCGTCCAAGTCCGTTCCGCCGGAGGCGTCGCACCGCTCGCGTCGACGCTGCGCGACTGGCATGCCCGCCTCTCGGCCCGCAGCCGCGCCATGCTCACTGGCGCCGCCGCACTGGACGCCTACCTCGACTGCCGACCGGCCCCACCCGGAGGCAGGCCGAGTGCCGCACCAGCACCGCCGGGCGCCCGAGCGGGTCATCCCGGTCGCCGTACGCAGGTCACCGTATGACGCTCCGGCTTCCGCAGCCGCGCGAGCCGCCGCCGTGCTGGGGTCGTCATCACCGCGATGACGTCCCAGCGCGGCGCGCCGACACCCCAGCCGGTACAACCCGGACCGGCCCGTGGGGCCCGATCAGCTCCGTGGTGGCGTCGACCTCGACCATGGGTAGGCGCCGTCGGACCGCGCCGATCACGCCGGGCCGGATGACGGCGGTCGGCGAGGCCGCCCGGCTGTTGCGCCCGGGTGGCCGGCTGGTGTTGGCCGATTTCCGCCACGCGCGGGCGTACGCCGACCAATTGGCCGGCCTGGGTCTGGTGCGCGACCTGGGCTGGCGGTTCTGGTACGGCGGGCCGTGGGGACGCACCAGCGCGGTCACCGCGACCCGATGACCGAACACTTCGCGTCAGAGCGGGGCCCGACCGCGCGATGAGGCGATGCGCGATCCTGCGGGCGCATGTGAAAGGCTGGCCCCTGATCAGCCTGGAAACGGGCGCAGGGGCGACTTATCGCCTACCGACCAGTTGTGACCGAACGGGTCCGTGAAGCCACCTTGACGGTGCGTCCCCCAGGGCACGCGGTGATCCTCGATTTCCGCTCCGGCGGTTGCGCCGGCGCCGACGGCGCGCTCGATGAAGGTGTCTGGGTCCTCGGCAAACACCTCGATGCGGGTGCTCGTGACCCCCGCGTGGTCGGGACTGGTCTCCGTGGGGTTCTTGGGATTGACCTCGTGGAGGAAGAAGGGGCCGCCACTGATCTCAAGGCCGGCCACGCCACCAAGGTTCCACAACTCTGTCGCGCCCAGTGCGGTCTTGTACCAGGCAACCGCAGCGTCTGCGTCTGGGACGATCAGCATCACAGAGATCACTGGTGGTGAAGTGGACACCGTGTCGCCGGACGGGGCGGAACGATCTTTCGGTTCCTCGGTCATGCCCACAGCATGCCGGACGTCACCAGCAGCGTCTCCCCGGTCTGGCCGACAGCCCGACTCCACCAGCACCAACGGCCAGCAGATCACGCAGTGTGCCGTCCAACCCTTGCTGAGATCAACCTCAGTGCCCGCACAGCCAGATGAATGCGCGTCACGCGCACCGCGGCGGACGGGTATGGCCGGTCGCCGATGCCGGGCAGGCCGTCAGCGGGTCGCTGTGTCGTGGTCATCTTCTGGGTTGGGGTATGCGGGGCAGTCGAGGTGCCGGCCGATGGTCTGTAGCAGAGCGGCGAGGTCGCGACGCATGTGGTGGGGCAGGCGGCGTTGCATCAGTGGTACGGCCCAGCGGCCGCGTGTGGCGACGTTGTGCACGGTATTCGACCAGGCTGCCGCGCGGGCACTCTAGGCGGAACAGTGCGCCGCGCGGCGCAGCTTGCAACCAGCACCGGCGAACCTTTTCCATCACCCGGCGGCCTGGCGGCTGCTTGCTGCCTACAGGCGACCGTCTGTGGTGGCTGCGGATCGGGACGTCCAGTGATTCACCGGGCGGGACCGCCGGGACCGGGTTAGAGGGCCGTGACGGCGGTTAGAGGACCTTCAAGGCCAGGTGCCTGCCGCGGCCCTGGCTGTGCAGCCGAGCCGGCAGCTGGCCCAGCGGCGCCGGCCGCTGGCAACGGTCGTAGATCTACTCCGCCGGTGTCGCCCCTGACCCCGTCGACGCCGAGGTCGTTCGTGCTGTCGACCTCGTTCGAAAGATGCTCGCCGGCGACCGAACGAAGCCGGGGGATTTCCCCCAGGCAAAGATGGGTGGTTGCCGCGTTCCACCCCGCATGCCCGATTCGTAGCGTTGAATCCGTTGTTCGACTTACGGGCGGACCATGCGACGGAGGTTGTGATGCAGGTAGGGCGAGTGGCAGGGACGGTCCTGTCGTTCTGGCGAGTCGCGTACGGTGTCGGCACCTGGCGCCGGATCGGCTACGCGATCGCCGCGGTGCCGGTCTGTGTGGTGTGCCTGGTCTTGGCGCTCGCCGGTCGGGCCGGCACGGCCGCCCGATACCAGCGAAGCCTCGCCAGCGGGTTGACCGGGCGAGCGGCCGGTGACACGGCGACATCTGAGACGGCGACATCGCTGGTGGCGGCACGGGTGTTGGTCGGGTCCGTCGCCGGCCTGGCGATCGGTCTCGTTTCGTGGGCGGTCCTCCAGTACCTCGCGCTGCATGCGCTCCTGAACCTGGGCTTCCCGCTGCGCAACTACCTGACCATCGATGAGCAGTCCGGCGTCGCGTTCAGCTTGTGGGGCCTGCGCCGGGTGTCACACACCGGCAGCATCTGGGCCAGCACGTACGACGGCTCGTGGGGCGGCCCGACGCTGCTCGGCGCGTGGGCCGTGCACGCCGGGCTGGTCCTGGTGTCGAGCGTCCCGCTGCTGCTGTGGGCGGTGCGCGGTCTGACCCGCCTGCACGGCGGCCTGATCCGGACCGTGCTGGGTGGGACCGCGCCGACGGTCCAGCCGGCTCGCCCCGCTCGTGCCGCGTGAGCAGGAGGCGATCCTGATGATCGAGGTACATGGCTTGACCAAGCGGTACGGTTCGGTGCTCGCCGTCGACCGGTTGAGCTTCGAGGTGCGGCCCGGCATCGTGACCGGTTTCCTCGGCCCGAACGGCTCCGGAAAGTCCACCACGATGCGCATGATCCTGGGGCTCGACGCGCCAACGGCCGGGCAGGCACGGGTCGGTAGCCGCCGGTACCGCGACCTGCGGTGGCCGTTGCGCGAGGTCGGCGCGTTGCTGGAGGCCAAGGCGTTCCATCCGGGCCGCAGCCCGCGTGCCCACCTGGCGGCGCTCGCCGCGAGCAACGGCATCCGCCGATCGCGGGTAGACGAGGTGCTCGCCATCGTCGGGCTCGACGGTGCGGCCAGGCGGCGGGCCGGGAAGTTCTCCCTCGGCATGGCGCAACGGCTCGGCATCGCCGCGGCACTGTTGGGCGATCCCGGCGTGCTGTTGCTGGACGAGCCGGTCAACGGCCTGGATCCGGAGGGGATCCGGTGGGTACGCAATCTCGTGAGGTCGCTGGCGGCACAGGGTCGCGTGGTGTTCGTGTCCAGCCACCTGATCAGCGAGATGGCGTTGACGGCCGACCATCTCGTGGTGATCGGCCAGGGACGGCTGCTGGCTGATACGTCGGTCGCCGAGCTGTCTGCCCGGTCCGACTCGCTGGAAGACGCGTTCCTGCGGCTCACGTCCGCGGCCACCGAGTTCCGCGGCAATGGCGGGTATCCGCGAGTCGATCATGAGCAGGAGGGCAGGGCGTCATGACGGGCGCGACATCGACCGGCCAGCCTCCGGGCCGCTACCGGTTCGGGCACGTGGCTCGGATGGAGTGGATCAAGCTGCGCAGCGTGCGCTCGACGTGGTGGCTGCTCGCGGTCGTGCCGCTGGCCATGGCCGGCGTGGGGGTCGCCGTGGCCGTCGGGTACCGCTCGCACCGGCCGGTCGCCACCACGGCGCAACTGGTCAACAACGGCCTGGCCGGCGCCGTGCTCGCTCAGGTGGTGGTCGGCGCGCTCGGTGTGCTCGTGGTGAGCAACGAGTACTCGTCGGGGATGATCCGGGCGACACTGGCCGCGATACCCCGCCGGGGACTCGTCCTGGCGGCGAAGCTCGCGGTGTTCGGCGTGGTCGCGTTCGCCGTAGGGGAGCTGGGCAGCCTGGCCGCCTTCGCGGCCAGCCAGGCGGCGTTGGCCGGTTCGCCGGTGCCGCGTGCCTCGCTGGGCGACCCGGCGATCCTGCGGACGGTGGTGTGCACCGGGGCGTACCTGGGTCTGATGGGGCTGCTCGGCGTCGGGGTCGGTGCGACGGTCCGGCATACCGGAGGCGCGATCGGCGCGCTGTTCGGGGTGCTGTTCGTGCCGATGTTCCTGGCCGCGGTGCTCGGGCCGTTCGGCATCACCGTGCTCAAGTTCGTCCCGCTGTTCATCTTGGTCAATTCGGTCGGCGTGGTCACGCCGGTGCCGGGCACCCTGTCGGCATGGGCTGGGATGGCGGTCCTGTGCGTCTACCCGGCGGTCGCGCTCGGGTTGGGCGGCTGGCTGCTTCGCCGCCGAGACGCCTGAACAGCGAGAATAAGCGCATGGCGGGTGGTCGGGGGGCTTCGGATGGTGGGGCGGCTCCGGGTAGCGGGCCGGCTTCGGGTGCTCGGGCGGCTTGGGGCGGATGGGCGGTTTTGCGCGCCGCGGCGCGGGCTCCCTTCACCGCACGGACGGCACGCGAGCTGCTGTTCTGCCTCGCCGGGGTGGCGGTCGCGCTGTGTGTCATCGGGGCGCTGTTCGCGGCGCCGCTCGGGCTGAGCGTCGTCGCTCGCCTCGCCGACCGGCGGTCGCCCGTACCCGGAGTTGCTCCGGGGCCGGGCAACCCCGCCGGCGTGGGGCTGTTCGCGTTCGTCACCAGCGCGGTCATCTGCCTCGCGCTGGCGCTCATGCTGGCCCCGCGAACCGCTCGCGGATTGAGTGGGGCGGTGCGGCGCCTCGCCCGGCGGCTTTTCGGCGAGACGATCGCGGCGCCGCCGCCGGTGCGCCGGCGCGGCTGGGGACCGCTCGGCTGGTTCACCGCCGGATGGCGGGACGGTCCAGGTTGGCGGGCGGTGGCGTACCTGCTGGCGCGGCTGCCGGTCGCGATCCTCGATGGATACGCCGTCTTCTGCTGGATCGCCGGGCCGGCGTCCATGACGTACCCCCTGTGGTGGCGGCTGTTCCGCAACCATCCGCCGGATGTCCAGCTCGATCCCGTGCTCGTACTGACCCCGGTCGGCTCGTTCCGGGTCGCTACTTATGCGGGTACTCTCGTTGCGTTTGCGGCCGGAGCGGCGATGGTGCTCGCCGCACCGTGGATCGCTCGGGCCGCCAACGCGGCGGACCTGGCGTTGATGCGGGGGCTGCTCGGCCCGGGCCGGTTGGCGCAACGGGTACGCGATCTCGAGGAGACCAGGGCACGTGCGGTCGACGACACCGCCACGCTGTTGCGGCGGCTCGAGCGGGACCTGCACGACGGTGCACAGGTACGGCTGGCCGCCCTGGCGATGAACCTGGGCCGGGCCAAGGAAAAGCTGGGAGACGGCGGTGAACCCGCCGACCTGGCCGCGGCTCGGGAGCTCGTCGACGCCGCCCACCGCAGCGCCAAGCACGCCCTCGTGGAGCTGCGTGACCTGGCCCGCGGTATCCACCCGCCGGTGCTGGACAAGGGCCTCGCCGACGCGCTCGCCACGCTCGCCGCCAACTCGGCCGTGCCGGTGCGGCTGCACGCCGACATCCCGGTCCGCCCGACGCTGGCGATCGAGACGATCGCCTACTTCTGCGTCGCCGAGCTGCTGGCCAACGCGGCCAAGCACAGCCACGCGAACAGCATCACCATCGAGGCAGCGCAGCGCTTCGACGCGCTGCGGCTGTCCGTTGTCGACGACGGTGTCGGCGGCGCCGACCCGGATCGCGGCACCGGCCTGTCCGGACTCGCCGCCCGGGTACGTACCGTGGACGGTCGGCTGGACGTCGCCAGCCCTCCCGGCGGCCCGACCCGGATCACCGTCGAACTGCCCCTACGAGCGTGAGAGCATCCGGGCCATGCGCGTGGTGATCGCCGAGGATGCCGCCCTCATGCGAGAGGGCCTGGTCGGGCTGCTCGAGGACCGCGGCCACGAGGTCTGCGCCGCCGTGCCCGACGCCGGCGCGCTGCTCGCGGCGGTGGCCACGCACCACCCCGACGTGGCCGTGGTGGACATCCGCATGCCGCCGACCCACACCGACGAAGGGCTACGCGCCGCGCTCGAGCTGCGCCGCGACCACCCCGACACCGGGGTCCTCGTGCTGTCTCAGTACATCGAGACCCGGTACGCGGCCCAGCTGCTGGCCTTCAACGCCGCCGGCGTCGGATATCTGCTCAAGGACCGCGTCGCCGACGTATCCGACTTCGTCGACGCGCTGACCCGGGTCGCCACCGGCGGTACGGCGCTCGATCCGGACGTGGTCAGCCAACTGCTGGGCGCCCATCAACGCGCGCGTGGCCTCGCCGATCTGACGCCGCGGGAACGCGAGGTGCTGGCCCTGATGGCCGAAGGGCGTTCCAACACCGGGATCGCGGCTGCCCTCACCGTCACGGGCGGGGTGGTCGAGAAGCACGTGGCCGGCATCTTCAACAAGTTGGGCCTGCCGCAAGCCGAAGGCGACAACCGGCGAGTGCTCGCGGTCCTGCGCTACCTCGGATCCCCACCCACGTGATGGCATGAACGCAAGCCGAACACGGCGAGGCGGGAGCAGCTTGTGAGCTGCCGGGTATCGCCCACGGCGCGCAACCGCATCGACCAGCCTGAGCCGCGGGCAACCGCGCTGCTGTCCGAACTTCTGCTGGATCGTCGCGGCCCGCCTCGCCGAACGGCTCTGGACCGGGCAGGATATTGACGCATGTGAGAACCTACTGTTAACAAGGTGCAGTGATTTGCCCGGGAGGTCACCATGCGACGGTCCCTACTGCTGGCGGCGGTTCTGCTCCTACTGGCAACAGGCGCTCCACCCGCCGCAGCCGCTCTCCCGGCCAGCTCGCATGCCCGCGTGAGCACTCCGGTCAAGACCGCCAACGCGAGCCAGGCCGTCACCCCCGTGCAGATCTACGGCGCCTGGCACTGCGGCAATGACTATTGCACCTGGGGTGCGGTCCGCAGCATCGCCGAGTTCGACAGCCAGAACCACTGGCTGATCGACCGAGGTGACGGTCGCCCGTCCGTCAACGTGGTCATCCTCAGCTTCGTCAACCCGCTTTCGCTGCTGCACCAGACCACCGACGCGGCGACGCTCAACGGCGTACCGCGCGGCATGACCCCCGAGATCGTCAACTACTTCAGCTCGCGCGGCATCCGGGTGATGCTCTCCATCGGTGGTATCACCTACACCGACGACTGGGACGCCGCGCTCGCCGAGAACCCGACGCTGTTCGGGCAGCGGGCCGCCGCCGTGGCCAGCCAGCTCGGCGTCGGCATCGAGATCGACTATGAGCAGAACACCGACCCGAACCTCACCGCCCTGCAGTCATTCATCGACGCCTACCGCGCCATCAACCCGTATGACGCCACCGGTACCCGACCCCAGGCCCGGCTCACCATCGATGTCGCGGCCGGCGACCGCTGGCTCATTGCGCTGAACCGCAAGGCGACCGCTGACTGGCTGCGTACCGACACCCCGGTACTCGACTACGCCAACGCCATGGTGCCCGCCCGGCCGGCCTCGGCGACCAGCTCACAGGCGAGCTGGCAGGAGCACGTCGACGGCAAGCCGCAGTACAGCCCGCCGGTCCCACCGCTGGCCCCAGCCAAATTCACCGGCGGGATCTACATCGCGTACGGCGGCAAGGCCCTACCCGAATGCATCGACTACAACACCTCGCTACAGCGGGCCACCGCCCCGTACGTGCAGACTGTTGTGCCCAACGGTGCTGGTACAACAGCCGGCATGCTCGGCTTCATGTTCTGGGCCGCCGAGCGACCCTCTACCCGGGGCATCGGCACCGTGCCCCCGTACACCTGCGAAGGCGGTGTCGGTGCGGGAGCCACCGCGCTGACCATCGCGGTGCCAATGCCGGCACTCCGACAGAGCTGAACGGCTGACCCGGGCGACCGCGACCGCGAGGCCGGCAGCGTCGGCGAGCCGGCCGATGACGTCGAGGTGGTTGGCCGAGCACCGCGGTCAGCCGTACCGGGTCATGGTCTGTGGCGGTGGCGTACGTACCTTGTCAGGTGGGAGGCGGCGCGCATGTGCCTCCATGGACTGAGCGACGCGGCTGGCACCGCAGCGCGCGACCGCCGGCGCGCGGTTCGCGACGCCGAATCTCATCGCGCGCCCGGCGGCGTACGGCGGGTCCGCATCCTGATGGATGACGACCCAAATCGCTGCGTCCCACGCTGACAACCTGGCAGGGAGCACACCCGTGATCGGTGACAGCGACGAGGCCAACCCGGCTGCGGCGACCCCGGCGGGCGGTCGCTGGTTGACCCGTGGCGTGGCCGGTGTCGGTGCGTCGAGTTTCTTCTCCGATGCCGGCCACGAGATCACCACCGCCGTCCTGCCTAGCTTCCTCAGCGCCACCCTGCATGCCGGAGCCGGCGCCCTGGGTCTCATCGAAGGCGCCAGCGACGCCCTGATCGGCCTCGCCAAGGTTGCCGGCGGACCCCTCGCCGACGACCCGCGCTGGCGGTCTCGGCTGGCCCGCGGCGGCTACCTGGGCACCGCCGTGCTAGGCGGCGCGATCGGTCTGGCCACGGCGGTGTGGCAGGTCGCGATCCTGCGAGCCGGGTCTTGGGTCGCTCGGGGGCTGCGCTCACCGGCGAGAGATGCGCTGCTGGCAACCTTGGCCCCGCGCTCGGCCTACGGACGCGCCTACGGACTGGAACGCGCCGGCGACAACGCCGGCGCGCTTGTCGGGCCATTGCTGGCCGCGTTGCTGGTCAGCGTCATCGGAGTCCGCCCGACCCTGCTGATCGCCGCTATCCCTGGCGTGTTCGCCGCCATCGCGATCACCGTCGCCGCCCGCGAAGCCAGCCGCGTCGTGGCGGCGCCCGCCGGTCGGCGACGCCTCGCCGTCAACCTGTCCGCGCTTCGCGGGTACGGGCTGGTCCGCGCGCTGCTGCCGGTGGCCCTGTTCGAATGCGGCAACATCGCCACCACGCTGCTGATCCTGCGCGCCACCGACCTGCTGCACCACGGCGGGCGCGGGGTGGCCGCCGCGACCTCGCTGGCGATCCTCATCTACGCCGCGCACAACGCGTTCGCCACCGTGGCCGCCCTCGTCGGCGGCACCGTGATCGACCGGGTCGGCGCCCGGATGGTCTTCGCGGCCGGTGCCGCCGTATACATCGTGGCGTACGCCGGGTTCGCGATCGGTACCCACAACTGGGCCTGGCTACTGGTCGCGTTCTGTCTGGCTGGGATCGGGATCGGGTTTGCCGAAACCGCCGAGTCCACCCTCGTCGCCCACGCGCTGCCCGACCGGTTGCGCGGCAGCGGCTTCGGTCTGCTCGGCGTTGTGCAGGCCGGCGGGGACCTCCTCTCCTCTGCCGTGGTGGGCCTGCTGTGGGCCACCCTGTCACCGACGGTCGGATTTGCGTACGCCGCGGTATGGATGAGCGCCAGCCTGGTCGCGGCGCTCGTCATCCGCACCGTCCGGCCCGTACCCGCACAGCCGGGCGCCCCCGATGACGTGTAGCACGCGGGGCGGGAAAGCCGGCCGGTCCCACCTGCATCGTCGGATCCGCGAGGCGGCCCAACGCGTCGACGGCGGTCATGCGACGCTCGGTCAGCACGTGCTCCAACGCCCGCAGCTGCCGATCGAGATTGCCGGTGCCAGGCGGCGAATCGGGTGCCGCGCCGCAACGCCCCGAAGGACGTGACGATCCTGGATCGTGGCGACGTCGCATCGCAGCGGCAGGCGTCGTAAGGTCCCGGCTATGGGTGGAGCTGTGGAACGCCAGCCGCGCAGTCATGAGGTCACTCGCGGATTCGAGCGTGCGCCGGCGCGTGCGATGCTTCGGGCGGTCGGTATGACCGACGAGGATTTCGTCAAGCCGCAGATCGGGGTGGCCTCGTCGTGGAACGAGATCACGCCGTGCAACCTGTCGCTGGACCGGCTCGCGAAGCGAGCCAAGGACGGAGTACGCGCGGCCGGCGGGTTTCCGCTGGAGTTCGCCACGATCTCGGTGTCGGACGGCATCTCGATGGGCCACGAGGGGATGCGGGCGTCGCTGGTAAGCCGTGAGGTGATCGCAGATTCGGTGGAGTGCGTCATGCACGCCGAACGATTCGACGGCGCTGTCCTGCTCGCCGGATGCGACAAGTCCGAGCCGGGCATGCTGATGGCCGCCGCGCGCCTGGACCTGGCCGCGGTATTCCTGTACGCGGGTTCAATCCTGCCCGGTCGGCTCGGGGACCGGGACCTGACCATCGTCGACGTGTTCGAGGGCGTCGGCGCCTGCGCACTCGGAAAGATCACGCGCGAGGAGTTGGACGCGATCGAACGCGCGGCCTGCCCGGGCGAGGGCGCCTGCGCGGGCATGTTCACCGCCAACACCATGGCCAGCGCGGCCGAGGCGCTGGGCATGTCGCTGCCGGGCAGCGCCTCGCCGCCGGCACCGGACCGCCGCCGCGACGAGTACGCGCTGCGCTCCGGTGAGGCGGTCGTCCGGCTCATCGACCAGGGCATCACGGCACGGCAGATCCTGACCCGTGAGGCATTCGAAAACGCCATTACGGTCGTGATGGCACTCGGTGGCTCCACCAATGCGGTGCTGCACCTGCTGGCGATCGCCAACGAGGCCCGCGTCGAGCTGACCCTCGACGACTTCAACCGGATCGGCGACCGAACCCCGCACCTGGCCGACGTGAAACCGTTCGGTCGCTATGTCATGAACGACGTCGATACCGTCGGCGGGGTGCCGGTGGTCATGAAGGCGCTACTCGACGCCGGTCTGCTGCACGGCGACTGCCTCACCGTCACCGGAAAGACCATGGCGGACAACCTCGCCGAGATCACCCCACCCGACCCGGACGGGAAGATCCTCCACGCCATCGACAACCCCATCCACAAGACGGGCGGCCTGACCATTCTGCGAGGATCGCTGGTCCCCGACGGCGCGGTCGTCAAGAGCGCCGGGTTGGAGAGCACCGTCTTCGAGGGCCGGGCGAAGGTCTTCGACGACGAGAAGTTCGCGATGCAGGCGCTCACCCGCGACGAGATCCGGCCCGGTGACGTCGTGGTGATCCGGTACGAGGGGCCCCACGGCGGCCCGGGCATGCGGGAAATGCTCGCGATCACCGGTGCGATCAAGGGTGCCGGCCTGGGCAAGGACGTGCTGCTGATCACCGACGGGCGGTTCTCCGGTGGTACCACCGGCCCATGCATCGGACACGCCACCCCCGAGGCTTCCAAGGGCGGTCCGATGGCGCTGGTCCGCGACGGCGACATGATCCGCCTCGACATGCGCACCCGCACCCTCGACCTGCTCGTCGACGCGGACGAGCTGGCGCTTCGACGGCAGGGGTGGACCCCACCGGCGCCGCGCTACACCTCCGGCGTACTCGCGAAATACGCCAGGCTGGTCGGCTCCGCCGCCACGGGCGCCGTCTGCGCCTAGACCCGGAGGCCAGCACACCGAAGCCAGCCAGGCCGACGAGGTCCAGGAACTCGCGGGCCCGCGACTCGCTGCTGCCGCGGCAGACCGTTGGCCTCCAGCCCGAACTCGACGTTGCCCTGCGCGGTACGCCAGGGCAGCAGCGCGTACTGCTGGAATACGATGCCCCGGTCCAGGCCGGGCCCGCTCACCGGCATCCCGTCCACCAGGATCTGGCCCGAGGTCGGGGCAGACAGCCCGCACAGCAGGTCCAGCAGTGTGGACTTGCCGCAGCCGCTCGGTCCGACCAGGACCACGAACTCTCCGGTTTGGGACATCGAAGGAGATGTCGTCGAGGGCGGTCACCGTACGACCGCGGGCGGCGAACACCTTGCCGACACCCTGGAAGCTGATCTTCGCGGTCGTGGTCGCCAACGCAGAGACGGCGTGCAAGCACTTGCGTCGAGCTGGGCCTGTCCTGCGTTGCCCTAGGGTCCTGACCGCGGGATTACCCCGATCGTCGCGCCAAGGGTCCCCTGGGTGGCGGGGCAATCGATGTCCGGCGGAATCCCGGAGGCGATCAGTGTCGCCGGTGGGTCACGCTGAGGCCGTATCTTCCACGAGATCGGAGTTGATCGACATGCGAAGCCAACTGCTCGCCGCCCGCGCCGCCGCCCTGTTTGCCAGCGACCTGCCGGCCGGTTCCCGACCCAGCGGTCCCGTCGTCGACGCCGCCATCGCCGGAGCCCTGCGCGCCTGCGGTGGCACGCGTGGCTGCGTGGCCACGATGGCCGGCGCTTACGGCGACTACCCGGAGACCGCAGCCTCGCGCATGCGCTGGGCGCGGGGTGTGGTGGTGACCGTCTACGGGTCACGACGCCTGGAGCCCGATCGGGAGCTGGTCGCCGCCTGATCCCGTTCCCCCGGGGTTTCCGGGACGCGGGCCGGACTCCGCGGACGGTGGGATGACACGAAAGTTTGGCTGGCCCGGCTCGACGCCGAGACCGCAAACCTGCGGTCGGCGCTCGCCAATGGCGGCGGGCTGCGCCTCGCCAACGCTCTGACGTGGTACTGGTTCCTGCGCGGTCGCTTCACCGAGGCCCGGGCCGCACTTGCGCTGGACGGAGACGCCGCGGCACGCGCCCGGGCCGCGGCGTGGCGGGCCGGCTTCGCGTTGCTCCAGGGCGACCCCGTCTCACCCGCCGAGATACGATCAACCCTTTCCGGGTACGCGGACAGCCGGGTCACCTGGTTCGTGGCCCACGCGCTGATCGACCGTTCCGAGCTGGCGCTCGCGTCCGCGTTGCTGGACGACGCCCTCGGCGGCGGCGACGAGTGGACAGCGGCCGCCGTGCTCGTCTCCCGGGCCAAGCTGGCCCACGCCGCCGGCGACCTGGCGGCCCTGGAACGCGACGGCAACCGCAGCGCCGGGTTGTTCGCCGGGCTCGGCGACCTCTGGGGCCGCCTGCAGGCAACCGACTGGGTCGGCGGCCTGGCCGAGCTGATCGGCGATTACGACCGTGCCGCCGCCCTGCATGAGGAGGGCCTGCGCTGGGCCGAGGAACTGGAACTCTGGCCGGAGGTCGGCAGCAAGCTGTCCTGGCTCGCCTGGATCGCCGTGCAGACCCGCGACTACCCGCGGGCCCGCGAGCTGGCCGACCGTGCGTACCGGCTCGCGGTCGAGCAGGGCGCGCCGGCCGCGATCGTCTTCGCGGAGCTGAGCCTCGGCTTTGCGGCCCGCCGCGACCGCAAGCTCGACGTCGCCGTCACTCACCTGCAACACCTGGCGGAGCTGGGCCGCCAGGAGAACCAGCCGGCGCTGTACCTGCCGATGGTCCTGGTCGAGCTGGGTTATGCGGCCGAACAGGGCGGTGACCCGGCGGCCGGGCTGGCCCTACACCTCGAGGCGTTCCAGGCGGCGCAGGCGATGGGCGCGCCCCGTGACACGATAACCGCCCTGGAGGGCCTGGCGTCGGCGGCCGGCGACCCGGAGGTCGCGGCCCGCCTCCTGGGCGCCGCGGCCGCCGCCCGGTCGGCCGCCGACTTCACCACCGCACCTGCGGAGCGCGACGACCTGGACCGGATCACCTCCCGCCTGGTCGCTGCCCTCGGGCGTGAGCGCTTCGACGCGTTGGTCGCCGAGGGACACGACCTGGGCCCGGGGGAGGCCCGGGCCCTGGTCTGATCGATCTGCGCTCACTCGGCCGCCGTCGGCCGGTAGCACGCGATGATCACGCCACTCTTCATGACCTTGGTGTCGGCCAGGTCGAACGACGCCTTGAAACCGGTCAACGGCGCGGTGACGCTGTCGCCGCCTTCGAGAACCGGATGGATCCAGAACCGGACCTCGTCCAGCAGCCCCGCCTTGATCAGCTGGGTGGTGACCGAACCGAACCCGTACTGCAGGATGTCCTTGCCGTCCTGAGCCTTGAGCTTGGTGACCTCCTCGACCAGGTCGCCTTGCAGCACCTCGGTGTTGTTCCACGTGGGGTCCGTCAGGGTGGTTGATGCGACGTACTTCTTGACGTGGTTGAAGTAGGCCGCGCCGGTGCTCGGGTCGCTCTCGTCCCGGGTCGGCCACGAGGCGGACATGACGTCGTAGGTGGCACGGCCCATCAGCAGCGCGTCGGCGCCGTTCGTCTGTTCGGCGGCGAAGGCGGAGGCCTCGTCGTCGAAGTACGGCATGGTCCACGCGGGGTCTTGGATGACGCCGTCGAGGGTGATGTAGGTCGAGTTGATGAGCTTGCGCATGACATCCTCCCGGGGAGTGCTCGGTTTGACACCCCGAACGCTGCCGGGCCGCGCTTACGGTTTCCTTCAGATGCCCTTACATCCCAGACGCGGCGCTGCCCCGTGCGCGTCTCGGCCAGCACGGCATCGACCATCTCGAACGGCACCTGCTGTGTCAGCTACCCCTGGGGTTGCCCGCGCTCGGGGTCTCGCGCGTTGACGTCGCAACCGCGAGGGCGTTACGCCGAGGGCACGAGCGAGATGATCACGCAGCTGGCGGGATCCGGCGGCGCACGTCGTCCACCGTGGCCGGGCCCGGCTGCCACGCGGCCACCCAGGCGCTGTCGGTCGGCGAGGTGACGATGCCCTCCTCCAGGAAGGCGTACCGCCCGTCCAGCACGCGCCGCGCGACCTTCACATCCAGCGAGTCGGTGTTGTCCCAGAGCGCCGCGAACAGGGCCTCCGCCCGCAGCCGCGCCTGCTGGCAGAAGAGATCGGCCAGCTCCACGCCCTCGGGCCGGTCCTGCCGCTCCGCGCGAGCGCGCACGCACACCGCCGACATCGCGAACAGCTCCGCTCCAATGTCGACGATGCGACCGAGGAAGCCTTGCTTGCGCTCCAGCTTGCCCTGCCAGCGCGACATCGCGTAGAACGTCGACCGGGCGAGCTTACGCGAGGCCCGCTCGACGTACCTCAGGTGAGCGGCGAGCGGACCGAACTCGCCGTACCCCGTCGGCACCTGGCCGCGACCAACCGCCAGGGTCGGCAGCCACCGCGCGTAGAAGGCGCCGGCCCGCGCCCCGGCCCGTGCCTTGCGGCCGAGCCCAGCGTCCGGGTCGATGATGTCGCCGGCGACCGAGAGGTGCGCGTCGACCGCCTCGCGGGCGATGAGCAGGTGCATGATCTCCGTGGAGCCTTCGAAGATGCGATTGATCCGCAGGTCGCGGAGGATCTGCTCGGCCTCGACCGCGCGTTCGCCACGGGCGGCCAGCGATTCGGCCTTCTCGTAGCCGCGGCCGCCGCGGATCTGGATCAGCTCGTCGGCGACCTGCCAGGCCATCTCGCTGGCGAAGAGCTTGACCAGCGCGGCTTCGATGCGGATGTCGTTGCGGTCATCATCGGCGATCACGCAACAGAGGTCCAACATGGACTCCATTGCGTACGTGGTAGCCGCGATGAATGCGATCTTCTTGGCTACGGCCTCGTGCTGCCCGACCGGGCGGCCCCACTGGACCCGCTTCGCCGACCACTCGCGCGTGATGTTGAGCGACCACTTACCCGCGCCGACGCACATCGCGGGCAGCGACAGCCGGCCGGTGTTGAGCGTCATCAGCGCGACCTTGAGGCCCTTGCCAAGGCCACCGATGACGTTCTCCTCCGGCACGAACACGTCGTGGAACCGGGTCACGCTGTTTTCCAGCCCACGCAGGCCGAGGAACTCGTTACGCCGTTCCACCGTGATGCCCGGCGCGTCGCCCTCCACCACGAACGCGGTGATGCCCTTGTCCGGCACCCGGGCCATCACGACCAGCAGGGTGGCGACCGTACCGTTGGTGGCCCACAGCTTCACCCCGTTGAGCCGGTAGCCCCCCTCGACGGGCTCGGCGACGGTGCCCAAGCGCGCCGGGTCGGACCCGACGTCTGGCTCGGTTAGCAGGAACGCGGACACCTCGCCCGCCGCCAGCCGGGGCAGGAACGCCTTCTTCTGCGCAGGAGTGCCGAAAAGCTTGAGCGGCTGCGGCACGCCGATCGACTGGTGCGCGGACAGGAGCGCGCTGATGGCGGGGTTGACCGAGCCGACGAGCGTCAACGCCTTGCAGTAGTGAAGGTTGGAAAGCCCGAGGCCGCCGTACTCCTTGTCGATCTTCATGCCGAACGCGCCGAGCTGGGCGAGGCCGTGGAAGACCTCGTCGGGGATGCGGGCCTCCCGCTCGATGCGCGCGCCGTCCACCTCCGAGCGGACGTACGCCTCCAGCTTGGCGAGGTATTCGTCCGCGTCGGGACGGGGCTCCGCGGCGGGCCACGGATCGATCAGGTGGAGCCGGAACCGCCCGAGGAACAGTTCCTTGCCGAAGCTCGGCTTGCGCCACTCGGAGTCGCGAGCGGCCTCGGCTACCTGCCGCGCCTGCTTCTCCGAAACGTCGGCTGGCTTGCGCTGCGTCGTGGTCACCGCTTACCCCCTTGACCCGAGTACGGCTAGCACCCCGCGAAGATGCTCCGCTCCGCATCTCCGCTGGACCTCGCTACGCACGCTACCCACGAGTATTACTCTGCGGTAGCCTTCGGCGCATATTCGTCAGCTTCGTCTCCGCCCAATTGCGGCGTGCCTCGCGCGGGCCGAAGAACTCCGCGAGCACGGCGTCACCGCTCTCGCCGTGACCCCAGGCGATCGGACGCGAGAATGTCGTGCTCGCCCAGGCCGGCGGCAGCCGCCCTGTCACCGATCCTCAGCTGAGCCCTTCTACGCGGCTCGTTCATACCGTTGATCAGTCCGCCGAGGACCCCGATTGGGGTGCACGCCGACCCGCCGAGCGGGTCCACGCCGAGCACGGTAGCGGACCTGGATCGGCTCAGGAGGCCCAGTTCTCCCGCTGTGTGGTGACGGGCCTCCCGGTACGTGCCGCTTCTTCAATGGCCAGGCCCAGCAAGTGATCCTGGCACGCCTCGGCTAGCGGGTATGGCTCCGGCCCGTCGCCGCGGGCCCAGCGTCCGGTGTCCCGCAGGATGGCCGCGACCGCTAGGTCGTCGTCAGAGAAACGTGCTCCTGGGAAGGGATTCCGGTAGAGCACCCGGCCGTCGAAGCTGATGTGGGCCAGCTCGGTCCCCTCCAGGTTGAGGTCGATACCGAGCTGGCGGCGGGTGAGCGCGGAGGCCACCGGTGTGGTGCCGTCGGCTAACCGCACTACGGTGTCGTCGACTATTTCCCCGCGCGAGCCGCGGATGACGATGCGACGCGCCCGCAGCGGGTTCCACCACTGGTTGTCGGTGAAGTCGTAGAGGCCCGACCGGCTGCCGCCGAAGTCGAGCATCGCGATGGTGGTGCCGAGCTCCTCGGGTTCGTCGGACTGGGTCCAGCCGTCCGGCGACAAAGGGTTGACAAGTGGGGCGCGGAAGGTGCGCGCGATGATGGTTGCGGGCTCGAAGCCGACGCCGAGCATGTGCCGGATCATCGAGGTTGCGTGGTACAGGTGAGTCGAACTGACCTGCACCGATGTGACGTCGCCGAGGATGCCTTGGCGCAGCACCGCCAGCCGGGCGGCGTGTCCGGGCATGAGCAGATACTGCTCGGCCACCTGTACGCGTCGGCTCGCGCCGACCGCCTGCCATAGCTGGCGGAGACCCGCCGCGTCGGGCGCCGGCGGGGTCTCCGCCAGGACGTGCAGGCCGAGGGCGACGGCATCAGTCGTGATCTGCGGGGTGACCGACCACGGGACGGACGCCACCACGAAGTCGGACTTCGTCGCCGCGGCGAGATCCGGGAGTGCGCGAAACGTGGGTACGTCCCACGCAGCCTCGATCTCTGCCGCTCGCTCGGCGCTGCGAGTCACCACGCCGGTGACGGCCAGGTGTTCGGGGGCCATGCGCGCCAGGCGCAGGAAGAACTGCGTACGCCAGCCACTGCCGACGACGCCGAAGCGGGCTGCTGGTGTGGTGGTCACGGCGCTCCTTCCGAGCGGGAAAGCCAGTGTCAGAGGTGTTCGACGGTGAGCCCCAGCACGCTGGCCATCAGTTCGATGCGCCGAGACAGGGCGCCAGGGGCTAGGACGGCGTGGTGGGAGGGCAGCTTCTCGACGAAGCGGTAACCGTCCCGGATGCGCAGCACACCGCCGTTGAGGCAGTCGGAGTTCTCATACTGCACGTAGCGCGATAGCACGGCCGGGGTCACCACGAGCGTGCGCATGTCGCTGGCGACCTTGACGATCGTGGTGGGGCCTTCGGGCAGCCGCGCGTCGATGGCGTGCGCGTTCTCGTCGATGATCTTGAGGACGGGTGGGCGCACCGTCCACTCCGTCGCGCAGGACTGGGGGACCTCGCCGAGATAGCCGCAGTGCGCTACGAGAATGTGGTTCTCCGGCTCGTCGACCTCGGGAAAGGCGGGGATACCTTCGTGCTTGAGGGCAGCCTGGCCCATCAAGAACGGGTACAGGTTCGTCATCATGACCGGCGCCTGCAGCGACCTGTGGACCAGCGTCTCGGTGAGCATGGAGGTGAGGTCTGCCTCGCACCCCCACAGCAGGCCCCGTTCCTCGAAGAGCAGGTTCCACGCCAGGCAGGGGGTTGTCGGCGAGGTTGCCGACTCGTTCAGACAGTTGATCCCGGCGGCGATGACCTCGCCGGCCTCGTCGAGCTCGTCCCGGAGCGCGAGGTACAGACGCAGCGCGTCCGCCCGCGCGCTCGGCCGGAGGCCGACGATCGGCACGGTGTCGGCGATGCGGGCCCACTCAGCGTCGACCCGGGCGTCGGGGACAGCGGCGGCCCGGGCCGCCAACTCGCGGAAGCTGCGCCGTTCGATGGCGACGCCGAACGCCTCCTGCATGTCCCGTACGCACTCGTCCTCCCACCAGTAGAAGCGCTTGAAGATGTCCGGCTGCATCCCGGCTCCCAGGTCATCCTGGTAGGCCAGCATGGTGGACCGGGCTAGCGCCTCTTTGGTGGCCAAGGTCCGGCAGACGTCCTCACACTCCTGCAATGACGTCGGCGCGATGGTGGCGATGCCCCGACGGCGCAGGTGGTCGCGAATTTCCCAGTCCCACATGGACACGGTTCCGAACTCGGAGGTGATCAGCAGGATCGGGCGGTCGATCCGGCGGAAGGCATCGACCATGCGGTACGCCCGGCCACTCAGGTCGGGCACAACCACCGCACTCGTGTCGTCGGGCACCGGGGCGTCGATGCGGGCAGGATCCATCCAGTCCACCAGCTCGCCGGTCATCCGCCGCAAGTGAGCCAGCTGGACGGTGAACGATTCGGCCGGCCGATCTTCGAGGTGGACGGGGAGCAGTCGGGGCTTCATCGGGCCGCTTCCTTCGCTGTCGAGGGCTTGACCACGACCTTTAGAGTCGCGGCGTCCCGAACCTTGGCAATGGCCTGCGGGAGGTCTGGCAGGCCGATACGGTCGGAGATCATCCAGTCCAGCTCGATCCGCCCGTGGCCCACCAGCTCGGCCGCGCGTCGGCAGTCGTCGAGCGTCGACGCGGTCGTTCCGGCCACAGTGAGCTCCTTGTAGTGGATCGCGTTGGTGTCCAGTTCCACCGTGGGGCGGCTGCGTGGCAAGCCGCCGAAGAACAGGACCCGGCCGGTGGGTGCCGCGAGGCGCACGGCCGCGGTCTGCAGCGCGTGCACCGGCGCGGCGGTGATCACCACGTCCACGCCGGCCCCGTCGGTCGCCTCGGCAACGGCCGCGTCAAGGTCACCGCTGCCGGGGTCGACCACGACCGCGGCGCCGGCCGTGCGTGCCGCCGCGCGGCGCTCCGGGGACGGCTCCGAGCAGATCACGAGCGATGCGCCGCGCACCCTGGCGAGGGCGATGTGCAGCAGGCCCACGGGACCTCCACCGCCGACGAGGACGGTATCGCCCGAGCCGACGTTGATCTTGTCCTGTCCGCGGAGCACGCACGCCAGCGGCTCGATGAGGACCGCCGCGTCGGTACCGGACGACGCGTCGTCGAGGCGGATCAGGTTGCCTCGGGTGACCGCCCTGGCCGGCACCACGACGTGCTCGGCGAACCCTCCGTCGAGGGTGATGCCGATACCCTCGGTCGTGGCGCACAGGTTCTCGTTGCCACGCGCGCACTGCCCGCACAGGCCGCAGCCGATGTTGGGTGCGATGAACACCAAGTCGCCTCGTGCCAGCCCCGGCGGCATAGTGTCGGCCTGGGCCACGCGGCCGACGATCTCGTGACCGGGCACCCGTCCGATGCCGTTCGCGTAGGCGGAGTGTTCCCCCTCATAAATACGTACGTCCGTACCACACACGCCGGCTGTTACCACCGAGACGCGTACGTCGCCGGGGCGCAGCGGGCGATCGGGGACGTCCGTGACGGCGAGGTCCCGGGGACCGCGGTAGACGATGGCCCGCACGGTCAGGCCTCCGACCGTGCGGCGGCCTGCCACGACGGGACGAAGGCCGGCGAGGTGACCTCGGTCAGGGACACAGTGCGTTCCTCGAGCATGGACAGCGTGCCGGCCAGCACCAGCGCCACGGCGCGGGTGCCGTCCTCCGCGCCGACCCGAACCGGTGCGCCGTCGGTCGCGGCCACGAACTCGGCCATCTCCCGGACGTAGGCCTCGGCGAACCGGTCGCGCCAGGACGCGAACACCGGCGCGCAGCGCCGGGCTTCTCCGGCGGAGATGCTGACCAGCCCAGCCGGCCCCGCCTCCCCGACCTGCACCATGCCGCCGGTGCAGGTCACCTCGACCCGCGCGTCGTATCCGTAGTCGGCGGGGCACACCCCGGCGATGCTGGCCAGGGCCCCGGATTCGAAGGCGATCGTAGCCAGCATCGTGTCATAGAAGTGCTCCGTCGAAACCCCGCGCGCGGCGCCCTTGAAATTGGCCACGCGCACGTGGATGTCCACCGGCGCAGAATCGGCGAACCAGCCGACGGTGTCGAGGTCGTGGCTGTTCACCTCCGCGAGCATGCCGTTGGAGGTGCGGATGTCGTTGGCCCACGGCGGGGGTAGGCCGGGACCGTGTGTCAGCGACTTGATGATGACGGGGGCGCCGATGGCGCCGCCGCGCAGCAGTTCAGCGGCCTGGATGAAGTCGTGGTCGAACCGGCGCATGAAGCCCACCTGCAAGGCCGCACCGGCTCGCTCGGCGGAAGCTTTGATTTCCGCGCACTCTCGCAGGTTCATCGCCATCGGCTTCTCGAGATGGACGTGGAGCCCCGCGTCGAGCGCCCGGACTGCGAGCGGATGGTGGGTGAAGGTCGGGGTGGTGATGACCACGCCGTCGAAGTCGCCGCCCTCGAGCGCCTCGTCCAGCGATGAGCACACGACGGAAACGTCGTAGTCGCCTGCCAATTCCTCGGCGGTCCGCCGATCGGGGTCGACGATCGCCGCGACCTCAGCGCGGTGCCCGACACGTTCGGTGATGTTGCGGGTGTGCAGCCGGCCGACGCGGCCCGCCCCCACCATGCAGAGTCGCTTCTTCCTCATCAGGGCCTCTCCCCGATCTCGTCGGACCGGACGGTTTCCGATTGATGGCCCTCGACCAGACGGTCCGACCACCGGTGGTAGCGGGCGTAGGCGGCGCGGTAGGCGGGCCGGTTCGCGGCGTCCGGCGTCGCCACGGGTCCCGAAACGGAGGGGTCGAGCGGCGGAAGGTCGTGCCCGAGTGCCGCCATGGCGACCAGCGCGGCGCCGCGCGTGCCGGACTCGACGCCGGCGACGGGGCGGTAGAGGGTCGAGAGGACATCGGCCTTGATCTGGTTCCACACCCGGCTGCGGCTGCCGCCGCCCGTGCCGACGACCTCCTCGATCGACGACCCCGGTACGAGGACCTGCGCGATGTCCGCGTATCGGCGGTATTCGAACGCGATCGACTCCAGGATGGCGCGCGCGAGGTGGGCACGGTGGTGAATCGGAGACAGCCCGACGACGGCGCCGCGCAGGGCGGGTGCGACCGGCGCGATGCGTCCGGAGAAGTGGGGCGACACTATGAGGCCGTCGCTGCCGGGGGCAACCTCGGCCGCCGCGGTCGCCAACTCCGCGTAACCGGCGTCCCCGAGCGCGGCGTGGCCGAAGATCTCACGGCAGATCCACTCGATGACCTGCCCGGCCCCTCCCACGTACGCCAGCGAGTACCAGCGCCCCGGCAGTGCGGCGCGCATCGTCATCAGGGTGCCGTGGTTGGTGTCGGGCGCAAACGTCGGCAGACAGACGCCGAACACGGCGGCCGTCCCGGCGATGTCGAACGCCTGGCCAGCCGCGGTCACACCGGCACCGAGCGCGCTGGCGGCCGTGTCCCCGCAACCGGCGGCGACCGGTGTCCCGGCGAGCAGGCCGAAGTCGGGCGCCGTCTGGGCGCTGAGCTCCCCGACGATGCTCGTGCTCTCCACGATTGTGGGCAGCAGGTCGGGGTCGATGCCCACGGCGTGGCCGAGGGCCTCGTCCCATCGGCCCCGACCCACGTCCGCGACGGAGGTGAAGTGCAGGTAGGAGGGGTCGATGAAAGCCTTTTTGCCCGACAGGCCGGCGGCGCGCCCGGCCACGTACCCGGCAGCGGTCACGAAGGCCGCCGCGTCGGCGCATACCTTCGGGTGGTGGCGGTGCCACCACACCATCTTGGGTCCGACGCTGATGGTGGGGGCGCACCCGGCGACGGCAGTGATGCGGGGGCCCAGGGTCGCAGAGAGTTCGTCGACCACCGGGGCGCATCGCGTGTCCAACCACGAGTCGTACGGGGCGAGCGGCCGATGCTTGGCGTCGACAATGCCGACTCCCGCCATCTGCCCGGCCACGGCAATGGCCCCGATCCGCTCGGCGGCGAAACGCGATCCGCTCAGACACTGCCGCGTCGCGTCAGCGGCGGCGCGGTAGAGGTCGTCGAGGTCCTGCTCGGCGCGTCCGGAGCTCCGCTGCTGCAACGCGACGGGGCGGCTGGCGGTGGCTTGCATCACGCCGTCGATTGTGAGAACGCCTGCCTTGACCACGCTCGTGCCTACATCGATACCCAGCACAGCGTCGGGGCGGGCGGTCATAGCTGTCTTCCGTTGGACGATGGCTGGGGATGATGATCTCGTTCGCTGCTGCCCCGGAAGGACGACAAGTCCTCCTTCATCTGTCCCAGCCGCTCCAGATGCTCGGGACCACGGCGCACGGCGACCGCGGTCGCGAGGACGTCGATCAGCACCAGGCCCGCCAGGCGGCTGATCGTCGGCGTGTAGATGTCGGTGTCCTCGAAGGTCCGCAGCACTACACCGACGTGGGCCATCTCGAGCAGCGGACCCCGGCCGCCCGTGACGCCGATGATCTTCGCCCCGCGCCGCTTCCCCTGAGCGGCGATGTCGAGGATGGAGGTGGTGCGTCCGGTGTTGGAAATGGCGACGAGCACGCTGCCGGGACGGCACATCGACGCGGACATGAACTGCTGGTGTAGATCTACCGGCGCGGCGCATGGCACACCGAAGAGCACCGCCTGCTGCAAGGCGTCCTGCGCGATGATGCCCGAGGCGCCCAGCCCGACGAACAGCACGTCGCGTGCCCCCAGCAGCAGGTCGACGGCCGCTGCCACCGCGTCGGCGTCCAGGGATCGGCGGGTGCGGTCCAGGCTGCTCAGCGTATGGTCGAAGATCTTCGCTGCAACCGCCTCGACGGGGTCCTCGAGCCGGATCGCCGAGTGCGTCACGGGAATCCCGATGGCCAGGGCCTCGGCGAGGGCGTACT
This sequence comes from Actinophytocola sp., assembly GCF_036002505.1. Classification (GTDB taxonomy): domain Bacteria; phylum Actinomycetota; class Actinomycetes; order Mycobacteriales; family Pseudonocardiaceae; genus DASYTH01. Next base: position 20,523 of record NZ_DASYTH010000335.1, on the reverse strand, counting down.
TGAACGACTGGAAGCCGTCGAAGCCGAGGCCGTTGCAGAAGCGCATCACCGTCGGCTCGCTGACCCCGGCGGCGCCGGCCACGGCGGCCATGCTCAGCCGCATCGCCCGAGCCGGGTCCTGTAGCACCAGCTCGGCGACCTTGCGTTCCGAGGGCCGTAGCTGCTCGAGCCCTCGGGTCAACCTCTCCATCAGGGGGGTGTCCGTCGTCATCTCGCTTCTTCCAGGCCGGCCTCGGTGAGGGAGCGTGGTGTGACGAGGATCCGCCCGCCCGTACTCATCGACGTGCCGCCGTCGCGATGCGGTTCAGCGCCTCGAACCGCGGCCCGGAGGTGGGGATGTCGACGTCGAAAACGTCGGCGATGACCTGCATCCACCCGTGCAGGAAGTACACCCAGCCGTCCTCGGTCCGCACATGGCCGGCCGCGCGCGCCTGGTCAAGGAACTTGAGGTCGCCGCGGTAGTTCAAGTCCCAGGCGACGGCCGACCTCGGAAAGCGGGCGGCGTCGGTCAGTGGCGATCCGGGAGCGTCCTTGCCCAATCCGGTCGCGTTGACGACCAGCGAGCGCGGCGCCAGCCCGGCCAGGACGAGGTCGTTGTCCGTTGGTCCGGGGGTGTGGACGCACTCCACCGTAATGTCCGTGCCGAGCTGGGCGTGCACCTGCCGGATCGTCTCCAGCCGCCGCGGGCTGCGGTTGGACACCACGATGCGCGACGGGCGGTCCGGTCCGTGCTGCGGGCGGGCAAGGTACCAGCTAATGGCTATCGACGATCCTCCGGCACCCATCAGAAACGCTTCGGCATCGGTGGCGCGCCAGTATCCCGGCGGCAGGAACGCCTTAATCGCCAGGCCGGAGGAGACGGGGTCCTTGGCGGAGCAGAGGAGCTGGCCGCCGCGCTTGGACAGGCAACTGGTCTCCCTCATCAGGCGCGCCAGCGGGTCGACCTCGTCGAACATGTCGCCGCACGCCTCATAGAGGTCGATCTTGTGGGTGGTCACCAGCGCGCCCCTGCTCAGCGGGTCGCGGGCCAGAAAGTCAACCACGCGCCGGTAGCTGTCTCGGGGTGCGTGCACCGGCAGGTCGATGCCGACCAGCCGCACGTCGCCCAGGCCGAGCTCGCCGGCCCAGAGCGGGAAGACGGTCCGGATGGACGAGCTACCGGTGGTCACCCCGATGAAGTACAGCGTCGGAATGGTGGCCCGGCCTGGCAGATCGACGAACGCGTGGCCCGGCCTGTTCATCGCGCCTCCACCGCGCCCACAGTGGTCATCGATTCTGCTTCTCTCAAAGAGGGCCCGATGTAGCGAAACTACGCGGCCTGGTCAGGACGGTCAACCACGTCGCCGCCCGAGTAGAGCTCGAGCAGGGCCATCGCCCGAGCTCTAGGATGAGGAAATGTAGTGGCACTACTCGTAGGCGTCCAGGTCGAAAGGAGTCGCGTCGCGATGTCCGCCCCCGAACCCTGCGCGGATGCTGACGACAAGGCGGTCCGTACCGTGCTCGGGGACCGCCCAGCCAACGAACTGGGCCGATGCGATTACCACGAGCACCTGTTCCAGGTCTCACCGCTGCTCAGCGGAGAAGAACTGGACGACGAAGAGGCCAGCGGCCGCGAGGCCGCCGCGCTGCGCCGGGCAGGGATCGACTCGATGGTCGAGGCCACCCCGACAGGACTCGGTCGCAACCCCGCCGCGGTCGCGCGGGTCAGTGCCGCCACCGGGCTGACCGTGGTGCACGTCAGCGGGGCTCATCGGCAGGAGCACTACGCCGCCGGACACTGGATCCTGGACTGCGACACGGCAGAACTCACCGCGCGCTTCGCGGCGGACGTTCGCGACGGGCTGCCGGCCCGGGACAGCGCCGAGCGGGGTGCGCCGGCCGTCGGCCCGACGGGAGCTCCGGTACGGGCTGGGATCCTCAAGGCGGGGATCGGTTACTGGCGGATCAGCGCGTTCGAACGTCGGGTCGTCGCCGCCGTCGCCGCCGCGGCCGGCGAAACGGGGGTGCCGGTGATGGTGCACCTCGAGCACGGGTCCGCAGCGTGGGAGGTGCTGGCGGCCCTGGCGGAGGACGGGCTGAGCGCCGACCGGGTCATCCTCGCGCACGCTGACCGCAACCTCGATCCGGAGCTGCACGCCGAGCTTACGCTGGCCGGCAGCTGCCTAGGCTACGACGGCATGGCACGCCACCGGGAGGCGCCCGACTCGGCCATCCTCGACTGCCTGCAAGCCGTGATCGCCCGAGGGGACCCCGGCCGGGTGCTGCTCGGCGGCGATGTCGCCCGGCGCAGCAGGTACCAGGCATACGGCGGGATGCCGGGATTGGCGTACCTACCCGCCCGTTTCCTGCCCCGGGTCCGCGAGCGCCTCGGCGACGAGCTGACCAACCGGCTGATGGTGGCGAACCCGAGGCAGATCCTGTCGCTTCGGGCGCCGGTCGCGAAGGTTCCATAGCCACGTCGCCCGCGACTGTTCCGGGGTCGCTCACAGTAAGCCGTTCGTCTCGTTCTTCCCATCATCGCCGTGTACGTTCGGATGCAGCGCCGCTTCGTCGCTGGCATGACGCTCGGCGCGGTCGAGGACTGACCCGCCGAGCGGCGCAGCAGACACCCACCAAGGAGGCGCCCGTGCCACCGGGGTTCCAGTTCGTCGAAATCGGTAGCAGCGACATTGACCGCTCCCTGGACTTTTACCAGTCGATGCTCGATCTCACTCCGTTCGATCACGTGCCGTGGCCGCCACATGAGCGGGTGCACTGGCTGGCGGCCAGCCCCGTCTTCGAGCGGGAACGGACGGCAGCGCAACGGCGCCCGAAGGAGGCGGCGCCGATCTTCCACCACGTGGCCCCGACGGTGTCCGATCTGGACGGGGTCCCGCTGCAGGCGGTCACCGCCCGATGAGCGCGCCGACCGGCGCCCTGTCCAGGCGCCCGCTGGGTCGCACCGGTCTGCAGGTGACACCGGTGTGCGTGGGCGGCGGCCCGCTCGGCAGCATGCCCGAGAACTTCGGTTACGACGTCCCAGCGGAACGTGGCATCGCCACCGCCAGGCGAGTCCTTGACGGGCCCATCAACTTCCTCGACACCGCCGCCGGGTACAGCGACGGCGAGAGCGAGCGCCGGATCGGGGCCGCGTTGGCCGAGGCCGGTGGCCTCCCACCGGGATTCGTGCTCGCCACCAAGGTCGATCGGGACGCAAGCACCGGGGACTTCTCCGGGGACCAGGTCCGCCGCTCCGCCGAGGGCAGTCTCGCCCGCCTCGGTCTCGACACGATCCAGCTGCTGTACCTGCACGATCCGGAGCACATCTCCTTCGACGAGGGCATGGCACCCGGAGGCCCGGTGGAGGCGCTGCTCAAGCTGAGAGACGAGGGCGTCGCGCAGCACATCGGCGTCGCTGGCGGTCCGGTGGCGCTCATGTCCCAGTACCTGAAAACGGGGGCGTTCGAGGCGCTGATCACGCACAACCGGTGGACGCTCGTCGACCGATCCGCCGGGGATCTGATCGACGAGGCGGTGGACCTGGGGATCGGCGTGGTCAACGGCGCGCCGTTCGGCGGTGGCATCCTCGCTAAGGGCAGCGCGACATGCACCGACTACGCGTACCACTCGGCCCATCCGGAGATCCTCCAGCGGGTCCGGGCGATGGAGGCGGCATGCCGGGACCATGACGTGCCGATCGCGGCGGCGGCCCTGCAGTTCTCCACCCGGGATCCACGCATCACCTCGACGATCGTGGGAATTTCCCGTCCGGAACGCGTCGACGAAACCCTCCGGCTGGCCGAGTGGACCATTCCCGATGCGCTGTGGGACGCCCTCGGGCCCCTGGCAGCTCCGTCCGAGCTGTGGCAGTGGTAGCGGAGCGAGGCCGAACGTGCGGCGGGGCGCCTTAGGAAAAGGAAGGACGAGAGATGAGCAGCGAGGGCATGACTGCCGCGCCGGGTCCCGGTTCGGTGGGCGACGTGCTGCGCTTTCCGGACGGGTTCGCCTGGGGCGCGGCCACTGCCAGCTACCAGATCGAAGGTGCGGTGCATGAGGGCGGGCGCAGCCCGTCGATCTGGGACACGTTCGCCCACACGCCCGGCAAGGTGCAGAACGGCGACACCGGCGACGTCGCCGACGACCACTATCACCGTTACCGCGAAGACGTGGGACTCCTCGCCGACCTCGGTGTCACCCACTACCGCTTCTCGCTGGCCTGGCCACGACTGCAGCCCGGCGGACGCGGCGGCCTCAACCACGACGGAGTCGACTTCTACAGCCGACTCGTCGACGAGCTCCTTGGCCGTGGGATCCAGCCCTGGGTCACGCTCTACCACTGGGACCTGCCGCAGGTGCTCGAGGACTCCGGCGGCTGGCCGGTGCGCGACACCGCCGAGCGGTTCGCCGAATACGCCGCCGCGGTTCACGACCGGCTGAGTGACCGCATCCGCCACTGGACCACCCTGAACGAGCCGTGGTGCTCGGCCTTCCTCGGCTACGCCAACGGCCACCACGCCCCCGGACGGACGGAGCCCGGCGCGGCGCTCGCGGCGGCGCACCACCTGATGCTCGGACACGGGCTGGCCGTACAAGCGATGCGCAGCCAGGACGCCTCCAGCACGCTCGGCATCACCCTGAACCTGTACCCTGTCGATCCGGCCAGTGATGCCCCCGCAGACGCCGACGCAGCCCGACGCGTGGACGCCGTCAGCAACCGGATCTTCCTCGACCCGCTGCTGCGCGGCCGGTACCCCGAGGACCTGCGCCGGGACGTGGCCGAGATCAGCAACATGGCGTTCGTCGCCGGCGGCGACGAGAAGGTTATCAACGCTCCCCTGGACGTGCTCGGCGTCAACTACTACACCCGCCACGTGGTCCGCGCCTCCGGGGCCCGGCAGCCGACCTCGACGCGGGCGTCGGCCTGGGTTGGCAGCGCCGACGTGCAGTCGGTCGACCGCGGTCTGCCAAAGACCGAGATGGGGTGGGAAATCGACCCCCAGGGTCTCTACGACGTCCTCGAACGGGTCCAACGCGAGTACGGACCGATCCCGCTCTACATCACCGAGAACGGTGCCGCCTTCGCCGACGAGCTTGGGCCCGACGGCACCGTCGCCGACCCGCAACGGGTGGCCTACCTCGACGACCACTTCCGGGTCGCCCGCCGGGCCATCGACGACGGCATCGACCTTCGCGGCTACTTCGTCTGGACTCTGATCGACAACTTCGAATGGGCGTGGGGCTTCTCAAAGCGGTTCGGCTTGGTCTACGTCGACTACGAGACCCAGCGGCGCATCCCCAAGGACAGCGCCCGTTGGTTCGCCGGCGTCACCCGCCGCAACGGCCTTGCCACGGCGGTGTAATCGTTTCCACTCAGCCCATCCGGATTGGGACAGATCTAGAGCTGCATCCCTCGCAGTTGAGAAAGCGACCCAGAGAACGGTTGCCGTGCAAGGCTTACGGCAAGCCGATGCGGTACAGCCGCGCTACCGGCCGGTGACACCCCGCCCCGGCCCACCCGAAGAAGTCCGATGAATCGCGTCAGCGGTGTAAACGATGACAGAACGACGTTCCGGCGGTAGTGTCGTGGATGGATACCGCTCGGCATCTGTCTACACCTGACGCCGACGAGCTGGCCGAGACCGACCGGCACGCCGTCGATAGGCGACATCGACCTGTGGGCCCGAGTCGACGGCGATCTGAGCAGGCCCGGCTGCGATGCGACACGCTGCGACGCGAGGGTGGGACACGACGGTCGGTGAGTGAGAGGGTGATGTCGCCGGTGGGACGCCGATCGTCGCCGCCCATGATGGGCGCCCGATGACCACGATCTTTGACGTCGCGCGCCGCGCGGGAGTCTCCACCGCGACGGTCTCCCGGGTGCTCAACGGGACGGCGGAGGTGACCGCCGAGCTCGCGGCCAAGGTGCGGGCAGCTTCGCAGGAGACCGGCTACGAACCCAACCGGGTGGCCCGCCGACTGCGGACGCAGCGCAGCAGCGTCTGGTCGGTCATAATCTCCGACATCCGCAACCCGTTCTTCACCGAGCTCATCCCAGGGGTAGAGGAGGTCGCGTTCAGCCGCGGTAACTCGGTCATCCTCTGCCACGCCGGCGAGGACCTCGCGCGTGAGGCCACCTACCTGCGGCTCGCCGCGGCCGAGGCAGTCGCCGGCGTCATCCTGAGCCCCGCGTCGCCGGTGCAGACGGACGTGCAGCCGGTGCTTAGCCGCGGCATCCCGGTCGTCACCGTGGACCGGCGGCTGAGCGACGTCGCGCTCGACCACGTGTTGGTGGACAACATACACGGCGCCCAGCAGGCGACAGCCCATCTCATCTCCGTCGGATGCCGGCGCCTGGCCTGCGTCTGCGGGCCGCTCGAAACGACCACCGGCGCCGACCGGTACGCGGGCTATCAGCGCGCGCTGCTGGCGGCCGGGCGCGCCGCCGAGGCGCGCGAGGTGGAAGTCGGGGATTTCCGCGAGGAGGGCGGCTACCTAGCCACTCAGAAACTGCTCGCCCGCCGGGAAATGCCCGATGGCATCTTCGTGAGCAACAACATGATGGCACTGGGCGCGCTGCGGGCGCTCGATGACGCCGGGCTGAGCGTGCCGGCTGATGTCGCGGTCGTCGGCTTCGACGATCCCGTCTGGGCGCCGCTGTTGAAGCCGTCGCTGACCGCGGTCGCGCAGCCGAACTACGATATCGGCCAGGAGGCGGCGCGGCTGCTGCTCAGCCGCATCGAGGGCTACACCGGGGCGGCTCGCGAGGTGGTGCTCGCCCCGACTCTGCGGACGCGCGACAGTACCCGGCGGACGGCGTTGAATCCCGTGAAGCCGGCTGAGGCGGCGGACCCCGTCGCGGTCCCGCGGCTCCGCGGCGACGGCAGCCGGCGCAGGGCAGCTCGGCCGCGCTGAGCGCCGCCAGTGAGCACAGTCGAGCGCCACCGCCTTGTCGAGCGCCGCCAGCACGTCTTCGTGCGTGGTCGCCGCGTTTGGGGTCCGTGACGACTACGCGACCGGCCGACCACAATCGCCTGGGCGCCGCACCCGTTCGATGACTGTCACTTGATCGCCCCTGCTGCCATGCCGCGCTCGAAGTGCCGTTGGAGGGCGATGTAGGCGATGATTTCGGGCAGCGCGGCCAGGACCGCCCCGGCCAAGATCTTTGTCTGATCGTCCGTGTACTGGGTCTTGAACGAGTTGGGCAGCTGGGTGACCACCATGTGCCCTTCCGACTGGCCCAGCAGCACCAGCGGCAGCAGGTACGCGTTCCAGGAGTTGATGAGCACCAGCACAATGATGGCCACTGCCATGGGCTTCGCCAGCGGCACCAGCACGTTCCAGAACTGCCGCCAGGTCCCCGCCCCGTCGATCCGGGCGGCCTCGAACAGCGCATCGGGGACGCCGTCCACGTAGCTTCGGGTGAGCAGGACGGTGAAGGGTATCTGCAGGGCCACCAACGGGATGATCACTGCCCAGTAGGTCCCGGCCGTGCCGGACTCGGACGCCAGGATCACCAGCGGCGTCAGCAGAACGACCTCCGGCATCGTCAGAGCACCCATCATCAGCCAGAAGTAGACCTCCTTATTGCGGATGCGGAGCTTGGAGAAGCCGAACGAGGCCGTCATCGTCAGTATGTAGACGAGGGCGATCGTCGCGAGCGAGATAATGATCGAGTTCCGGAAGTACAGCCAGAAGCCGTTGAGCCTTATAACGCTCAGGTAATTGGCCCATCCAGAGCCCTGCAGTGAGCCGTGGACCATCGTGAACAACGGTATGACGAAGGGAATCACCAGGACGGCCGTGATGACCGTCAACCCGATCCGGGCCCGTCGGTTTCGTGTCTCGAACATCTAGCCCCGCCTCCCCTTGATGTCCGGGACCGCCCTGCGTTCACGGGCCGTCACGCTCATGATGATGGAAACCCCCAAGGCCAGGACGAGCAGCAAGATCGACAGGGTGGCCGCGTAACCGTAGTGGCGCGAGACACCGAAGAGCTCGGCGTAGATGTAGGTCCCCAGGAACTCTGAGGAGTGCGCCGGACCGCCCGCGGTGATGAGGTACGGGTAGTCGAACAGCTTCAGCGCGGTGATCGCGTTGAGGATGGCCAGCGCCAGGATGGTGGCTTTCATGTTAGGCACCACGATCGAGACAAGCGCGCGGATGTTGCCCGCGCCGTCGATCCGCGCCGCCTCCAGCAGGTCGGGATCGATCTGACCCATCGCCGCGTAGAAAAGGATGAACGCCATGCCGATCGAGCTCCAGATCTGCACCGCGATGATCACCCACAATGACGTGGCCGGTTGAATCCAGTTAGGGGTGACGTTTTCCATCCCGAGGTGCGTCAGCAACCAGGAGACCCATCCGGTCCAAGCGCGGTTACCGAGCTCATTGACGTGGATGAGTCCCAGGTGTTGCAGGATCCAGTTGATCGGTCCGTCCACCGCGAACACCCGCCGGTGGACCGGCGCCATGATGGCCGGCGCGATCACGACCGGCACGAAGATGAGCACCTTGAAGATCGTTGCCCCATACACCCTCGAGTGGAGCAGCGCCGCGAAGAGGATCCCCATGACGCACTGGACCACGAACGCTGCGATGAAGAAGACCAGCGTGTGCTCCAGGCTCGTCCAGAACAATGGGCTGTGGAAGGCCCTGACGTACGAGTCGAAACCTTCGATCGTCTCGGGACGGTTAGGCCGCCAGTTCCACGGGAGCAACGAGATGTATCCCGAGTAACCGATGCAGAAGTAGATCAGGCCAACACACAGCACGAACGCCGGGAGGATCCACCGCAATCCGGGGGGCGTCCGCTGGTGGCGCCTGCGCGAGGCGCCACCACCGAATCTCGCCCGGCGGCCTGGAGCCGGAGGCTTGCTGGGTGCCGCTGTCACCGGCGTTGCCATGGCAACCGTCCCCTTCGTTGACCGGTGTCGGCGTCACTCCTCCGGCACGTCGACCGAGGCGGCCTCGGCCTGCTTGGCGATCTGCGCCGAGCTCTTGGACCGGTCAGCCAGAGCTTGCTGGACCGCGATCACCTGAGCGTTACCCGTCTCCGCCGCGATGTACAGATTGCGGGACTCCTGCACGGCCGCCGCATCTGCGAACAGCTTCTTGAAGGCCGGGATCTGGATGTCGGGCGACACCAGGCCGAGGTTGTTCCAATCGGCCTGCACACCCTTCAACGCGGGCACCAGGTCGATCGCGTTGGCAACGATCTGCTGACCCTCCTTGGTAGCGGACAGCCAGGTGATGAACGTCTTCGCGGCCTCGGGGTTCTTGGCCTTTTCATTGATGGCGAGGCCGTAGTCCGCCTCACCCACGTACTGCGGCACGATGCCCTTACCGACGAGGTCTGGGCTCACCATGGGCATCATGGTGAACGGCTTCGGGTTGCTCACACCGGCACCCTGCATCGAGGCCGTCATGGACGCCTTGGCGGCGTACTGCGCGTACCAGGTGCCCATCTGCACGATCGCAGCCTTCTGCGACAAGAAATTGTTGTTGGCCTCCGGGTACTGCTTGATCGACGTCGCGTCCTGGCCGATGATCCCGTCGTCCTGCATTCGACGCATGATGTCGATCGACTGCGTGAAGACCGGGTCATTCCAGCTGGCCTTGCCGTGCAGCGCCCGCAGGTAGTACGTCGGATCGATCGAGTTCATGATCGTTCGCAGCAGCTCGGTCGAGAACGTATCGGTCGAGTTGGTGCCCATGGTGAAGCACTGCACACGGGCCTTCGCGAACTTGTCGCAGGCGGCCTTGAGATCGGCATAGGTCTTCAGCTCGGTCGGCACGCCGTTAGCGTCGAACAAGTTCTTGTCGATCCAGAAGAAGCCGGCCGCCACGCCGCCCAGAGGCAGGGCCACCACCTTGTCCTCGAAGGTCAGCTGGTCGACATATCCCGGTGCGAACTGGTCCTTCCAGGCGTCGCCGAGGGCCGCTTTGCCAACCGGGGCCAGGTCCATGGCGTAGTCGCCCCAGAGCTGCTTGCCGCCCACATTGCCACCCGCGGACACGTCGAAGATATCGGGACCGGCGCCAGTCTGGAACGCGGTAGACATGGTGGGGGCGTAGTCGGCGTTCTCGTAGTTGGTGTACTTGATCGTGATGTTGGGGTAGACCTTGTTGAACTGGGCGATGTAGCGCTGCGCCACCGGGGTGTCCGGCGTCCATCCCCACCAGGTGACGGTGCCCGAGGCTTTCGCGCCGGCCGACGGACCGGTTGAATTCTCGTTCTGGCTGTCGCCGCCGCTACAGGCAGCCACGGCCATCACCATGCTGCTTGCTGCCATCAACGCGATTGCCGGGCGCATGATCCTTATCATCGTGGTCCCTTCCGCTACTGCGGTCTAACGATCACAGCCGATTTACAGTCCCTCGAGGACTGCAAATTGAGCCAGGCGAACGAACTCCTCTACCCAAGCCCCGCGGTGCGTCGGGCGGATCGAGTGCCTGCAATAGCTGGAGTGTGTAATCGTTTACTTCACGACCTAAGGATCTCAAACTAGCAGCGGGCGCGGTGGTCGTCCAGGACTTCGGACGGGGCCTGTCAGGACTTCTGCATGAGGTGATCTAGGGGTCCGTTATGTCAAGTAGAAGTCGAGGCGGTCGGGGGTAGGCCAGGGCTAGGGCGTCGAGGGCTTTCCGCCAGCCGGGAACGACAATTCTTATTCGGTGGGCTGCGGACGCACTTGCCCCCTGATGGTGGACACCTGAGACGATCACACGGCACGATTGACTATCCTCACCGCCGCTTCACCGCCCGTACCACCATCGGGGATCGGGCCTTCCGACCCGCGTCCATTCCTCCACACCAATCAGGGGGAGCAGTGGCTGACAACACGTTCGTCAAGAACAACTACAGTCATAACAAGGGGTGGGCAAAGGACATCTTCTCTGACGTCGCTGTGATCGAGGGGAACGCAAAGCTGCTGTTCCTGTCCGGCGTCGGCGCTGAGAACCCCGACGCCACCGATCCAGCCACCGTGGAGATCCTGGGCGGAGTGGACTTTGCCGAGCAAACGCGAATCGCGTTCGCGAAGATCAAGTCTTTGCTCGCCGCCCATGGCGCGACGATGCACGACATCGTGCGGATGACCGCCTACGTGACTGAGCCGGCGGACATCTGGACGTACTTCCAGATTCAGGGTGAGGCACTCGAGGGCGCTCCGCGCCCGCCTCACACGTTCCTGCGGGTCGCGGGGCTGGCGGTTCCGGAAATGCTGGTTGAGGTCGAGGTCACCGCCGCCATTCCCGCGGGATGACGGGTCTTGGCGTGTAACCGGGCTTATGGTGTGGTCCGGTCGCCCAGAGTGGCTGTGTCCCCAGTTCGGGCGAGGTGCGCAGCCGGCAGATCGCCGCTTCCGCCTCGGCGGGCACCCGCTGCGGCTGGCGATGCGACCGGTACGACCGGTCGGCCGCCCGGACAGGCCGCCCTGTTGATGGCGGCGCACCTGCGGCCGCTCGGGTTGACCCCTCCGGCGGCAGACAGATCAGCGGATGTGAAAGAGCGGACCGGTGATAGTCAGGCCGAGGTCGTCACCGGTGAAGGAGAAGAACGCGAACAGCATCAGCGACGCACCGGCCAGCGCGATGTCCTTGCTGAACTGAGTCGTCTCGTTCATGCGCGCCTGCGGGTCGCGCTCCCTCCAGAAGCCGTGCATCAACACCGCGGTCGGCACGAGGAAGACGACCAGCAGCAGCGCTCCGAGATCGGCCCACACGCCGAGCAGCACGCTCAGCGAGCCGGCCAGCAGGAGGACTCCGCCGCCCAGGACGGCCGCCATGGGAGCGGGTACACCCTTGGACGCCGCGTAGCCCGCCATCATCTGCCTTTTGGCGAAGTGGGCGACGCCGGAGGTGAGGAACAGGTACGCGAAAAGGATACGTCCGACGAGGACGATGATGTCCATCACAGCCTCCCAGCCAAGATTCGTTGCTGCGTGAAGCACATCTTGGGCCCGTGCGGTGTCGCTGTCTACCGCTCGACGGCGCGTCGGGAGCCGCGCGCTCGGTCTGTGTCTGCGACGCGGGACGGCCAGACCAAGCAGAACAGCTGAGCAGTGACTCCCGGCGCAGCGGTATCCCGGTATCGCAGCACACCTGCGCGCATGCGGACCATCCTCGGAAGCCTTCCATGGCTTGCTCGCCACGGTGACCGACGCGGCAAACGGGACGGCCGAACACCGGGACCAGGGCATCACTACTCCGAGAGCCATCGCGCGACCGTCGGCATTGGACTCTCTCCGCGTGTCCGGGTGGCTGTACGGTCATCGACATGGCTGACGCTGTCGTGATTCCCGGCGGGGCGTTTGGGCCGGCCGCGGGGTTGCTCATGTATGTCGGGGAGTTGGTTGAGCGGCGGGGCGCGAGGGTGCACAGGCACTCGTGGTCGCACGACCCGCCGATGGAGTTCGGTCCGCGGCTTGAGGGCTGGGTGCGGGATGAAGTCTGGCCCCTTCTCGAGACGGCTGGTGATCGTCCGTTGCTGATCGGTAAGTCGCTCGGCACGCTCACCGCGGCGCTTGCCGCCGAGAATTCCCTGCCGGCGGTGTGGCTCACGCCGCTGCTGACTGCGCCGTGGGCGGCCGCGGCGTTCGACGCAGCGAGCGCTCCGTTCCTGCTCGTGGGCGGCACGGCCGACAGACTGTGGGATGGTCGGCTCGCCCGCCGGCTTACCCCATATCTGTTGGAGGTCGACGGCGCTGACCACGGGATGTATGTGCCGGGCCCGCTGACCGACTCGATCGCGGTGCTGGCTCGGGTGATCGCAGCCGTAGAGGAATTTCTCGACGCAATCCGCTGGCCAGGTTGAACCTCAGTCTGACCCAGGGGGTAGCCGGTGCCGACCTGCGTAGGTGTCTCGTTCTCGTCCATTGCCAACGTGGCGGGCTTCGCCCCCGCGCCCTCCGGGTCCGCAGCCCGGTGCTCTGCTGACTGAGCTACACGCTGTCGCCACCGGGCAGATATCCTACCGAGAGATGGCATTCCGGTTGAGTCACAGGATGATCACCTTCGTGGCGGCGCCGAGGATACAAGCCGGCGGCGGTTCTGCATATGGTCCTCATCCGACCAGGTTGAGGGCCACAGCAACAGCCGAGCCGCCGTTGAAGACCCACCTTGCCACCATGATCGGGAGCAGCCGCCGCCCGAACGCGTAGTACAGCGCGGTCCAGGCGGCCAGGAATGGCAGCACCGACACCACGCGGTAGCCGGCGAAGACGAGGTCGATGCCGCCGTCTTCGGTCAGCAGCGGGGCGAAGGCGTGCTCGGCTGCCCAGATGATGACCACGGCCGTGGCGGCCAGCCAGGACCGGCCGATACGCCGTTCTAGCCAGGGCAAGAGGATTCCCAGGTACGCGACGGGTTCAGCCAGCTCGGTGAGCACCGGTACGACCAGGACGCCGAATACGCTGGCCCATGTCGGGACATCCACTACGGCGAACATCGGCAAGGTAGCGTCACCGTAGAAAGCTTTGTTGATCTCGGCACCGCAGGCAACTGCCGGCACTGTCGCCGCCAGGACGCCGAGCGCGCCGAGCGCGACCTGCCAGGCCGCCGCCGGTGGCCCGAGCAGGCTGCGGTATGAGATGCCCTGGCGACGGACCAACCAGTAGATGACACCGAGGGTGCCCAGGTCGACGACCACGGCGTAGATCATCCACCATGCGGCCGCCGCGTTGAGAGCGTGACCCGCCACGGTCGCGCCGCTGAGGATCAGAAGGCCGGCCACCACCAGTTGCACCCCGACCCAGAGGCCGATCCGGGTGGGCACCAGCAACGGAGCGCCCCGCAACGTCGCGGGCGCTGCCTGGAGGCCGGCGAGCGCGTTCCCCGACGGCTGCATGGCGGGCGGCGTTGCCGGGGTCACGGCCGGCCCTCCGCGTCTGTCGCGGACCGGGCGGCGCGCCGCGCCTGGTGCTGCTGCCACCAGACCCGAGTCTCGTAGAGCGAGGTGACTGCCAGCACCGTCACGAACGTCACCAGCACGACGAAGGCCAGCCAGCCAACGACCGGCCAGTCGTACCCGTCGAGGATCATCGCCGGCGGCTCCACCGCGTACGGGCCGAAGTGGACGGCACTGACGAAGACGGCGCCGCCGCCGGAGACCAGCGCCCAGAAGCCGGGCCCCACCCGGCCGGCGCGGTACAGCAGCAGGCCGGTGATGATGATCGGGTAGATGATCAGGCTCAGGGTGAACGCGTTGACCTCGCCGGTCAGTGGCCAGCCGACCGCATTGTGGCGGATGACGTGGTCCAGGTGGTGCGCGAGCGACAACGCCGCGGCCAGGAAGGTCAGCCGGTACACGATCCGGTGTTGCATTCGTCCTCCTCCCGGGTTGCTGGGATGGCGGTCCGTCGTGGGGTGTCAGGTGGGTGGTCGTCGCTCTGGCGACCCGGCCGCGATTGCTACACCCAGGGCGTGCAATCCAGGTGAACCGTTGTTCAAGGGCACCTGCCCGACCTATGACATCCGGGTAAAGGTCATGTCCATCCACGGCTGTCACGCGGCACCGTCGTCCCAGCGCTCCCACTTTTGGCCGTCATGCCGCTACCGTCGAGACGCACGGTCCGACATCGTCCCTCCTTCCGTTCTGATGGCTGACGGTAATCGCCGGTGCGGGACGCGCACCCGTAGCCCGTGGCGGTTGCGCTGTTCAGTCCTGGTGGAGGTCGAGCAGGTTGCCGCAGGTGTCGTCGAAGACCGCATCGGTGCCGCCGTGGGGCATCTTTGTAGATTCCATGACGAACACGACGCCCTTGGCCTTGAGCCGTTCGGCTTCACTCTGGCAGTCCGCGGTGCGCAGCGATAGCACCGGCCGCCCGATCTGGCGGCGGGCCGCCTGGAAGGCCCGCGCGGGCTCGTCGGCGAGGTGCATTGCCAACCCACCCCGTCCGGCTCCTCCGGGGAGACCATGCTCAACCAGCGTTCGGAAGGACCGTAGGGGGCGCTGGTCTTGATCTGGAAGCCGAGGACGTCGGTGTAGAACCGCTCGGCATGGTCCTGGTCGTCAACGTAGATCGTCGTCAATCCGATTCGCATCGCGCATCCTCTCCCCGGTTGTTGGGTCAGCCCTTGCATCGGCCCGCTTCGCCGTGCTCGGATCTCCGCCAGGGGGCCCCGCGGCGACCAACTCGGAAACCACCCTGAGCAGCTCCAGCCACCCGTCGAAGTGCAGCGGCTCGCCACCCTCGATCGCCGCGGTCCCCTCCAGCGGTTGGCGGCCCTCGATCCAGACGTGGATCAGCATGGCCGCCACCTCCCGAGAACGCCTCCACCGCGCACCACGGCTCCTCCCTCGAGAGATCCGTCGTCCGCTCCTGGGGGCGTTCAATCGGGGTGCACGCTTGTTCAGGCCGCGTGCGGTTTGGGCCCGGGTCAGCGGTCCCAGGTGATCGGCGCGCGCGGATCAGGACCGTACGAGCAGTAGCGGCCGGTCCGGATCGTCGCGGCCAGATGCCGCCCCAGGGACGGGTTGTCGCGGGCCAGATTGGCCATCGCCGCCCGGATCGCCCTGGACACATTCAGCCGAGCCCGTTCGGCGTGGGAGGCCGCCCGGCGGTCGCGGCCGCCCAATCCCACCGCGCGGGCCAGCTCCGCCACCAGGAAGTCGAGCTCCGCTCGTGCCTTGGCGGCGCGGGCGGGGTCGTGGAAGGCCTCGGCCTCCTCCAGCTCCGCGCGGAGCTCCCTCACCCGGGTCTGGTAGGCGGCTTTGGCGGTGGCGTCCAGCAGGACGCCCGCATCACCCAGGTCCGGGCGGACCGCCAACTCGCGCTCGCGACTCCCGGCCCCTGACGCATGGGACGCCGCCGGCGGTGGCTGGTTGCCGGCAGTCTCCAGGTCGATGGCGTGGAACTCCCGGCCGGGATTGGCCAGCAACCGGGCCAGGTGGCGCAGCCCCTTGGCGTCCCGCAGGCGTACCACCGAGCCGTCGTAGACGACGGTCCAGTACTCGCCTTCGCGGCGAAACACGTTCCTGGGGAGCGCGGGCGGCGCGATCCCGGCCGCCGTTGGCCCCGCCGGCACCATCCCGTCGGCGCGGGTGGCTTGGAGCGTCCGGATCCCATCCGCCACGGCGGCCATCCGCAGGGTGCCGGCGGTGGCAAGCGCCTGATCCAGAAGTCCCAGCGCCCGATTCCGGTCCGCGGTCTCGCCCCCGGCCAGCAGCATGCGGGCGTACTCGTAGCGCGTACGAGCCAGCAACGGTCCGGCCTCGAGCCGGTCATGGGCCCGGATCGCGGTCTGGAAGTGGTCGGCGGCCGCCGTCCACTGTGCCGTCACGGTGGCCAGCAGGCCCAGGTAGAACGACACCGACCCGTAGCACGCGACCGGCTGGGGTGCCGTGAAGGCAACGACGTGCTCCGTGTAGGGAGCCAGGAGCGGGTACAGGCCGCCGGCGGCTTCCGGCTCGTTCAGGTGCGCGGACAGCACCGACGCCAGTGCCATCGCCGGCAGCCAGATGCCGTCTCGAGGTCGCCGGGGAAGCTGTTCGGCCAGCCATCGCAGCCCCCTGCGCGCATCATCGCTGCGACCAAGCTCGGCGTCGGCGAGCGACAGCCATGCCCTTGCGAACGCGGCCCGGGGAAACTGGTCCACGACCGTCCGCAAAATGTCCCGCAGCTCCGGCAGGCGCCCCTGCTCCCACCGCAGCAGCGCCACCTGGACCAGGTGCGTGAACACCACGTTGGGTCGCCCCGGATGCGCGGCCAAAGCCTCGTCGGCCAGCCGCTCGGCGTCCTCAAAGGAGCCATACAGCAGCGCTCGCAGCGCCCGCATCGTCGTCGCTGACCATCGGTCGATGGCCGCGGGCAGCTCCTCGGCCAGCCGGGCGTGGGCCGCGATGTCGGCCTGGAGCGCCTGAGCATCGCCCGATTCGAGCGAGCTGGCCGCCCGGTAGGCGTAACCACCCATCTCCAGCTCGCGGTCGCCGGTCTCCCGTGCCTGCCGCAGGATCTCTGCTGCCAGCGCGGTACGTTCATCCAGCCCGTCCGGACCCCACACCGCCATCCACCTGGCATCGACCGCGGTGCGCAGCGCTACCGGGTCGGCGAGCCGGCGGGCCATGTCGATCGCCTGCCCGCTGAGCGACTCGGTGCGCCGCGGCTCGTCGGAGAACGTGAGCTCCAGGGACAGACGGCCCAGCAGCCGCGCGCGAAGCGCCGAATCGTGAGGGCTCAGGCCATCGAGGGCCTCCTGCAGTAGCGCGACGAGCTCGCGGTTGACCAGGCCGCCCTCGACCTGCCGCTCGCCGAACCCGAGCGCGGCGCGGGCCAGCTGCTCCGGTGCGCCGAGCCGCCTGCTGATCTCGGCAGCCTGCAGGCAGCTCTGCTTGGCCTGCTGATAGTTGCCCGCTCGGGACTGGGCAGCGCCCAGCCGCAGCAGCAACTCGCAGCGGGCAGGCTCGTCCGGGCCGGCGAGCCGCAGCGCCTGCAGGGCCCGCTGGTACTCGGCGGCCGCCTCCTCGTAGGCGTACATACCCATGGCCCGGTCGCCGGCCCGGCGGGCATACGTCAGCGCCTTGCCGGCCTCCCCGCCGGCGGTCGCGACCTCGGCGAAGTGGCGGGCCAGTTCGGCGACGTGGGCCTGCGACCCGGTGCCGTACTGGCGCTCGATCGCCTCACCAACCCGCCAGTGCAGCTGGGTTCGGGCCGGGATCGGCAGCCGCTCGTACAGCACCTCTCGCATGAGGGAGTGCGAGAAGCGGTACCTGCCGGCGGCGCCTTCCTCCTCGGCTATGACGCCGAGGGCCGCCGCCTCCGACAACCCGCCGAGGACGCGCTCGACCGGCAGCTCGCAGGCCGGGCCAACCAGCGCCAGGTCGAACTCCCGGCCCACCACCGCGGCCGCGGACAGCACCTGGACCGCGTCGGGAGGCAGCGGCGTCAGCCGAAGCCCGATCACCGCCCGCACGCTGTCGGGGATCGGCACCCCGCCCCGGCCGGGACGCTGCAGGGTGGCCTCGACGGCCAGCAGGCGTACGATCTCGCGGACGAACAGCGGGTTACCCTCCGTTCGCTCGTGGACGGCGGCCACTTGCGCCGGCGAAGGCACCACTCCCGAGTGAATCTCGATGAGGTCTTTCACGTCGTCGCGGCCCAGCCCTCGAAGGTTGATGAGCTGCCCTTCGCGTACCAGCCGCCCCATCGCATCGCCGGTGCCCGATCGCGCCGCCTCGACGTCGCGGAAGGTCCCCACGACCAGCAGCCGGACGCCGCGCAACTGCCGCGCCAGGAACTCCAGCAACAACCGGGAGGGTTCGTCGGCCGCATGCAGATCGTCGAAGACCAGCAGCATCGGCTGCGCCGACGCCGCACGCCTGAAGAGGCCGGTGACCGCCTCGAACAGGTAGAAGCGCGCCGCGTCGGGCTCGCGCGAGGCAACCTCCGGGACCGCGGTTGTCCCCAAGCGTCCGGCGAGGCCCGGGACCAGTTGAGCGACATGGGCCGTCCCCGCACCCAGCCAGGAGGCGATGGTCTGATCGTCGTGGTCCTCGGCGAGCGCACCGATCACCTGGCCCCACGGCCAGAACGGCGGTGCGCCCCCACCCTCCCAGCATCGACCCCGGTAGACACAGATCCCCTGCGCGCTCGCGCGCCACGCCAGGTGCTCGACGAGCCAGGTCTTACCGATCCCAGGCTCGCCCACGATCAGAAACAGTCGTCCCCGGCCGTCGATCGCGTCTTCCAGGCCGGCCAGAAGTTCCGCGACTTCCCGGTCGCGACCTACGAAGGAACGCGCTGAACGCGGGGCGGGACCCCCCATCGCAGCCATCGTGCCAGTCAGCGTAGCGCCAGCCGCGCACGCCCAGGAACCCCTGGTCAACCGGCTTCGAATGACGGGATCCTAGGGTGCCTGCGGCGGAGTCGGGAACCTGGGCGTCGTGTCGCGGAGCGGGTCGAGGGTGTGCCGCTGCACCGGCACCGGCGCGGTCCGGTATGCCGCGCATAGCTTGGGCC
Source organism: Actinophytocola sp. (assembly GCF_036002505.1). GTDB lineage: Bacteria > Actinomycetota > Actinomycetes > Mycobacteriales > Pseudonocardiaceae > DASYTH01. The sequence goes on along the minus strand of NZ_DASYTH010000335.1, from coordinate 1,588 downwards.
CTGCTGGAGTCGGCGGTGGCCATCGCGGACCTCCTCGGGTTTGGTGGGTGACGGGTCGCCCTGTGCGGGCGGGGTTCGGGCAGGACCCGGAGGCGATGACGCTAGGCGCAGACGGGCAGCGGCACGGACCTGTCTGTTGGCCGGGGGCGTTCATCGCGAGGGACCGCTGTTCAACCGGGCAGCAACCAGCGCAGCGCGCCAGCCGCGCAATGCCCGCGCCGGCGGGAAGGATCCGGGAGCTAGCCGCCGCCGACCGGTCCGGCAGCGTCATCGGCAGCGGCTAGGAGCCGACGGGCCGTGGCTTCATCGGAGGGGGCAACCAGCACGCGAACGCCCTGCCTTTGCAGCTGCGGCTCCTGTCCTCCGACATCGTCTGCCGCGAAGGCTGCCCTCAAGCCGTTACTGCGCAGCATGCCGACGATCAGTTCCGCCTCGATGCGGCTGTCAACGATCGCCACAGGCACGGGCGCGCCGTCCACGATCTCAACTCCTCTGCTCCGTTACTGCTTTGGGCGGCTCGGCGTACCCGTGGAGCCGGGCCAGGACCGCTCCAGCTCGTCGGCGACGGTGAGCCGAAACGACTCGCCGTCCAAGCCGACCTCCGAGCGACCAGTGCCGGCGTCAAGCGGATGGGACGACAATGTGCTTGACCTCTGCCATGTAACGCCCGGCGGCCGCGGCGGCCTCGTCCGGGGTGCTCCCGGCTTCACGCGCGTGCATGTACGCCGCGTACCAGTCCCACCAGTCGTGCGGTGGGGCGACCGCCTCAAAGGAGCCGTGATGCAGGGACGTCTCATGTAGGAGCTCGGCAAGAGCTGCAACGTCCATCAGTCACACCCGCCCCGGGAGCCGCTCCGTAATCTCCTGCAGCAGCCAGCGGTTGCCGTCGGGATCGGTGAACGATGCCCAGCTGCGGTACGAGCGGCGTTCTGGGTCCGGGCCGGGCTCGCGTCCCTCGGTTCCCAGACCTCGTCCGTGCCAGACCTCGCTGACGTCCGCGCCGTTCTTGATCAACTCGTCTCGGGCGGCGTTGATGTCCTCGACGATCAGAAACATGTCCTGCATTGAGCCGGGCGCCATCGTCGACGTTCCCGTCCCGAACTGGATCGAGGCCGGCGAGCCCGGTGGGGTGAACTGCACCACCCGGAAGTGCTCGTCGATCGGGAAGTCGGCGTCAAGACGCCATCCGAGGCGCTGGTAGAAGGACTTGGCGCGGTCGACGTCGGCGACCGGCAACACCGTGACCTCGTAGCGCATCGGGACGGCTGTGCGGCCGGACGCCTCTGCCGCGGTCTCAGCGCCCTGTTGCGAACTGCTCATGGGGACCTCCGTTGAGTTGGGTCGTCCCAGATTGGTCGTTCACCGCGCCGAGGCTACGCCGTTGGGCCGGGGTGGCGGGAGGGTCTGACGTCGGGCTGGCCGGATTTCCATCGCAGCGTCAGGTCAGGTCGAGAATCTTCACCAGATCCCGAAGGTCCGTGATCGTGTAGTCGGGCATGCAGTCGAAATGGGTCTTTCTTCCCTGATCGGAATCGAACATCACGGTCCACATACCGGCCTCGCGTGCTCCGAAGATGTCGCGGTACAT
>NZ_DASYTH010000334.1:0-11597 GCF_036002505.1 Actinophytocola sp. | reverse complement strand
GGTCACCGTGGTCGGGGTCTGCGCGGTCGCCCCGATGAACGGGGTCACCGTGTAGCTGGTGATCGCGCTGCCGCCGTTGGACGGCGCGGTCCACGACACCACCGCCGACGCGTCCCCGGCCGTGGCCGACACGTTCGTCGGAGCGCTGGGGGCGGTCGGCGTTCCCGTCGAGTAGACGACGTCGACCCAGTAGTTCTCGGAGTTGAACGTGTTGTTCGGGAAGACACTCGCGCTGCCGTATCGGTATACGCCCTGGCCACCGTTGACGCCATCCGCCGGCGCGTGGAGCAGCCCACTGTCCACCCCCGCGCCGGCGAAGTACCCGCCATCACCGGCATAGTGACCGCTCGGGGCGAAGTACGAGGCCACGTAGAGAGTGCCGGCGGTGATCGACACCGGGGTGGAGAACAGTGCCTGCTGCCACCCGGACGCGGTCTCGTTGCCGAAGGTCACCGACGCCAGCTTCGTCCCCGAGGAGGTCCACAGGTTCCCAATGTGGGTGCCCGTGTTGGTGCTCGCTTTGTAGAACCGGATTCCATTGACCTGTCCGTTGAGGTCCGCCTTGAACTTGACCCCCACTTCGGTGGAGCTCGGGTCGAGCTCGTCAGGCGTCGACGGAACCGCCGTCGACGGCCACAGGGTGCACGCGGAACAGCTGGCGGCCGCGGGAATGACGGCGTTCGACTCCGCGGAGGCGGGGCCGGTGCCCACCGCGTTGGTCGCCGACACCTTGAACGTGTACGCCGTCCCGTTGGTCAGCCCGGACACGGTGACGCTCGTGTCCGGCGGGTTGCCGGACACCGTGGTCGGTGTCTGTGCCGTGGTACCGATGAACGGGGTCACCGTGTAGCCGGTGATCGCGCTACCGCCGTCAGACGGCGCGGTCCAGCTCACCTGTGCCGAGGCGTTGCCCGGAGTTGCGGTCACGCCTGATGGCGCTCCAGGCACGGTCGCCGGTCCGGTGTTCAGGTTGAACATCACGTCCACCCAATAGTTGGACGCGTCCTCGCTGCTCGTCGGGAACGTGCTCGTGGTACTGGTCCTGAAGAGGCCGTTCAGGACACCGTTGGTGTTGCGCAGCGCGTGCAGGGGCGGGCTGTCCACGTCGCTGTTCCCGTCAGGCCCGGGGGACGGAGGCGGGTAGAAGTAGGACTCGTCCACCGCCGTATGCCCGTTCGGCGCGAAGTAGGACACGACGTAGGTGGTGTTCGCGTTGATCGCGACCGGGCTGCCAAACGTGGCCTGCTGCCAGCCGGAGGAGGACTCCCCGGCAAAGGTCACCGTCGCCAGCCTCGTCCCCGACGCCGTCCAAAGGTTCCCGACGTGGGTGCCGGTGTTCCCCGTGCCCTTGTAGAACCGGACGCCCGTGACGCTGCCGGACACATCGGACTTGAACTTGAGGCCGACCTCCAGGCCGCCGGTGGTGGTGGAGGCGGCCGTCCCGGGCGTCGCGCCCACACCGAAGATCGAGCAGGTGCAGCCAACATTGACCGAGGTCCCGGCGGACGGCGTCTCGATGTTGCCGCTGTCGTCGACCGCCCTGGCCCTGATCGTGGTGCTGGGGTTCCCGTGCGCCACCCAGCTGTAGCTCCAGCTGGTGGTTCCGGTGGCGGGGTGCCAGGTCGTGCCACCATCAGTAGAGACCTCGACGCCGGCAACGACGCCGCCGGTGTCCGACGCGGTCCCGCTCACGGTGACCTTGGCACCGTCGCCGATGTTGGCACCGGCTGCCGGCGACGTGATCGTCGAGGTAGGCGCCGTGGTGTCAGTCGACTTGGTGGCCGCGACCAGGCCGGAGTAGCCCAGAGCGTACGGCTGCACCCCCATGTCCGCGAACAGGTTAACCGTGGCCTGCCGCATGTTCGTGTCGGGCGTGGATTGGGGGTCGTCCAGCCCCCACGACCATTGCACGGTGCCCGCGCCGAACACCAGGGCGCCGCTGGGCGCTCGGTACAGCGACATCCGGTGGGTGGCGGTCTGGCCGGACTTGGTGGTGCTGCCGTAGTCGGTGAAGATCTCAGCGTTGGTGTACGTCGTCGACGAGAGGTCGAAGAGGCCCTTAGGTCGGAAGCCGTTGTCCGGCTCCTCGTCCCATTCGTAGCCGAGCGTCTCCTGGCCTGGGGCCAGGGTCAGCGTCTGCCCCGTCCCCAGACTCGCGGCCTGCGTGTTCTTCCAGAACCGCAGCTTGCCGTACGCAGCGGGCACCTTGATGTCGGTCGTCCCTGAGTTCACCACGAAGAGCTGACCGGTCAGGGCGTTCTGCGGTCGACCCCCATCAGCGGGGGGGCTGAACCGCGGGTCAGCCCACGTACCTGTCCAGGTCGGCGGGTCCTGCGGGTCCACTACCCCGTCAAAGTGCGTCTCCTTGTAGGTGACTAGGGTGCGGTTGGCGACGTGGCTGCTGTCGATACTCTGCTCAGTCCTGGTCTTCCAGAACACCTCGTTACCGCTGAAGAACGCCAGGCTCATCCCGTTGTCCCTGGCCGCCTCGACGTTGGCTCGCTGCGCACCCGACCAGTACTCGTCGTGCCCGACGGACAGGAACGCCTTGTGGTTGGTCAGCAGCGAACCCCCCAGCGATGTCCCCACATCGATGCCGGTCGTGTAGGACACGTCGTAGCCGTTGGCCTCGAGGAACCGGATCATCGGGTACTCGGTGTACATCAGCCAGCTCCGACCTCCCGAGTCGTCCTCGGCTGAGTGGAACGGCCGGTTGTAGGACACCTTGGCCGCGCCCTTGTACGCCGCCGGGTTCCCTGGCGGGCAGTTCGACGCACACGTGTACAGGCTGTTGCCGCCGTAGGTGTTGTACGCCTGCCAGGTTTCATCGGAGGTCTGGAACAGCATGTCCGAGTGGCTCGTGTCATTTCGGACGATGAACACGATATGACTGCCGCCGGTCGCGTCGTCACGGACCAGATGGGCGATGTACACCCCAGAAACCGCCGTCGACGGCACCGTCCACGACGCCGACACCGCCCAGTTCCCACAGTCGATCAGACCCGTCGGGTTCGGGTCGTTGAGGCAGGTGGGCTGAGACTGCGGCAGGGTCGCCGTCGGTCTCAACCCCGACGCCACCTTCCGCGCACCGTTGCCCTGGTAGTAGCCGAGCCGCAGGACGTCGAAGTGGTAGGACCTGGATGGCGTGTTGATCTTGAACTGGACCGTGTCGCCCGGGTTCACGCTGATCGACGTGGCGAAACCCTGGATCGTCGAAGAGCCCGCGCCGGTAATCTGCCAGTCGCTCGGCGGATCCCCTGGCTGGGTGTTCTCACATGCGATCACACTCACCACCGGCGGACCACACGGGCCAGCCGCCGCGGCCGAATCGCCCTTGAAGGCCTGGAGTGGCACCAACACCATGGCCACTATCGCCACGAGAGCGATAGACACCGGATGGCGGAGCCGCCGCACGCGCGGCGAAACACGACGCGAGGAGCGGGGCGATGGCATCTCGGTCATCGGTCTGCGTCCCATCCAGGTTGCCTGTAAGGCTGTTGAGGAGAGGCGGCAACGGCAACGACGCGATCGGGCCTGATCATGCAAACACCCCCCCGGGTACGTGGAACCACAGAGCGCGCGGGCTGTGGTGCCACCAGGCGACCTCATACCGCGGTGCGCTCTCAGAGGGTAAGCGGTTGCGGCCGGACCGATGCGGGGCCGAGCGGGAAACATCCACTCTGGTGGTGGCACTTTGGCCGAACGGCCGATGTACCAGTTGGTCGAACGGACGATTTACCCCATGCCTGTATCTCAACTGCGGCATCTCGGGAAAGCCTGGCCCCGCTCTGGCTACCCTCGTGCTGGATGAAAGCTGGCTCCTTCGCTCGCCGCTGCTCAGGCCGCGCGGGATACGGTACGAAAGTCGGGGGTCGACGTCTGATGCGCGGGGGGTTGTCGCGATGGTTCGGATAGCTGCTTGCTGTGCCCTCGCCGGCGGCCTGCTCCTTACCGGTGCCGTGGCCGGGTGCTCCGGATCCGATTCGTCCGCGACCCGCACCTCACGGTCCGGTCCGGCCACGTCTGCCGGGCCGGGGGTTGCTCGCCCAACGACGGATCCCCGCAAGGAGATGCCGGTGATCACACCTGGCACCGTTGGACAAATCGGTTATGGGCCAGCGTCAGCCACAGATCGGGCGCGCTTCGCTCGGGCGCTCAAGGCTTCAGGGGGGCTGGTTGTCTCCAAGTCCGTCAGCACGCTCACGGTCTCCGGCCGCGACGTGGGCGGCGTGGCGGTCTACAGCACGAAGAAGAGTCTGGCCAAGAGCCCGGTGTTCCAGGACCAGTACGTCGTGCAGCTCATCAACGCCGTCACTAGGTCGAAGTCGGCACCACGGTTCGTCAAGGCCGACGGTCAGGTGATGGCCCTGTCGACCGGTGGCGCCGCAGTGGCCGGATGGTTCGAAGGCAACCGGGTCGTGCTCGTCTACCGGCAGGAAAAGACACCAGACCTCGCCGACTTGGCCTTCAGCGTCAAGTCGACGTCCCTCAGCGGTTGACGGCCGCGCTGCTCCGCGCTGGGCTAGACGAGACAGGATCGGCGCTCGAGTAAAGGGGAATCCCCATGATGCGCAAGGCCGGTGTCGCCCTGTCCGTCTCCACCTGCTTAGCGCTGTCGCCCACGATGGCTCTGGCCGGCGATGCTCCCGGCGGCCAAGGGCGGCCACAGTTCACGCCGGGCGCGCCGGGCGCCGGGGATCCATATTTTCCGCTGGACGGGAACGGCGGCTACGACGTCAAGCACTACACGCTCGACGTGCGGTACAACCCTGCCACCGATGTCCTGACCGGTGTAGCCACGATCAGCGCACGCACCACCCAGAACCTGTCAAGCTTCAACCTCGATTTCGAAGGCCTCACCGTAAGATCCATCAAGGTCAACGGCCGATCGGCGGCCTGGAGCCGAGACGGCGGCGAGCTCACCGTCACTCCCGGCCGCGGTCTACGCAACCATCACAGGTTCACCGCCGTGATCCGCTACGACGGAATCCCGCAGACCCTCCCGGATGGGTCCGGCTTCATCCACACCGACGACGGAGCCATGGTGATCGGCGAGCCGGACGTTGCGGCAACCTGGTTCCCAGTCAACGACCACCCCACCGACAAGGCGTCCTACACCTTCAAGGTCACCGTTCCGCAGGGACTCGACGTGGTCGCTAACGGCAAGCTGGACAGCAGCCGGACGCGGAGTGGCTGGACCACCTGGACCTGGCAAGCGAGAGAGCCCATGGCCTCCTATCTCGCGACGTTCAATGTCGGCGAGTGGGACCTGCACGCCTACCGTCACGGTCGACTCCGGTTCTGGGACGCGATCGATCCCGACCTGTTCGATCCGGTCGCCCAGCCGCGGACCGGTAGCCAGTTCGCCGTGTCTCAGGTCGCCAACACCAGCTATAAGCGGCTGGCCAGGACCATCAGTGTGCCGGCCGGTGGCGCGGAGCTGTCCTTCTGGATCACCCGGGACACCGAGCAGAACTGGGACTTCACCTTCGTCGAGGCGCACACGGTTGGTCTGGACAACTGGACCACACTGCCCGATCTCAACGGGCACACCGGCACCGATACGGGTTTCTCCTGCCCGTTCTGGCACCAGCTGCACCCGTTCCTCACCCACTACCAGACGGACAATGGCGACGGCACCTGCGCGCCAAGCGGCGGCACCGGTGAGTGGAATGCGGTGAGCGGGTCCAGCGGAGGACCCGAGCAGTGGGCGGTGGATCTGTCCGCGTATGCCGGCAGCGACGTCGAGGTGTCCATTTCCTACGCAAGCGACGACGTTGTCCAGGGCGCGGGCGCGTTCGTCGACGATGTCGTCGTCTCGACCGGCGAGGGCACCACCTCGTTCGAGGACGACGGCGACACGATGGACGGCTGGACCGTGCCCGGCGCGCCCGAGGGCAGCGAGCCGAACGCCAACGACTGGATCGCCGGCACGGCGGCCGACGTACCGCAGCCGACCGGTGAGATCGTCGCGGGTTCGTTCGCCAGGCAGCCAGAGATCATCAACTTCTTGGCGGACAACTTCGGCCGGTATCCGTTCTCGGCGGCCGGCGGGATCGTCGACGACTCTGGATCCTTTGGCTTCGCGCTGGAGAACCAGACTCGGCCGATTTATGCAAAGGGGTTCTTCAGCGATCCGGTGTCCGGGGACGACGTCGTCGTGCACGAGCTGGCCCACCAGTGGTTCGGCGACAGTCTCGCGCTCGAGCGGTGGCAGCACATCTGGCTCAACGAGGGCTTTGCGACCTACGCGGAGTGGCTGTGGAGCGAACGAGAAGGTCTCGGTACCGCGCAAGAGCTCTTCGACTTCTTCTACGGCATCTTTCCGCCGGACGACGACTTCTGGACCCTAACCATCGGCGATCCCGGTCCGAACGACCTGTTCGACTTCCCGGTATACGCGCGCGGGGCGATGACGTTGCACCAGCTGCGGCTAGCGGTTGGCGACCGGGACTTCTTCCGGATCCTGCGCCGGTGGGCGAGCTCCCAGTCCGGCGGCACCGTGACGACCGACGAGTTTATCGGCCTCGCCGAGCGGATCTCGGGTCAGCAGCTGGACTCGCTATTCGAGACGTGGCTGTTCACGCCTGGGCGCCCGGACCTGTCCGGCGCGGCGGCACTGTCTGGACCATCGGCGCGGACCTTCGCCGGGACCGTGCGCATCGTCCCGCCGGCGGCCCGCAGCTTGCTCGCCAGGTTCGACGTCACGCACTGACACCGGGCCGATGCATGGAGACCCGGCCGGTAACTGCTGCCACTGCGCGCCCGGCTGGCCGCGCGGGCTAGCTAGGGCTAGCTAGGGCTAGCTCCGCGTGCTGAGCGGATTCACGCCAGGTTGCGCGACTTGGCCGGCCGTGCTGTTGCGGCGGTCTAGTGTCTGCTCGACGGTCTCGTGCGGCCTACGTGCGGCCGCACGATCCACGAGGAGGCGACCCATGGTCACGGTAGGACTGCTAGCGATACTCAACGCGAGGTCGGGTAAGGAGGACGAGCTCGCGTCGTTCTTGGAGGGCGCGTTGCCGCTGGCCCAGGCCGAGGACGACACGATCGCCTGGTTCGCCTTCAAGATCGACGACACCACCTATGGAATCTTTGATGTCTTCCCCGGGTCAGACGGCCGCCAGGCTCACCTCGACGGACCCATCGCGGCGGCGTTGCTGGGCAGGGCCGAAGAACTGCTGAGCTCGCCGCCGGATATCAAGCCGATCGACGTGCTGGCCGCGAAGCTGCCCGGCTGACTGAGAGACGACTCAGGGTAGTGGTAGGACTGCTATCAATACTCGACGCGAGGCCGGGTAAACAGGGCGAGCTCGCGTCGTGCTTGCAGGCGCGTTGCCGCTGGCCCAGGCCGAGGACGACTTCAACCCAGGACCTCGGCAACCACGCGGGCTTCACGGCCCCGGTGGACAGGCGTCGCGAAGGAGGGCCCACATGGGCAGCGGTGATCAGCCCGGTTACCGGCGCGCCGCCGTGGTCGGCGCCGGCGTCATCGGCATCTCGTGGGCGGCGGAGTTCCTGGCGCACGGCATGCAGGTGACGGTCTGCGACCCGGTGCCGGACGTCGAGGAACGCGTCCGGGCCGGCCTGCGCGAGATCGCCCCCACCCTTGCGCAGCTGGGGCTGCCCGTGGGCGACCTCACCGACGGCACGGATGCGCTGCGCTTCGAGCCGGCCGTAACCAACGCCGTGGCCGGCGCAGACGTCGTCCAGGAGAACGGGCCCGAACGGCCCGACCTCAAGAAGGAGCTGTGGTCGCAGATCGAGGCCGGCGCCCCGGCGGACGCCCTGTTCGCGTCCTCCTCATCAAGTATCCCGGCATCGGTGATGGGACAGGCGATGCGCGAGCCCGGCCGCCTGGTCATCGGGCATCCCTTCAACCCGCCGCATCTCGTCCCCCTGGTCGAGATCGTGCCGTCGCCTACGACGGACCCGGATCTGGTCGAGCGGGCGGTGGCGTTCTACCGTGCCCTGGGGAAGCGGCCGCAGGTGCTCTCCCGGGAGATCCCGGGTTTTGTGGCCAACCGGCTGCAGGCAGCCCTGTTCCGCGAGGCCGTCCACCTCGTCACCCAGGGTGTGGTCACCGAGCAGGAGCTGGATGCAGTCGTGACCAGCTCGATCGGGATGCGGTGGGCGGTGGCAGGACCGTTCCAGACCTTCCACCTGGGGGGCGGGCCTGGCGGGCTCGCCGATTTCCTCGTGCACCTCGGCCCGGCGCTGGAAGCCCTGTGGAAGACACTTGGCCAGGCGAGCTTTGATGCCGACACTGTCCGTCTGCTCACCACGCAGGCGGAGGACTTCGGCGGGACGGTAGCGGAGCTGGCGTGACGAGGCGCAGATCCGCCTGATGAAAGCCCTGGATGAGATCGCAATCGAAGGATAGATGCAGGACGCAATTGGGTGGGCGGGGCGAGGTTGCTCAGGCCCGGAGGCGATCTGCATAAGGGCGAGGGCATCCTGTCTGTGCTCGCGCCCCGGCGAAGGCCTCGCCGGATATAAACGGAGAGGGCACTGACCGTCGGAGACGGCCTTTGCGAGGGACATGCGGGCCGGGCCGGGGGCCTGCTGCATAAGCGCACCGCCAAAGCAGTTCGATCTCTCGGGTTTGGGTCCCAGAGTCTTCGGGACAATGGTCGGACATATTGGTCTGTGCCCCAGCCGGACAGGACGTGGAGGGCCAGCCAGGATGGACGACGAAAGACCGCTCACGATCCTGTTCGCGCCCGAGTCTGCCTATGGACCGACGAATCATTGCATCGGGCTAGGCAACATCCTCCTCAAGCGCGGCCATCGCGTGGTGTTCGCCTCGGAGTCGTCGTGGAAGAACCGGCTCGAACCGCTGGGATTCGTCGAGGCGCTGATCGACCTCGCTGAGCCCCCCGCCGACCCCTCCGGGGACTTGGACGCCGGCAAGTTCTGGGCCGACTTCATCGCCGAAACGGCCCCCGAGTTCCGCAAGCCAACACTGGCCCAGCTCGAGTCGTTCATCCAGCCGACGTATCAGGCATTGATCGACGGAGCTATGTACTGCGAACCGCACCTGCGGGAGATCATCGCAGAGCACAAACCCGACGTAATCGTGCAGGACAATGTGGTCGGCTTTCCGGCTCTCACCACCACCGACGCTCCCTTCGTACGCATCATGTCCTGCAATCCTCTCGAGGTCCGCGGCGACAAGGTCCCGCCGACGTTCTCCGGCTATCCGGTCGCTGACCAGAGAGGTTGGGAGGCGTACCGCGCGGAGTTCGACCGTACGCTCCGGCCCATGTGGGCGACCTTCGACGGGTGGGTGCAGGAGCAGGGTGCCGAGCCCTTGCCGGACTTGGAGTTCATCGCCACCTCGAAGGTCGCGAACATCTACCTCTTCCCAGCGGAGGCCGACTACGCCGGTCTACGCCCGCTGGACTGGACGTGGCACCGGCTCGACTCCAGCGTTCGCGAGACCGATGCGGCCTTTGAGCTGCCCGACGTGGTGCGCGACCGGCCGGAGGGTTCGGGCCTGGTGTACCTCTCGCTTGGCTCTCTTGGTGGTGCCGATGTAGATCTGATGCAGCGGCTGGTCGACGTCCTGGCCACAACCCGTCACCGCTATATCGTCAGCAAGGGTCCACAGGCCGACCGCATCACGCTGGCCGGCAACATGTACGGCGATGCGTTCCTCCCGCAGACCAGCATCATCGGCCATGTTGACCTAGTGATCACCCACGGCGGTAACAACACCACGACCGAGGCGTTGCACTTCGGCAAGCCGATGATCGTGCTGCCACTCTTCTGGGACCAGTACGACAACGCCCAGCGGATCGACGAGCTGGGTTTCGGCCGACGGCTCTCGACATACAGCTGCACCGATAGGGAGCTGACCGGAGCGGTCGACGCGCTGCTTGCCGACCAAGACCTGCGTGAGCGGCTTGCGAGGATCGGCGAGCAGATCCGCTCCCGCGACGGCCTGCGCAAGGGGGCAGCCATCCTTGAGCATGTCGCCCAACGCCAGCGAGCCGTTTCGCCGTGACCGACACGAATGCCCGCCGGCGGTCTATGCCGCGAGGTGCGCGTTTGCCGGACGGTGCGTGCACGCATCGAATGGACCGTGGGGACATGCCGTTCATCGATCGGTTACTCGGTCAGCGCGCTGGGCTGGCTGTGGACGATCGCAGCCCGTCGCCTGGTCGATGCATACCGCCGCCGGACCGTGAGGCGAATCTGCCGCCAGCGGCCTTCGGGCCGGAGATCGTACCGGCGGTCGAGGACGAGGTGTTGCGGGACACCGTCGGCGATGAGATGGGGCAAAGCGCCCGTGCCTTGTGGGTTTCCTCTCCTGGTTGCTCGTTCCGCACGGCGTCCAGTCCGTCTCTCCAAGACGGGCGGCGACGCGTTTCTCGAACCGTACGCTGGTGAGGGCCTTGCCTCGGCCTCTGCGACGACGTCGTGACGGTTCAGGCCTGGTGCTGGGCGGTGGCCGGCTGGGCGCTGTGGTCGCCGGGGGCGGGGCTGGGCGGCGGCTGCCTGGCCGGGTCGGGTCCGTAGGCGAATCCAGCTATAGCGCCGAGCGCGGCGAACGCGGCCGCGGCGAGCAGGACGTCGTTGAGCCCCCGGGCGGTGCCGGCGCGGGCGGCGTGGGTGACCGCGGCGCGGGCGGCGGGCGGGACCACGGCGGCTACCCGGGTGCCGGCGCCGGAGGCAACAGCGGCGGCCAGCCGGTGGACGGCGCTGGGCGGGGCGGGCACGCCGGCCAGGGCGTGCAGGGTGGCGGTGGTGACGCGGGAGGCATAGAGGGCGCCGAGCACGGCCACGCCGGTGGCGGTGCCGACCTGGCGCAGCGTGTTCACCAGGCCGGCCGCCATCCCGGCGTGGGCCGGCTCCACCGCCGAAAGCGCTGCCGAGGCCAGGCCGGTGGAGGTGACGCCCAGGCCGATCCCGGCCAAGATGAATCCGGGCAGCAGCACCAGCCAGGTGGAGGTGGCGGTCAGGTGGGCCATCGAGGCCAGCCCGGCCGCGGCCGCGACCATGGCCACGCCCAGCAGCACCCGCATCGCCACTTTGCCGATCAGCCGGCCGGTCAGGAAGGCAACCGTGAAGGAGGCCAGCGACAGCGGCAGGAACCGCAGCCCGGCCTGGACCGGGGAGTAGCCGAGGGTGTTCTGCACATACAGCGACAGGTAGATGATCATCCCGATGACCGTCGCGGAGATCGCGAACGCCACGAACCCCGTCGCGGCAAAGCTCCGCCGCCGGAACAGGCGCAGGTCGGCCATGGGCGCCGCGGCGATGCGCAGCTCGTATATCACGAACCCGGCAAGGGCTACGGCTGCGGTCGCGAGCAGGGCCACGATCGCCGGGCTCGCCCAGCCCAGCGCGTTGCCGCGGATCAGCGCGAACATCAGCGCGGTCAGCGCCCCGGTGATCAGGGCCGTGCCCACCCAGTCGGCCCGGCCGCCGGCCGGGTCGCGAGATTCGCGCAACCGGGCCACCCCGGCCGCGAAGGCCGCCGCGCCGATCGGCAGGTTGATGAAGAAGATGGACCGCCAGCCCAGTGTGTCGGTCAGCACCCCGCCGGCCAGCGGCCCGATGGCGGTGGCGCCGCCGAGCGTGGCGCCGAAGGC
>NZ_DASYTH010000333.1:0-16346 GCF_036002505.1 Actinophytocola sp. | reverse complement strand
CTCGAGCCAACCGCGACGGATGGTCAGCCTGGCCGAACTGCCCCGACAATCTGATACAAACCGGTCACCTTCTGGGTGATCCGCTCCAACCCGGCCCGCTCGAACACGCCCGTGAGCTCGTCGCGCCCGAACATCCGCATCCCCACCGGCGCGTTCACCACCCGGTCAACCACCTTCGGCAACCTGCCCGGCGGCCGGCACGGCGCCGAGACCGCGATCCGCCCGCCCGGCCCCAGCACCCGGATCAGCTCACCGAGCGCCCGGAACGGCTCCGGCACCAGGTGCAATGCCAGAAAGCACCCCACCGCGTCAAACGCCCCATCCGCGAACGGCAGCTCCCGCGCATCCCCCCGCACATAGGCCACCTGCGGCGCGGTGGTCTCGTCAACGGCCTTGCCCAGCATCGTGGCCGACTCGTCGACCCCGACCACCAACCCCTCCGCCCCCGCCGCCGAGGCCAACGGCCGGGTAAAGTTCCCCGGCCCACAAGCCACATCCAGCACCAGCTGTCCACTATGAACATCCAACAACCGCCCGGCGAACCGCTGCTCCTCGCCCGGATCGAGCCGGTTGATCACCCGCAACACCGGCCGCCACCACCGCTCGTAGATGATCGGCAACACCCTGCTCCGCATGACCGCGAGCGCCAGCGTGCGCCTCCCCGGCGGCCGCTCCCCGAGCAGGTCAAGGTACCCCTTCGAGGTATCCAGCTCGGACTCCTCGAGAGATGGGCGGAGCAACCCCGCCACCCGGGTCAACGCCGCGGTCACGCCGTCATGCTAAAGCTTGACGCTGATCCTGTCGGCACGGCTCTGTAACTGGCAAACTGCGATGAGCAGGCGAGGAGTCGTGGGCCAATGTTCGAAAGTTTCACCGACCGCGCGAAGCGAGTCATCGTCCTGGCACAAGAAGAGGCCAGGATGTACAACCACAACTATATTGGCACCGAGCACATCCTCTTGGCCCTGGTCCATGAGGGCGAGGGTGCCGGCGCCAGGGCGCTCGAGTTATCGAGGATCGCGCTGAATGAGGTTCGGAACCAGGTAGACAAGATTATTGACGAGGGTGACCATACTCCGGTCGGCCACATCCCGTTCACACCCCGGGCCAAAAAAGTTCTTGAACTGTCGTTGCGAGAGGCGCTGCTTCTAGGCCACGCGTACCTCGGCACCGAGCACATGCTGCTGGGGCTGATCCGCGAGGGCGAGGGCCTGGCCGCCCAGGTCCTGGTCAAGCTGGGCGCCGACCTCAACACCGCGCGTCAGCACGTTCTCCTACTCGTGTCCGGTTACGCCCGATCCGCGTTGACGGCCCAACTGGCCACGGTCGCAAAGGCTCGGGCCGGCGCGATCGAACAACGCGATACCGGTCGAGTCGCCAAGTTACTGGGTCTGGAAAACTGCCTGCAGTCCCTAGTTGAACTGGATAACAAGATCCTCTCGGTGCAGCAGGAAAAGTTCTCGGCACACGATTCGTCACAAGCTTTGGAGCTGAGGGAGCAGGAGGAGGCGCTACGCAAGCAGAGGGCCGAGTTGGACGAGCTCCGTGAACTGGTGACCCACGAAGTCGATCTTGAGCCAGACATCGACGACGAGCAATCACCATCGGAACGAACCGACAACAACGAGCCTCCACCGTCGCCTTTGATTCGGGTGTTCATCAGCTATCGTAGAGAGCACACGAGCCACTTTGCTGGCCGAATATCGGACTGGCTCATCGGCCATCTCGGCGAGAATCAGGTCTTCATGGACGTTGACTCGATCGAGCTCGGAGTTGACTTCAAAGAGGTCATCACGGACGCCGTCGGGCAATGCGCCGTGCTGGTGGCGGTGATTGGTCCACAATGGGCGACAATGTGTGACGAGTCAGGAAAGCGGCGCCTCACCCAGCCCGACGACATCGTCAGGTTGGAAGTCGAGGCCGCACTCAGGCGGAACATCCGGGTGATCCCGGTTCTCGTGGATGGCGCCGAGATGCCCGACCCGCGGCAATTACCCGAGAGCCTGGCCGCCCTCGCGCGGCGCAATGCTTTGAAGATCCGGCACGAGAGCTTCCGGCAGGACGTGCGGCGACTGCTCCAGGCGGTGGAGAAACCGCAATAGGCTGCGGGGCATGCTTCCACTGGACGGGATGCTCGTGGTCAGCGTCGAGCAGGCGGTGTCGGCTCCCCTGGCGACCCGGCAGCTTGCCGATCTCGGAGCACGCGTCGTCAAGATCGAGCGGCCGGACGGCGGGGACTTCGCGCGGGGGTACGACCAGTCGGTCAAGGGGATGGCGTCGCACTTCGTCTGGTTGAACCGGTCGAAGGAGTCGGTGGCGGTGGACTTCACGTCGGCCGCCGGGCGCGAGGTCGTCGAACGGCTCGTCGCGCAGGCCGACGTGTTCGTGCAGAACCTGGCGCCGGGGGCGGCGGCCCGGCGCGGGTTGGACGCGGCGGCGCTCACCCAGCGCTACCCAAGGCTGGTGGCGGTGGACCTGTCCGGATATGGGCCCGCGGGGCCGTTTCGCGACAAGCGGGCCTATGACCTGCTGGTGCAGAGCGAGGCCGGGCTGGTCTCGGTGACCGGCACACCGGAGGCTCCGGCGAAGGCCGGCATCCCGATCGCGGACATCGCGGCCGGCATGTACATCTTCTCCGGGGTGCTCGCGGCGCTGCTGCGGCGGGAGCGTGGCGGCGGCGGTGCGGCACTGGACGTGAGCATGTTCGACACCGTGGTCGAGTGGATGGGGCACCAGGTGCAGCACACGCTGCACACCGGGGAGCAGCCGCCGCGGATGGGCGTGTCGCATCCGGCGATCGCACCGTACAACCGGTACCCGACCGCGGACGGCAACGAGATCATGCTCGGCATCCAGAACGACCGGGAGTGGCGCCGCCTCGCCGCCGATCTGCTCGGCAGCCCCGAGCTGGGCACCGATCCGGCCTACGCCACCAACGTGGCCCGCACCGCCAACCGGGACGCGGTGGACGCGCTCGTCGGCGCCGCCACGGCGAAACTCACCGCCGCGGACCTGGTCACGTTGCTGGACGACGCCGGGATCGCCAACGCGAGGCTCAACGAGGTTCCTCAGGTCGTGGCGCACCCGCAGCTGGTCGCCCGGGATCGCTGGCGGGAAGTCGGCTCCCCGGTCGGTCCGCTCCGCACCCCGCTGCCACCGATCACCTTTCCCACCGATCCGCCCCGGCTCGACCCCGTTCCCGCCCTCGGCGAGCACACCGACGCCGTGCTCACCGAGCTCGGCTACACCACAGACGAGATCGCCGGCCTGCGAACGGCAGGCGCAATCGCCTAGCTTCGTCACCATGTTGGCGTCTCACGTCGCCATGTTGGCCCGTGGCGTGGCCATGTTGGCTTGTGGCATCGCTGTGTTGGCCGAGGGTGCGTCGGGATTGCGGTCAGCGGTGTCCGGCGGCGGCGTCACCAGCCAACACACCCGCGCCAGACGCCAACATGGCGACGTGGCACGCCAACATGGCGACGCCAGGGGCCAACACATCGAACATCACGAGGTGCGGCTGTGGTCCTACGCGAGATGCAACACGAGCGTCGCACCGCTCAGCGCGGCGCACACCGCGGGGAACGCGATCTTGACGAACCGGTCGCGGACCCGCGCGTGCGCAAACGCCCCGCCGGCCAGCAGCAACACCAGGCCGACCGACGCGGCCACACCCAGCGGCGTCCAGAACAGACCGAGGATCAACCCGACCCCGCCGGCCAGCTCCACGGCACCCACGAGCTGGAAGCCGGACACCGAGAAGCCGAGGTGCCGGGCGTTCTGCTGCATCATGGGGTGGCGGATCACCTTGGCGCTGCCGAGAACAAGGAGAACGGGTGCCAGCAGGGCGGACAGGATCACGGGGAGCATGGCCGATTGATAGGCAGGGCCGCTCGAACGCGGACGGACAGCGGCTCGGAGCAAGGTTCACCGTCGGCTTCGACCTGGACATGACGCTGATCGACCCGCGCCCGGGCATGATCGCTGCCATGGACGCGCTGGCCGCCCAGACCGGGCTCCCACTGGACGGCGCCTACTTCGCCGACAACCTCGGGCCGCCGCTGCACCTGGTGTTCCGGGACTTCGGCGCGCCCGAGGACCGGATTCCCGAGCTGGTCAGCCGGTTCCGGGCGACCTACCCGGAGATCGTCATCCCGGAGACCGTGCCCATGCCGGGCGCGGCGGCGGCCCTGGACGCCGTCCACGAGCTCGGCGGCCACACCCTCGTGGTCACCGCCAAGCACGAACCCAACGCGGCCAGACACCTGACCGCCCTCGGCTGGGAGGTCGACCACCTGGTCGGCGACCTGTGGGCCGCCGGTAAGGCCGCCGCCCTGCGCGAGCACGAGGCGCTGGCCTACGTCGGCGACCACGCCACCGACGTCGCCGGCGCGCTGGCCGCGGGCGCCGTCCCGGTCGGGGTGACCACCGGCCCCTGCGACGCCGACATGCTCACCGAGGCCGGCGCCGGGATCGTGCTGTCCACTTTGGACGAGTTCCCCGCCTGGCTGCGAGGTCACCTGTGCGCAACCTGACCCGCCTGCCCAAGGTGCACCTGCACGTCCACCTGGAGAGCACGGTCCGCCCCGCGACCCTGCGCGACCTGGCCGCCGCCAACGGCGTGGACATCCCCGAGGAACGCCTGTCCTTCACCGGTTTCCGCGAGTTCGGCGACTACAACGCGCTGGTCCGGGCCTGCCTGCGCACCCCGGCGGATTTCACCCGGGTGGCCCGGGAGTTCCGTGCGGACGAGGCGGCGCAGGGCACCCGCTACGCCGAGGTCACCTTCACCGCGGCCGCCCACGGCGAGCGGCTCGGCGACCCCGACATGCCGCTCCAGGCCGTGCTCACCGGGCTCGCGGACGGCGCCGGCATCCAGACCCGGGTGATCCTCGACCACTCCCGCCGCCGCCCGGTGGACCGCGCCTGGCAGACGTTCCGCCTGGCCGCCAAGCATCACGAGGTGATCGGCATCGGCCTGGCCGGCGACGAGACGTACCCTGCCTGGCCGTTCGCCAAGGTGTTCGCCGCCGCCCGGGACGCCGGCCTGCACGTCGTGCACCACGCCGGCGAGACCGCCGGAGCGGCCAGCATCCGCGAGGCGATCACCGTGGGGCGCACCGAACGCCTCGGCCACGGCATCCGCGTGCTCGAGGATCCGTTGCTGGTCAAGGAGGTGCGCGACCGGCCGATCCCGCTCGAGGTGTGCCCGTGCTCGAACGTCGCGCTCGGCCTCGTGCCGTCGCTGGCCGCGCACCCACTGCCCCGGCTCCTCGAGGCGGGCCTGCCCGTCACACTCAACACCGACATCCCGAACGTCACCGGCACCACGCTTACCGCCGAGTACCAACGGATCCGCGACACGTTCCACTACGACGACACCGTCCTCGCGGCACTCGCCCGAACCGCCGTCGACGCCTCGTTCGCCCCTCGCGCCACCAAGCTGACGCTGCACGAGGAGATCGACAACTGGCTGACCGACCGG
Source organism: Actinophytocola sp. (assembly GCF_036002505.1). Classification (GTDB taxonomy): domain Bacteria; phylum Actinomycetota; class Actinomycetes; order Mycobacteriales; family Pseudonocardiaceae; genus DASYTH01. The sequence continues at coordinate 10,864 of NZ_DASYTH010000333.1, read as the reverse complement.
ACCTGACCGTCCGGTTGTCGGTGAAGGTGGCGGGTTCCCGTCAATGAGCAACGAAATTGTCTAGACCAATTGACGCGGCCGTCACCGATCATGCACGTTCTTCTTGCAGCCATGCGGCGCGAGGAGGACGCGATGAAGCTCCGGCACACTCTGGCGTTGTCGACAGCCGCGGTGGTCGCCGCCGCCCTGGTGGTCGCCCTGCTGCCGGCCGAACCGGCCAGCGCGCACGGCACGATGTCCGACCCGCCGAGCCGCGTGTACGCGTGCAAGCAGCAGAACCCGGAGAACCCGACGAACGAGGCGTGCAAGGCGGCCATCGCACTCGGCGGCACCCAGCCGTTCTACGACTGGAACGAGGTCAACCAGCTCACCGCCGCCGGCCGGCACCGGGAGATCATCCCGGACAACCACCTGTGCAGCGCCGGCCGGGACAAGTACCGCGGTCTCGACCTGCAACGCGCCGACTGGCCGGCCACCCGGATCTCCGCCGGCTCGCTGACGATCACTTACCACGCCACCGCGCCGCACGCGAACAGCAACTTCGAGTTCTACCTCACCCGCGCCGGCTGGAACCCGACACTGCCGCTCAACTGGTCGGACCTGGTGCTGCTGCGCAAGTTCGACAACGTCAACCCCACCACGTTCACCAACTTCACCCTCGACATCCCACCGCGCAGCGGCCGCCAGCTCATCTACACCATCTGGCAACGCGTCGTCGGCTCCGACGAGGCGTTCTACTCCTGCGCCGACGTCGACTTCGACGGCGGCACCCCGCCCCCGCCGACGCCGACCAGCACCACCACCCCGCCGCCACCCACCAGCACCACGACCGCGCCCCCACCACCCGGCGGCACCTGGGCGGCCGGCACCGCCTACCAGGTCGGCAACCGCGTCATCTACAACGGCCTGACCTACCAGTGCCTGCAAGCCCACACCGCCCTCGCCGGCTGGGAACCGCCCAACGCCCCCTCCCTCTGGCAACGCGTCTGAGCCCGCGACCGGGCCGCGCCGAGATCACCCCGGTGCGGCCCGGTCGTCTCCACCGAGGTGCCCCATGCCCCGCCTGGTCCTGATCGCCGCCGGCCTCCTCGTGCTGGCGGGTTGTTCGTCGCCGGCGCCCCCTGCCTCGTCAGCGCCGGCGACGAACAGCAATCCCGGCCGGTACAACGACACCGACGTGATGTTCCTGCAGATGATGGTCCCCCATCTCGACCAGGGCATCAGCATCGTGCGCCTGGCCCGCGACCGGGCTGCTCGCCCGGAGGTCCGCACCCTCGCCGCCGCCATCGAAACCACCCAGGCCGACGAAGCCACCACCATGGCGACCCGGCTCCGCGACTGGCGCCAACCACCCACCGCCCCCGCCGGCTCCCACCTCGACCACGGCGGCATGCCCGACACCACCGCCGGTGAGATCGCCACCCTGACCCGCATCGCCGGCCCCGGCTTCGACCGCCGGTTCCTCAACACCATGATCGCCCGCCAGGACGACGCCATCCAACTCGCCAGAATGGAGTCCGCCACCGGCACCAACCCCGAAACAAAGGCATTGGCAGCACGTATTGACCGGTCGCGGTCGGCGCAGATCGAGCAGATGCTGGCCTATCTCGGGCAATGATGGAACGCAACGTCACGTTCATGCCGTAGCGGGCCAGCAACGTCACATTCACTCCCGGCAAGAAAGCCCCGGCCTACCGGCAGTGGGAGGGGGTGCCGAGCAGGCCGGGAGTCTGGTCGTCGGGAAGCGCGAGAAGCGTGCTGAGCACCTCACGGGCGGGGCCGGTGCGCTGCCAGAAGACCGTCTTCGGCGCCAGAATGTCGGCGTCGAGGGGGAGCCGGGAGGCGATGGCCTCGTCCTCGCCGTGCAGGCGGACCACGTCGATCACGTTGTCGTGGGCCCGGACACCGACGACGGCGACGACATCACCGTCGTCGTCCCGCGGGTCGAAGAACTGGAACCCGCGGGCGACCAGGGCCCGGAGCTGATCGTCAGTGGACACACCGGTTTGCTCGGCGAGGGACGACATCACTCACCACTTCTTGGCGCCGGCCACCAATGCGTGCAGCTCAGCGTGCGGGCAGACCAGAGCGGGACCGGCGGGATCGCGCGAGTTGCGGATCGCAATCCGGTCACCGGCCAGAACCGCGAGCTCCACACAGTTTCCGACGGCACCGCTGTAGCTGCTCTTGCGCCACACCGCCACACCGAGCAGCGTTGCCGACATTTCGTTGCGAATCTCATCCACCACGATGCCCAACCTTCCCGGCTGACCCTGCTGCGGGTGCATGTGCACGTGCATCTGACAGTGAAGAAGGTAGCACCTTGCACTGGAAAATGCACGTGCAGTCACTGCCCGTGCAAGTTGCAATTCGGAAACTAGAGATCCAGACGGACCTTGGCGAGCATCTGCCGGGACCGGTCCGGGGTCTCCGCGTCCACCATGAGCCGGTCGAACACCCGGCTGTACGTCTCGATCTCGTCCGGCCGGTCCAGGTACATCGCACCGGCCAGGTGCTCGATGTAGACCACGTCCGGCAGGTCCGGCTCGGCGAACCGGAGCAGGGTGAACGCGCTCTCGGCCGCGTAGCCGCTCAGCGGGTACGGCACGACCTGCAACGTCACGTGCGGCATCCGGGTGATCTCCAGCAGGTGGTCGAGCTGCCGGCGCATGGCCGCGCGGCCACCGATCGGCCGGCGCAGCACCGACTCGTCGATCACCGCCCAGAGCTTCGGCGCGCCGGGCCGGTGCAGGATCTTCTGCCGTTGCATGCGAAGCGTGACCCGCCGCCGGACCTCGTCGCTGGCCAGGTCGGGCCGGCCGTGGCTGGCGACCGCGAGCGCGTACTCCTCGGTCTGCAGCAGCCCGGGCACGAACTGCAGCTCATAGGCCAGGATCCGGGACGCCGACTCCTCGAGGCCGACGTAGTCGTGGAACCAGCTCGGCATCAGGTCGGCGAACCGGTGCCACCAGCCGCGCTCGTTGGACCGGGCGACCATAGCCATGACGGCGTCCCGTTCGCCCGGGTCGAGCACGCCGTACATGGTCAGCAGGTCCTGGACGTCACGCTCCTTGAATCCGACCCGCCCCAGTTCCAGTCGACTGATCTTGGACTCTGACCCTCGGATGGCGTAACCGGCATCCGCCCGGGTGATGCCGGCGGCCTCGCGTAGCCGTCTGAGTTGTGCGCCGACAATGATGCGGCGGGCGGTGGGACCACCACTGCCCTGGTCGGGGCGGTTGGAATCGTCGGAGGGAGTTCTAGCGTTCATCACTCGATCTCCTCGCCTGCATCCATCCCGTCACAGACCGTACACGTGACCCGAAACGGGTCAAGTACCAAACCGGCGTTTACGACCACGAAATGCGGGCCTACGCTATGCCCCCGAGTGACTCCACAGCGTCCGTGATCCACAACCGTCTGTGAGGCCGGAATGTCCACCGCCAATGCCGCCCCTGAAGCCGCGCCCGTATACATCGACACCTCCAAGGCGAGCATCGCTCGGGTGTACGACGCGTTTCTCAACGGCAAGGACAACTACGAGATCGACCGCCTGGTGCTGCGCCAGGTGCAGGCGGTCGCACCCGAGGCCGCGCAGTTGGCCTGGGACAACCGCGAGTTCCTGATCCGGGTCACTCGGTTCATCGCCAGCCAGACCGGAGTCACCCAGTACCTGGACTGCGGCTCGGGGCTGCCCACCGCGGAGAACACCCACCAGGTCGCCCAGCGCATCGCGCCCGACTCGCGGGTCGTCTACATCGACAACGACCCCGTCGTCCTCGCGCACGGCCGCGCGCTGCTGGAGGAGAACGAGCAGACCCATTTCGTCTCGGCCGACATCTTCAAACCCGAGGAGATCGTCAACAACGAGCTGGTGCGCAAATACCTGGACTTCTCCCAGCCGATCGCGCTGTTCCAGCTCGGCACCATCCACCATTACGACGGGGAGCGCAGCCCCGAGGACATCATGCGGGCCTACGTCGACGCCCTGCCGTCCGGCTCCTACGTGGCGATCAGTCACTTCTTCGACCCGGAGACCACCGAGCACAGCTCGCTCGCCCGGCGGATGGAGGAGGTCTTCCTGCACAGCCCCATGGGCACCGGCCTGTTCCGCACCCACCCGCAGATCGAGGCCATGTTCCCGGGCCTGGAGTTCGTCGAGCCCGGCATCTCGCTGTGCGTGGACTGGTGGCCGGACGGCCCGCGGATCAAGCCGCTCGACCCGGTGCAGTACACGATCGTCGGCGGGGTCGCCCGGAAACCCTGACCGCCCAGGTAGTGTTCGCTCCGGGATGGCGACCGGGGCGGGTTCGACACGAGGGGTAGCGCGGTGCGGGGGGACGAGTTCGAAGCGAGCCAACGATCTCGCGAGTGGTTCCACCAATTGGTGGTGCTGCCCGGGGCGTGGACGATCCTGCGGGTGGACGGCCGGAGCTTCTCGCGATTCACCGGGCAGCGCTACGACAAGCCGTTCGACGCACGGTTCGCGCAGCTGATGACGGACACCGCGGCATCCGTGCTGAGCGAGTTCAACGGCCGCTACGCCTACACCGAGAGCGACGAGATCTCCGTGCTGCTCGACCCCTCCTTCGAGCTTTTCGGGCGGAGCGTGGAAAAGCTGGTGTCGATCTCGGCCGGCATCGCCTCGGCCGCGTTCACCCACGCGGCCGGCGAACCGGCCCATTTCGACAGTCGCGTGTGGATGGGCACCGGCCCGGCCGACGTGGTCGACTACTTCTCCTGGCGCCAGGCCGACGCCACCCGGTTCGCGTTGAACGGTTGGTGCTACTGGACGTTGCGCCGCAGCGGCCAGTCCAGCGCGGAGGCCACCCGGGTGCTGGAACGGTCCTCCGTGGCCGACAAGAACGAGCTGCTGGAAAGCCACGGCGTCAACTTCGACGAGCTTCCCGGCTGGCAGCGCCGTGGAATCGGCCTGTGGTGGGAACACTACGACCGGCCCGGCTACGACCCGGTGCGGCGCAAGGAGGTCACCACCGCCCGCCGGCGCGTGCACATCGAGCGGGACCTCCCGATGAAGGAGGACTACCGCGAGCTGATCGCGAGGCTCGCCAAGGACCCGTAGGGAGTGCGATGAAGGGGGCCTTCCTCTCGCTGGGCGTGAGAAAGGCCCCCTTCATCGCACTTCAACCCCCAACCGCGCGGCCCGGTCATACAGATAACGCTGCTGCTGCAGGCTCGTCGTGCGCTCGGCCGCGGCCAGGTACGCCTCCCGCGCCGCTTCGTTGTCGCCGGTCAACTCCAGCAGGTGCGCGCGAACCGCATGCAGCCGGTGGTCCTCGGCGATCCGCCGGTCCTGTCTCAGCTCGCCGACCAACTCGAGCCCGGCCGGCGCACCCTTGACCATCGCCACCGCGACCGCGTGGTTCAGGGCCACCACCGGGTTGTCCGAGATCCGCAGCAGAACCTCGTACAGGGCAAGGATCTGCGGCCAGTCGGTCGCTTCGGCACTGGGCGCTTCGTCGTGCACCGCAGCGATCGCGGCCTGGAGCTGGTAGGGACCGGGCGCCCCACGCGGCAGCGCGTCGCTGATCAGCGCGACGCCCTCGGCGATCTGCCCGGCGTCCCAACGGCTCCGGTCCTGCTCGGCCATGGGCACCGGCTCACCGGACGGCCCGGTGCGCGCCCTCCGCCGCGCGTCGGTGAGCAGCATGAGCGCGAGCAGCCCGCTCACCTCGGGCTCCTCGGGCATCAGCGCGTGCACGATGCGCGTCAGCCGGATCGACTCCGCGGACAGCTCGCCGCGCCGCAGGTTCGGCCCGGACGTGCTGGCGTAACCCTCGTTGAAGATCAGGTAGAGCACGTGTAGCACCGCGGCGAGCCGCTCGGCCCGCTCGGCGGCCGGCGGCATGCCGAACGGGAGACCGCTGTCCCGGATGCGCTGCTTGGCCCGGCTGATCCGCCGGGTCATGGTCGACTCGGGCACCAGGAACGCGCGGGCGATCTCCGCGGCGGTGAGGCCACCGACCGCGCGCAGGGTCAGCGCGATCTGCGAGGCCGGCGACAACGCCGGATGGCAGCACAGGAGCAGCAGGATCAGCGTGTCGTCGGCGTCCACGACCGGGTTGTCCGCCGCGGGCGCGAGCCACGCTTCGGGCAGCACCCCGGAGGCGACCGTGTCCTCGCGACGCTGCCGGGCCTGCTCGTTGCGCAGCAGGTCGGTGAGCCGCCGGGACGCGACGGTGATGAGCCACGCCTTCGGGTTGTCCGGCACGCCGTCCCGCGGCCAGGTCGTGGCGGCCGCGAGCAGCGCCTCCTGCACGGCGTCCTCCGCGGTGTCGAAGTGGCCGTACCGGCGGACGACCGCGCCGAGGACCCGCGGCGCCAACTCGCGCAGCCGGTCCTCGGTTCCCGGATCGGTCATGCGTCCGGGGTGGGGGGCACGTCGTCGATCGGGCGGACGTCCACGTACCAGTCGCGGCCGAGGTCGGTGCCCGCCGGGTACGGGGTGTGCACCAGCTGGGCGGCGATCTCGGTGGCCCGGTCGAAGCTCGCGCAGTCGACGATGGTGTATCCGACGAGCACCTCCTGCGTCTCCGCGTAGGGACCGTCGGTCATCACGGGAAGCCCTTCCCGAACCTGGATGCGCCGGGCGTGCACCGGTGCGCTCAGCCCGTGGCCGTCGACCAGTTCCCCGGATTCGACCAGGGCCTGGCTCCACGTCCCCATGAACTCGTGCAGCTTGGCGACGTCCTCCGCCGACCAGGCCGGCCGGTCGGTCGACTTCCCGGTCAGCATGTCGAGGTCCCGCTGCGACCCGAACATCATTATCATGTACTTCACGGTGGCTCCTCTGCTCAGGCACCTGGTCGGTACCTTTCACCAGAGACGTCGAGACCACCACTCCGGTCCGGACATCAGCCCCCGCGGACCGTGCCCAGGTTGGTCAGGGCCACCCGCTCCAGCGCGTTGGCCGCACCGCCGTCGCTGGTCACGGCCAGGGCGAGGGTGTTGTGGCCGTGCAGGTCGAGCACGCCGGTGGGGAGCACGAACGTGTGCTGCGGGCCGACGTTGCCGACGTACTGACCGAGGTTCCAGCCGTTGACGAAGATCAGCACGCGGTAGGCGCCGCCGGAGCGGGGCACGGCGAGGTTGCCGAGGGTGAGTCCGAGCGAGGCGTCGTGGCCGGCCGGGACCGCGAGGTCGAACCCGGTGCGGTACCAGGATGTGCCGGGCGCGGCGGTGGTGTCCGGGACCGGGCGGGTGACCCAGCCGCCGTCGGCGAACCCGGGCAGGTGCCAGCCGTTGCGCTCGCCGAACAGGCCGCCGTTGTTCAGCGGACCGCGCACCGGGTCCACAGTGGACGCACCCTGGACCCGCAAGGAGACCGCCGCCGCCGGGCTGAGCGTGGCGGAGATGAGGCCGCGGCCCTCCTTGTGCGCGTCGTTGACGCCGCCGTCCTCGTTGTGCGCGTCGTTGCGCACCATGACCGCGAGCAGGTGCGGTGCGTTGGTGCGCAACGAGGTGGGCACGCTGAACGTGGCGGTGCCGGTGGTGGCCGGCGCGCTGACCCCGGTCGGCAGCACGTTCTGGCCCAGGTACACGCCGTCGAGCCAGGCCTGCAGCAGCCCGGCGCCGCCCCCGCCGTAGCGCAGCGCGATCGTGTCCGCCGCGGCGGTGAACCGGCCGCGGTACCAGACGTCGCCGTGGTGGAAGCCGTAGTCGTCCGCGGTCAGCACGGGTTGGCCGGTGGGCGGCGGGGTGGTGCTGTGCGTCGTCGTCTTGTTCGCCAAGGCCCACGTGGAATCGTTGAACGAGGGAACAGCCTCAGGCGATTCGGCCGAGAACCGCCACGTCCCCGCGGACAGGTCCGGCAGCGTGACCGCGGCCGGGCCGGGCAGCTGGCTGTCCGCGGCGAGGCTCCCGGCCGACGTGCGCCGCATGGTGACCGCCGCGCCGTTCCAGGTGACGGTGCCGACCTGGGCCGGCGCCCAGATCTCCAGGCTGGACGCGGCCGCGGTGTCCCCGGTGAGCGCCAGCGTGGACCCGTTGACCGCCGCGGTGCGCACCAGCCGCGGGCCGCGCTCCAGCACCGGCCCGGCCGCGGTGTCCTGCCGCCACATCGTGTCGGCGGTGGACTGGTTGGCCAGCAGCAGGGTCAGCTGATCGCGCCCGCCGCCGGTGATCCTGATCTGAGCTAGTCCACTGTGGACGTAGCTGAGTTTCAGGTTGCCGTTGCTGAACGAGCTCGTCACGTTCCCGGCGAGCACCGTGACGGTGGGCTGGCCGGCGTACCGCAGCACCGTCTCGCCCGGCTCGTTGGTGCGGCCGTAGAGCAGCGCGGTGTCGGTGGAACCCTGGCGCAGCAACGTCTCGATCTCCGAGCTGGAGTACACCAGGTGCTGGCCACCGAAGTTGAGGTTGGCCACCAGGGTCTTCGCGTCCTGCCCGTTCAGTCGCAAGGGGACGGTGAACGCGCCGTCCGGGGTGCTGACCGGGAACGTGAACGAGTCGTCCGTCGTGGCGTTGGACGGGTTGTGCACGGCGAAGTAGAAATGCGTCTGGGTGTCCGGGTTGACGTTGTGGTAGACCTTCACCGCGGCCGAGGACGGGGTGACCGCGGAACCCCTGTCCACCTTGGTGATCGCCGGCACGCTCTGCAGGAACAGGCCCAGCTCCTTCATCGCGGCGAGCTTCGCGCGCGGCTGCCGGGCCTCGTCGAGCGCCGCACCATAGTCGTATGAGGTATAGACCACCGGCGCCGGCAGCCACCCCCAGGACGTGCCGCCGGAGGTCATGTAGAAGTTCTGGATGGTCAACCGGTTGGCGATGTTCGTGCCGTAGAACACCCGCTCATAGCCGGGCCCCTCGCGCTGCCCCATGCACGCGTACGACCCGTTGCTGCCCCAGAAGTCGAACCAGCCGCCGCCGAACTCGGCCGCGAAGCCGGGCGTGTTCGGCGACGCGCTGGCCCCGCCGGTCGCCCCGCCCGCGCTGTAGATGCCCCAGTCCGGCGCGGTGTTCGGGCTGCCAGGCGTGTTGTCGCTGCGGCACGTCCCGCCCGGATACCCGTCGAACGCGTACAAATCAACGGGTCCGGTCACGGTGCCCGGCACACCCGAGCTCGGCGGCACCCAGAACCCGTTGCGCCCCTTGTCATTGTGGAAGATCGGCACGGTGATACCGTCGGCCCGGGCCTTGTCCCGCAGGTGCGTCAGGTAGTTCCGCTGCGCCGTCCCGGTCGCCGCCAGCTCGTTCTCGATCTCATACAGCAGCACCGTCCCGGTCCCGTTGGTGAGCTGGTGCCGGGCGATGATCGGGTCAATGTGCGCCTGCCACTCGTCGGTTGCGACCAGGTAGTCGGCCGCGTCCGTCCGGGCCCGCCCGGCCTGCGTCGCCAGCCACGCCGGGAACCCACCACCATCGGTCTCCGCGTTGATGTAGGGCCCCGGCCGGGCGATCACATACAGCCCCACCTCCGCGGCGATGGCCAACGCCGCGTCCATGTCCCGCACCCCGGTGAAGTCGTACACCCCCGGCGCCGCCGAGTGATACCCCCAGTCAAAGTACATCGACACCGCGTTGTACCCGTTGGCCTTGAACTTCTGCAGCACATCCCGCCACAGCGCCTGACTGGGCAGCCGGAACGGATGAAACTCCCCCGACCACACGAACGTCCGCACCCCGTCGATCATGAGCGAGTACTTGTCCCAGTTGATCGTGTGCGTAACCGCGGGCGCCGGCCGCACCCCCGGCCCAGCGATGGTGGCCGCCACCAGGGCCGCGACGCTCAGCAGTCTCCCCGGTCGCCATCCCATCGCCGCCTCCGAGTTTCGAAATACCGAACAACGTTCGAGACTCCCCCCGAAGCGTTCAGCGCCCCCTCACCCTTGTCAAGGAGTAATCGAACCGCTACACATCCGATTCGACAGAGATCCCCTACACTCCACCGCTACACTGACCACCCGCAGGGGCGTTAGCTCAATCGGCAGAGCTGCTGACTTTTAATCAGTAGGTTCCGGGTTCGAGCCCCGGGCGCCCCACCAAGTTAGTCAAGTTCGAACCCTCGTCATCCGAGGTCAGACGGGGGTTCGCCGTGTTGTGGATCTTTGTAAGGTACGTGCTCAGCGGGCTGCACAGGGCTCCGACCTCGCGCAGGTAGACCGGCCCTTCCTCGCCCTGGCCAGCGCCATCTCTGGGCACGGGTACGGGTATGACCGATTCTTCGGCCTCAGCCTCGCTTGGGGGCATCGGCAGCTCGCCGGTCTCGGTGCCCTCCGCGGCCACTTCGTTCAAGTGCTGCTGTATGGCCGCGAACTCCGGTGTCAGCTCCACCGTGTGGATCTGCTCGTCCCAGACCCAGAACTTCTTGACCACGGCCCGGTTGAGCATCTGTCGGATCGGTTCGTCCGCGCAGACATACAGCAGGTGCGGATCGTCGCAGAAGGTCAGTAGGTCTTCCAGGAACTGGTAGGCCCGTTCGGCCTTCAGGTCGTGATCTTCGACCAGCTGCTCGGCTTCGGCGATCTGCCGGGTGATCCGGGCTTGCTCCTCTTTGAGCAGTTCTTTGGAAATAGCCTCAGCGTAGAACGCCTCCAGCAGCTTCTTGCGCTCCTTCTCCAGCTTGGCAATCCGACGTTTTTGCGCCGGTACTTGCTTGGAGGTGCCGCCCAGCTCAGCCTCGATCTTGGCCGTAAGGCGAGTGTGCAAGGTGTCAATATCGACCTTTGGGAAGCGCACCGTGTACCAGAAGTTCTCCACTTCCTTCTCAATTTTGTGGATGGGTGCGGTGCGCTGAACGCAGTTCTTCCGCTTCTGCCGATTGAGGCAGTAGAAGTAGCTGTAGGTGGTGCCGTGGCGGTTGGTGGGAGTCATGATGCCGAACCGGCCGCTACAACGGGCACAA
>NZ_DASYTH010000332.1:0-1852 GCF_036002505.1 Actinophytocola sp. | reverse complement strand
GCGGCAGGCGTTCTCCCCCGCCTTCCACGTCCAGGGGCTCTGCGCCCCGCTGCTGGCGTTGCACTCCACCGACGACCCGGCCGCCCCGTGGACCGAGTCGGCGCTGCTGGTCGCCGCCGCCCGCGCCCACGACCCCGGCGGTGCCCGGCTCACCCTGGTCCACGTCTTCAGCCACGTGACCCAACGGCGCTCCCTGCGCGCCCCGAGCAGCCTGCCCGACGACTGGCGGCTGGTCCGCTACGTGGTCGGCCTGCTCCAAGCCCACCGGCGAGCGGCGTGACCGGAACGTGCACCCAAGGGCCCGCGGGACAACGGCGACGCGACGCTGCGGCACCTCAAGCGTGAGTTCGGCGATCGCGGTGTAGCCGCGCGCGCCGGCCAAGTCACGACAACCCATCGGCGCGGACCCAGACCGTCAACGAACGCTGTGCGTCCCGCGGCCCCTCGTCGACGTAGGCGAGCCGGCCGCTCGCAGCCGGGGACCCTAACAGGCCCCGAGCGCCACCAGGGGCGCTGTTGCATTCCGCCAACCCGCGGCATGCTGAGGTCGCGCCCGCAGCTCGGGATCAGATCGCTGAGGCGAGCTCGTCGAACGCGACCGCCAGCCGCCCGGCCCATCGGCTCCTCGACAGCCAGCTCGTAGTGCCCTCGCCGAACGTTCTGCACGAAGGCGTGCCCGGCGACGATCATCCTGGCGCTGCGATCCTGCTTCAAGCCCCGCATCGGTCGCAGCCGTGCCTTCAACCGGCCGTGATCCGCCTCGACCCGGTTGTTCGCGTACTGCTCGGTTCGATGCTACGCCGCCGGGTAGGTCGGCGCCCGGTCGGTGACGACCCCGCGAGGCGTGACCTGAGGGGTGCGCATGGCCCGCTCGAAGAACCGGCGGGCGGCCTTGGCGTCCCCGCCGTGGGGACACGAACACGTCGATGACCTGCCCGAACTGGTCGATCGCCCGGTGACGTAGCGCCACTGCCCGGCCACCTTCACATAGGTCTCATCGACACGCCAGCGGGTGCCGACAGCGTGTCGGCACGGTCGGCCAGCAACGGCGCGAACCGCACCACCCACCGGTAGATCGTGACGTGGTCGACCTCGACACCGCGCTCGGCGAGCAGTTCCTCGACCTCGCGGCAGGACGGTCCAGAGCGCAGGTGCCAGCGGACCGCCACGACGATGACGTCGGACGGAACTCGGAAGCCGGCGAAGACCGAGGGTGTGACGGGATCGGGGTGAGGGCGGGGATTGCTCATCCCCTGTGGTCTCGCCGCTCGGGGATGTGCATGGCCAATGCACAGCGCCAGGGGCAGTACTGAGCCGGGGTCAGCCGGTCGCGGCGGCCTCGGCGGGCTTGTCCGCCTCGCGGACCAAGGCGCCGTCGATCTCGATCTTGGCTTCTTCGCTGATCACCAGCCGGCCGCCCTCCAACACCGGGTTCCAGGTCAGCTGCCAGTCCGAGCGGCGCAGGGTTCCTCGGGCGCTGAAGCCCACCCGGCGCATCCCCATCATGTCCAGGAACGCCTCCTCGATCTCGGCGTCGAGGGTGACCGGGTTGGTGGTGCCCGCGATGGTCAGCTCGCCGGTCACCCGGTAGCGGCGCTCGTCGACCCGCTCGACCGTGGTGCTTCGGTAGGTGATCTCGGGATGCTCCTCGACGTCCAGGATGTTGGTGCGCAGATCGTTGTCGCGCATCTCGCTGCCGCTGTCGATGCTGGCCGCCTTGATCGTGAGCGTGGCCACGGCGGTCAGCGGGTCGTCGTCCTCGGCCTCCACCTGGCCGCGCCACTCGTGGAACTTGCCGCGGATGGTGGTGACCATCATGTGGCGCGCTGAGAACCCGATCGTGGTGTGGGTG
>NZ_DASYTH010000331.1:0-23615 GCF_036002505.1 Actinophytocola sp. | reverse complement strand
GAGTCGTACGCTCCAGCAACCGAGTCGTACGCTCCAGCAACCGAGTCGTACGTTCGGGCCTCCTCAGTCCTCGCCGATGTCCTCGAACCACAGCTCCGGGCGCTCGGCAATGAACACCCGCATCAGCTCGATGCACTCCGGGTCGTTCAGGAGCTCGATCTCCACGCCGTGCTCCGCGAGCCACTCGTGGCCGCCGAAGAACGTGGTGGCCTCGCCGATGAGCACCCGGGAGATGCCGAACTGGCGGACGAGCCCGCTGCAGTACCAGCACGGCGAGAGCGTGGTGACCATGGTCGTGCCCCGGTAGCTCCGCCGCCGCCCGGCGTTGCGGAACGCCGAGGTCTCGCCGTGCAGCGACGGGTCGCCGTCCTGGACCCGCCGGTTGTGCCCGCGGCCCCACAGCATGCCGTCCGGCCCGAACAGCGCGGCACCGATGGGAATCCCGCCTTCGGCGAGCCCCGCGCGGGCCTCCTCGACCGCCTGGGCCAACATGTCGGCTGCGTCCATGCACGGTAGATTACCCGCCAGTAGCTCCCGCATTCGGAGGATCAAGATGGCCGCTTACCAGACCATCGTCGTCGGCACGGACGGCTCGGACTCCTCGTTCCGCGCGGTGGACCGGGCGGCCGCGATCGCCGCGGACGCCGACGCCACGCTGGTCATCGCGAGCGCCTACCACCCGGCGCGGCAGGAGGACGTGGCCCGGCTGCAGGACCAGCTCGGCCCGGACGTCGCCTACCAGGTGGTCGGCTCGACGCCGGCCGAGGAGGCGGTGCGCACGGCGAGCGAGCGGGCCCGGTTCGCCGGCGCGAAGAAGATCGACACGGTGGTCGTCGACGGCGAGCCGGTGCCGACGCTGACCCGCCTGGTCAACGAGCGGTCGGCGGACCTCCTCGTGGTGGGCAACCGCGGGCTCAACACGCTCGCCGGGCGCATCCTCGGCTCGGTGCCGTCCGAAGCCGCCCGGAAGTCCACTGTGGACGTTCTTATCGTGCACACGACGTGACCCTCCAGCAACGCATCGAGGAGATGCTGCTGGGCGGCCCGCGCCGGTACACCCGCATCGAGGTCACCGAGAAGTCCGGCGTCCCAGCCGAGCGCGCCCGAGAACTGTGGCACTCCCTCGGTTTCGCCGCGGTCCCCGACGACGCCAAGGTCTTCACCGACAGCGACCTCACCGCGCTCCGCACGGCCAACGAGCTGGTCCAGGCCGGCATCACCGACCCCAGCCAGGTCACGTCCAGCGCCCGTATGCTCGGCCAGCACATGTCCCGCCTCGCCGAGTCCCAGGTGGAGCTCCTGCGCGGCATCCTCCTCGCCAACCCCGAGCTCGCCACCGACGAACGCCAGCTCATCCGCTTCATCGAACGCATCGTCCCGGACCTCGAGCACCTCCAGACCTTCGCCTGGCGCCGCCACCTCGCCGCCTACGCCGGCCGCGCCCTCGTCGCCACCGACGCCGACGTCGCCGCCCACCAGCAAGTCGTCGGTTTCGCCGACATGGTCGGCTTCACCTCCTTCACCCGGCGCTCCAGCGAGGCCGAGCTCGTGTCCGTTGTGGACAGGTTCGACGCGGTCACCGCCGAAGTCGTCGCCGAGAACCACGGCCGCATCGTCAAAATGATCGGCGACGAGGTCCTCTTCGTCGCCGACACCCCCACCGGCGGCGCCGAGATAGCCCTCACCCTGCTCGAACGCGCCGAATCCGACGACGAGCTCCCGTTGCTCCGCGCGGGTTTGGCGTACGGCCGCGTCCTCAGCCGCTTCGGCGACATCTACGGCTCCGTGGTCAACCTGGCCAGCCGCCTCACCTCGATCGCCCGCCCCGGCTCGGTGCTGATCGACCGCGAACTCACCAGCGCCCTCGCGGAGAGCCCGCACTTCGTCATCCGCCACCGCCGCCCCGTCGCGGTCCGCGGCTACGCCCGCCTCCGCGCCGCGGTGCTCAGGCGCGCCCACGACGACGCCGAACTCCTGCACATCCCGCTCGAGCCCGACGACCTGCCGAGCCGCTAGAAACCGATACGCTCCAACCAATCCCCCATCGCCGCGGTCACCTCCGCCGGCACCTCGAGCGGCGGCAGATGCCCCGTTCCGGGAAACGTCACGATCTCCGCCCGCGGCAACAGCTCCGCCAGCTGCCGCGCCGCCGCCACGGGGATCAGGTTGTCCTCCTCGCCGTGCAGAATCAACGCCGGAACGTCCGCGTCGCGCAGCGTCGCCGCGGAGTCCGCCCGCCCCGCCATGGCCCGCTGCGCCCACGCCACCGAAGCCGCCGGCGCCTCAGCCATCAACCGCCGCACCGTGTCCACCACGTCCGCCCGCCGCGCGGCGCCGCGCGCAGCACCGCCATCGTCACGTACCCGCCCATCGAGCACCCACCCGGCACCACCCGGTCCAGCCCGCCCGTCGAACGGAAACGCGTGCAGCAGCACGACCGGCGTGCCGGCCCGGACTCCGTCACCTGCATCGCCCCATTGCCGCCAACCGGATCGTGACCTGTGATGGTCAAAAACGAAACAAAACCGAGGTTACGGTAGGGCGGCGTTCGGGCGAACCCGGACGCGTCGAGGGAGGGAACAGGATGATCAGTAGGGGTGTGACGAGCGCGATTGCCGTGGTTTCGGTTGTCGCATTGACCCTTGCCGCCTGTGGCGGTGACCGAGGTCAAGGGGCTGGTGGCAGCACCAGTACGGCCGCGTTCAACGCGGCACTGGGCAAGGTGTTCAACCCGTCGGACAAAAAGGGCGGCATCGTCAAGTTCGCCAACAGTGACGATTGGGACTCATTGGATCCGGCGGACACTTATTACGGTTACTCGTGGAACTTCGCGCGGCTTTACACCCGGGCGCTGGTCATGTTCAAGGTCGCGCCCGGCAAGGCGAGCGAGGAGCTCGTGCCGGACCTCGCCGAGTCGCTCGGGAAGCCCGGTGACGGGGGTAAGACCTGGACGTACAAGATCAGGAAGGGCGTCAGGTACGAGGACGGCACCGAGGTCAAGGCCAAGGACGTCAAGTACAACGTGCTCCGCGCGCTGGACCGGGAGACCTTCCCGAACGGCCCGGACTACTTCAAGCAGTTCCTGAACCTGCCCGAGGACTACAAGGGTCCGTACAAGTCCAAGGGCGTGGACACGAACTCCGGGATCGAGACGCCCGACGACCACACCATCGTGTTTCATCTCAGGCAGGCGTTCGGCGGGTTCGACTACCTCGCCCAGCTACCGCAGACGGCTCCGGTGCCCGAGGCCAGGGACACCGGCGGCAAGTACAAGGAGCACGTGGTCTCCTCCGGCCCGTACATGTTCGACAAGGTCGATCCCGGCAAGCGCTTCACGCTCAAGCGCAACCCCAACTGGGACGCCTCGACCGACCAGAACCGCACGGCGCTGCCGGACGGCTACGAGGTCACGCTGAAGCAGAACGCCGACGACATCGACAACCAGCTGCTCGCCGGCAGCCTGCAGGTCGACGTGCAGGGCACCGGCATCCAGTCGGCCAAACTCGGCACGGTGCTGAACAACCCGGACGACAAGGCGCGGGCCGACAACCCGAACTTTCCGCTGCTCTGGTACACGTCGGTCATCTCAACGGTCAAGCCGCTGGACAACGTCCACTGCCGCCGGGCGATCATGTACGGCATGGACCGCGCGGGCTATCAGCTCGCCTACGGCGGTGCGGTCGCCGGCGGTGACCTGGCCTCGACGGTGCTGCCGCCGCTGATCCCGGGCTACACGAAGTTCGACCTGTACCCGGCCGGCGCCGACAACAAGGGCGATCTCACCAAGGCCAAGGACGAGTTGGCTCAGTGCGGCCAGCCCAACGGCTTCGAGACCAACCTGGGCTACCGCGAGGACCGCCCGAAGGAGAAGGCGACCGCCGAGGCGTTCCAGGCCGCGCTCGCCCGCGCCGGCATCAAGCTGACCCTGCGCGGCTTCCCGTCGGGTGACTACTTCGCCCAGTTCTGCGGCAACCCGCCGTTCGTCCGCTCCAACGGTCTCGGCCTGTGCATCAACGGCTGGCAGGCCGACTGGAACGACGGCTTCGGCATGCTCTCGCAGATCGTGGACAGCCGGGTCATCAAGGAGACCGGTGGCTCGTCCAACATGAGCGTGCGGATCCCCGAGGTCGACAAGATGCTCGACCAGGCCATCGCGGAAACCGACAAGAGCAAGCGCGAGCAGCTGTGGCGGCAGATCGACAAGCGGATCATGGAGGAAGCCGTGATCTACCCCGGCCTCTACGCCAAGAGCCTGCTGGTGCGTGGCCAGGGCCTGACGAACGTCTTCGTCACCCAGGCCTACGGCATGTACGACTACCTCTCGATCGGCCTCGCCTAAAGGCTGGGTGATGCCCTGAAGGCGGCATTCGGGACGTTCAGTGCCCTGAAGGCCGCCTTCAGGGCATTGAACCTCTGGCCGCGGGGATGGATAAGGTCGGAGGTATGGAGTATCGGCAGTTGGGCAGGTCCGGCCTTCGGGTGTCCGTGTTGACCATGGGCACGATGACCTTCGGTGGGCGTGGCGTGTTCGCCAAGGTGGGCGGCACCGAACTCGACGACGCGAAACGTCAGATCGACCGCGCGCTCGACGCCGGGGTCAACCTCATCGACACGGCCAACGTCTACTCCGGCGGCCTCTCCGAGGAGATCACCGGACAGGCGATGAAAGGGCGCTGGAACCGCGCGCTCATCGCCACGAAAGCGCGGATGCCGATGGGCGCCGGCCCCAACGACGCCGGCCTGTCCCGGCATCACCTCGTCGCCGAGTGCGAAGCGAGCCTGCGCCGGCTGGACACCGACCACATAGACCTCTACCAGGTGCACGAATGGGATGGCCTGACACCGCTCGAGGAGACCCTCTCGGCGCTCGACGACCTCGGGCGCGCCGGCAAGGTCCGCTACGTCGGGTGCTCCAACTACGCGGGCTGGCAGTTGATGAAGGCGCTGACCACCGCCGAGCGGCTCGGCACGGCACGGTTCGTCGCCCAACAGATCCACTACTCGCCCCAGGCGCGGGAGGCTGAATACGAGCTGATCCCGATCGCCGTCGACCAGGGCATCGGGGTCCTGGTGTGGAGCCCGCTCGCCGGCGGGTTGCTGTCCGGCAAATACCGGCGCGGCCAGCAACCACCGGAAGGATCCCGGCACCTCACCGACTGGAACGAACCACCCGTGCGGGACCAGGACACGCTCTACGACATCGTCGACGTGCTCATCGAGATCGCCGACGCCCACGGCGTGTCCGCGGCCCAGGTGACGCTGGCCTGGCTGCTGGGCCGCCCCGCGGTGACCTCCCTGGTGATCGGCGCCCGAACCGACCAGCAACTGGCCGAGAATCTCGCCGCCGCCGACCTCACCCTCACCGGGGCCGAACGGGCCCGGCTGGACGAGGTGAGCGCACCACCACTGCTCTACCCCTACTGGCACCAGGCAAAGACGGCCAGCGACCGGCTCGGTCCCGCCGACCTGACCCTGCTGGGCCCGCACCTCCGACCGTAGTCGCCTTCGCCGTCCTCGACGGCTTACCCGGCACCCGCTGGACGGCTTTCGCAGGTGAGGGCTGGGATGGTGCGGGCGAGTACGTACGGGCTGCCTGGAGCGTCGGCGGTGAGGCCGAACGTGGTCGTGCCGTTGGCGGGCAGCCGGCCGTTGTAGTCGAGGTTGGTGACCGTGACCGCGGAGCCCCTCCGGGTCAGGTGTCCGTCCCAGAGGTTGGTGATCGTGTGACCGGCGGGTAGGTCCCAGCGGACGGTCCAGCCGGCGGTGGCGCCGGCCTTGTTGACCACGGTGATCTCCGCCCGGTAACCACCGGGCCAGGTAGTCGTGACGTGGTAGCGCGCCACGCAGCTGGGAACCGGGGTTTCCGGCGTCGTGGGGGGATGCGTGGTGGTCGGGCTGGTCGCTATCGAGGTGGTCGCGGTGGCCATGGGCACGAGTGAGGCGGTGGTGCCCGGCGCAGGCTCGGGGGCGCGGGAGGAGATGACCGGCTGGCCGTGGGGGCGAGGGTCGGCGGTCTCGGCCGTTCCCCCACTGTCCAGGATCCGGATGCCGGCTGGGGCTCCAGCCACCAGAAGGATGATGGCGACGACCGCGGCGCGGACCGGCCGCCTCGTCCGGCGAGCCGGGCGGAACGTTCCCCGGGCGGTCATCGGCTCGGGCTCCGGGCGCGGCGCCCCGGTCGGGCGACCGTCGAGCACGGCGGTGAGCGCATCGTGGGCAGTGTGCATGGCCGGGCGGTCGCCGGGGTCGCGGCGCCGCATCCACAGCAGGACGTCGACGAGCGGGCTACGCCGTCGCCGCATCGTGAACGGCTTCTTGTGCCGGCCTTGGCCGCTGCCCAGCGCGGCGTGCAACGTCGTGCCCAACGAGGACACGTCCGAGGAGAACCCGGTGTCGTCGCCGTGCGCGTGGGAGACGCTGAAGCCGGTGATCTTGGCGGTGCCGTCCGAGCCGACCAGGATGTTGGCGGGCGTGATGTCCCGGTGTGCGATGCCCCTGGCGTGCGCGGCGGCCAGCGCCCCGGAGATCTGGGCGCCGATCCGGGCGACGGCCTCCTCCGTGAGCGGACCGGTGGCATCGACGAGCTCCGCCAGGCTCCGCGCCGGGAAATGCTCCATGACCAGGTAGTACTTGCCGCTCTGCTCGACGGCGTCGTGCACCATGACCGCGTTCGGATGACGCGGCTGGGCGGCCACCCAACGCTCGCGGTGACCACTGTCCTCGGCAGAGCCGTCCGGCAGCGGCGGAAGCTGCCTGACCGCCACGATCCGGTCCAGCAGCTCGTCCCTGGCCTGCCACACCACGCCCGTGGCGCCGTGGCCGACCTGGGTCAGCAGTCCGTACCGGCCCGCGATCAGCTCGCCTCGTCCCGTCACTCTGCCCTCCCTCCCTGCCGCATCCAGACACCTGAAGAAGATCCACGTTCGTGACACCCGAGATCACGTATGCGGCCCTCAGTGGGTTCACTGAAGATTCCCGGAATCAGCTGATCTTCTTACGCCGGTCGCCCCGTTGCGAGCGTGGGTGACATGATTCGCGGCATGGCCATCACCGTGCGCGAAGACCTGGCGGGCATACCGGACTACGTGCCTGGGCGGAAGATTCCCGGCGCGGTTGTGCTGTCGAGCAATGAGGTGGCGGGGGCGCCGCCGGAGGCGATCGTCAAGGCGATCGCGGAGGCGGCGGCCGAGATCAACCGGTATCCGGCGTGGTCGTCCGACGACCTGGTGGACAAGCTGAGCGAGCGGCTGGCGGTCGAGCCGGGGCGGCTGGCGGTGGGGTGCGGCTCGACGAGCCTGTGCCAGCAGCTGATCCAGGCGGTGTGCCGGCCCGGGGATGAGGTGCTGTTCTCGTGGCGGTCGTTTGAGGCGTACCCGATCCTCGCGCAGGTCGTTGGCGCCGGAGCGCGGCGGGTGCCGCTCACGGCGGACTACCGGCAGGACGTGGACGCGCTGCTGGCGGCGGTCACGGACGCCACGCGGCTGGTGTTCGTGTGCAACCCGAACAACCCGACCGGGACGGTGGTGCACGCCGACGACGTGACGCGGCTGATCGAGGGCGTGCCGGAGCATGTGCTGGTGGTGCTGGACGAGGCGTACCGGGAGTTCATCACCGACCCGGAGGTGCCGGACGGGCTGAAGCTGGCGCGGGAGCGGGACAACGTGGCGATGATGCGGACGTTCTCCAAGGCGTACGGGCTGGCAGGTGCCCGCGCCGGGTACCTCGTGGCGCCGCCCGAGGTGGCGGCCGGGGTGCGCAAGGTCGCGATCCCGTTCTCGGTGAACCGGCTGGCCCAGGCCGCCGCGCTCACCGCACTCGACATCGCCGACGAACTGCTCGCCCGGTGCGCGGCGGTGGTGGCCGAGCGTGGCCGGGTCTACCCCGAGCTGCGCGCGCTCGGTTACGACGTTCCGGTGTCGCAGGGGAACTTCGTGTGGCTTCCACTCGGCGAGCGGGCCATGGAGTTCAACGAGTTCTGCGTCGAGCGCAAGATCCTGGTGCGCTCGTTCGCCGGGGACGGCTCACGGGTCACCATCGGGCTCCCGGAGGAGAACGACGCGTTCCTCGCCGCGGCGCGCGACTTTCCACGCTAACGGGCAACTGGGGGAATGAAGGCTTCAATAGCGTTTCGGCGGACCGTGTAGTGTCGCCTGGCGACGCGCTCTACGAGGTTCATTTTGACCAGCTCGTTCATGTCGCGGGCGGGCGTGCGCTCGCCACACTGCGGGTATTTCTTGGCCAGGCTAGTAGTCAGCTCGGTGACCTGCTCAGGCGTGTACTTCCGCTGTTCCCGCAGCTCGTCGACAAACCCGCGAAGGGCGTACGTCACAAAGTTCCGAACATCGTGCTGAGCAGCGTCAAGCGCCAGGTAGTAGGCATTCCGGGTCTTGTTGTAATGGTTGGACAGCAGGTTCGTCGCCAAAACAGGAACCACACCGGGCTCAGAAAGAATCTGCACCTCGATGAGTCGTGGAGCTGGCACTTGCTCATGGCCTCGCCGAGCATCACCCAGTCCGCCGGCTGGAGTGCGGCCGCCGCATGTTGACGCCAAGGTCAGCCGAAGTAGCGGCCGGGTGGGACGCCGACGGCGCGGCGGAAGGCGGCGACGAAGGCGCTGGCCGAGGTGTAGCCGACGCGGTGGGCGGCCGCGGTTACCGGTGTGTCCGCGGCGAGGAGCGGGAGGGCGGCTTCGAGGCGGAGTTGGGCGCGCCAGCGGCCGAAGGTCATGCCGGTCTGGGTGAGGAAGATCCGGGCGAGGGTGCGGGAGCTGGCGCCGACCTCGCGGCCCCACGCCTCCAGGCCGCGGGCGTCCGACGGGTCACGGCGGAGCGCCTCGGCGACGCGGCGGGCGCGGTCGTCGGCCGGTTGGGGCACCGTGATCGTGGTGGCGTCGAGGGGCTCGAGGAGGTCGACGACGACGGCTTCGGCGTTGCGGCGGGCGGCTTCGGTGAGCTCCGCCGAGGCCAGGTGCACGATCAGGTGGCCGAGGAGGTCGCTGACCCGGATCACGGTCGGCGAGGTCCACTCGACCGGACAGGTGCGCGGCCGGAAGTAGGGACTGCGGGTGACGGCCCGGCCGGAGGAGCCCAGCGCGTGCGGCACCCCGGCCGGGATCCACAGAGCGCGGCTCGGCGGTAGCACCCAAGTGCCCCGCGCGGTGGCCACGGTCAGCACGCCGGTGTCGGCCCAGGCAAGCTGGTGCACGGGGTGCTCGTGCCAGTCGAACGCCACGCCACCCGGCAGCCGGGCGGTGGCGATCACGATTCCGCCGTGTCCGTTCTGCGACATCAGATGTCAGGATAGTGCCTATCGGACACGGCACGGGTTTCCTACCGTGGCGAGCATGCCGATGAACTGGATTCACCGCAGGCTCTGCAGGTCGGAGAGGTGGGCGGAGGCTGTCGAGAACAGCCTGCTGCCGTGGGCGCTGGACGGGGTCGACCTCGGCGCCGACATCCTGGAGATCGGGCCGGGTTTCGGGGTCACCACCGAGGTGCTGGCGCGCCGGCCGGGCTGGGTCACCGCGCTCGAGGTGGACCGCGACTCGGTTGACTACCTCAGGGACCGGTTCGGCGACCGGGTCGACGTCGTGCACGGCGACGGAGCGCGGATGCCGTGGCCGGACAACGCGTTCAGCGCCGCCACGTGTTTCACGATGCTGCACCACGTGCCGTCGCCGGAGCTGCAGGACCGGTTGTTCGCCGAGGCCCGGCGGGTGCTGCGGCCGGGCGGGGTGTTCGCCGGCACGGACAGCCTGCCGAGCCTGCGCTTCCGGATGATCCATCTCGGCGACACGATGGTCACCGTCGACCCGGAGACGCTCCCCGACCGGCTGCACGCCGCCGGCTTCACCGACGTCGAGGTGGCCGTTGGTGGGCGCCGGTTCCGGTTCCGGGCACATCGAGGGTGATTCGCAATCCCGGCCGCGACGGCGGGCCACCGGGCGGTGTTCGCTACCGGTCGGTCCAGCAATCAGCCCTGCCAACGCGACCACCGACCGCGAACACCGAACGGGCGCTTGGTCCGCCCGAGCGGCCGGGCCGGGAGCATCCCTATGGGGCGACCGGGCCCCTGTTGTGAATCACCCTCTCCGGGAAGGACACTGTTGACGTGCCAACCTACGAGTTCCGCTGCCGCGCCTGCGGGTCGACGTTCGACGTGAAGCGCCCGATGAGCGAGGCGTCCGCGCCGGCCAACTGCCCGCAGGACCACGACGACACGGTCAAGCTGCTGTCCATGGTCGCCCTCGGCGGGCGCTCCAGCGGCGGCGGAGCCCCGGCGCCGTCCGGAGGCGGCGGGTGCTGCGGCGGTGCCTGCGGCTGCGGCTAGCCAGGTGCGATGAATGCCTCATTCGGTGCGGCTGGCGCAGTGAATGACTCATTCATCGCACTCCTACCCGTAATCCCGGAAACCCTTGCCGGTCTTGCGGCCGAGACGCCCGGCGGTGACGAGGTGTTCGAGTAGGGGCGCCGGGGCGAGGCCGGGGTCGCGCAGCTCGTTGTACAGGGTGCGCTCGATGGCCAGAGACACGTCGAGCCCGACCACGTCGAGCAGTTCGAACGGGCCCATGGGCAGGCCGCAGCCGACCTTCATGGCGGTGTCGATGTCGTCGGCCTCGGCGTAGTGCGCCTCAAGCATCTTGACCGCGTCGTTGAGGTACGGGAACAGCAGCGCGTTGACGATGAAGCCGGCGCGGTCGCCGCAGTGCACAGGGTGCTTGCCGACCGCGCGGCAGACGGCCTCGGCGGTGGCCACCACGTCGCCGGCCGTCGAGATGGTGTGCACCACCTCGACCAGCTTCATCACCGGCGCCGGGTTGAAGAAGTGCAGACCGACCACATCGGACGGTCGGGAGGTGGCGGCGGCGCAGGAGATCACCGGCAGCGAGGACGTCGTGGTGGCCAGCACCGCGCCCGGCTTGACAGCGCTGTCCAAGGCACCGAACACAGCCTGTTTCACCGCGAGTTCCTCGGCGACCGCCTCGATCACCAGATCACAGTCGGCCAGCGCGGTGAAGTCGTCCACCGGCCGGATCAGGGCGAGCGTGCGACTTCTGTCCTCTTCGGATAGTCGCCCCTTGGTCACCTGGCGGTCCAAGGACTTGCGCAGGCGCGCGACCGCGGCTGCGGCCCTGTCCTCGGTGCGTGCCCGCAACGTAACCTCGAAACCCTTGCGCGCGAACACTTCGGCGATACCCGTGGCCATGGTTCCGGTACCGACCACGCCCACGGTCCGCACATTCCGGGTTGCGGCGGTATCGGTGCGCTCCCGCTGAGTCTGGGCGTCCGACATCACTGTCGGCGAATCCGGCGCGTCGTAGGTGTAGAAGCCGCGACCGGTCTTGCGGCCGAGCAACCCCGCGGTGATCATCTGCCGGAGGATCGGCGCCGGGGCGTGCAGCCGGTTGCGGGACTGGCGGTACATCGTCTCGAGGATCTCGTACGCGGTGTCCAGCCCGATCAGGTCCAGCAGCGCCAGGGGCCCCATCGGGTAGCCGCAGCCGTACCGCATGGCCGCGTCCAGGTCCTCCCGGCTGGCGTAGCGCGCCTCGTACATCGACACCGCGTGGTTCAGGTAGCCGAACAGCAGGGCGTTGGCGATGAACCCGGCCCGGTCCCCGATCACCACGGGCTCCTTGCCCAGCCGCTGCACCAACGACACCACGTCGGTGATCACGTCCGGCTCGGTGACGACCGTGCGAACCACCTCGACCAGCCGGCGCACCGGGGCCGGGTTGAAGAAGTGCACGCCGACGACCTTGCCCGGCCGTCCGGTGTGGACACCCAGCTCGGTGACCGACAGCGAGGAGGTGTTGGACGCCAGGATCACGTCCGGCCGGCAGATCTTCTCCAGCTCGTTGAACACCGCCGCCTTGCGGTCGAGGTTCTCCGGGATGGCCTCGATCACCAGGTCCACGCCGGCCAGGTCGGCCGGCTCCACGGTGTAGGCGATCCGGCCGAGCAGCTCGGCCCGGCCCACCCCGTCCAGCTTTCCGTGCGCCACCGCCCGGGACGTCGAGTGCTCGATGTGTGCGCGACCGCGGGTCAGCCCCTCTTTGTCGATCTCCACGCCGACCACGTCGACGCCGGCACGGGCCAGCACCTCGGCGATTCCAGAGCCCATGGTCCCCAGCCCGACGACCCCCACGCTGCTGATCTCGCGTGCCACCGCAACCTCCGTGTACCCGCTGCCGGATACAACGGCATGCTACTCGCCGGTAACCAACCTGGCCGGATGGTTATGGCTCACCTCACGGTTTCGGCAGCTTCGGCCAGAGCGCGGCGGCGACGTCGGTGGCCGCCCGGCAGGCCGCGTCGAGCTGCCCCTTGGGCATGCGCACGAACACCCCGGCGATCTCCACCAGACCGGTCTGGCCCGCGGCGCGGAACGGAATGTGGCCGGTCTGCGCGCCGCAGAAGGTGTACTGGCCGGCGTCCGGGGTCGGGCTGAGCACGGACGTGCGGCCGGCGATCGGGGCCTCGGTCGCGCCCCGGCCGGCGGCCTTCGGCGGCGGGCCGGCAGTGAACATGACCCGCACCCGCGTGGCGTTGTCCGCCGCGGTCCACGCGCAGCCGTGCCGGGCCGGGTACGTCCGCGGAATCGCTCTGTCCAGGCCGGGGACCGCGGCGAGCGTGTCGAGCGGCACCAGCCGGCACGGGTCGAGCCAGCTCAGCGAGTTGCGGGCGACCTCGCGGTGCCGCACCCCGCCCTCCCGGAGCACCGACACCGCCTTGTCCACCCCGGCCCGGACGATGTCGCAGAGCCGCGGCTCCTCCCCCTCGTACAGGGAAGCGTTGACGGACAACGTGATCCCGTCGGCGAACACGACGAGCCGGTTGCAGTAGCCGGGATCCGCGGCATACTCGACCACCTTCAGCCCGCCCGGCACCTCGGTGCTCTTCCGAGCGCCGAGGTCCGGCATCGCCTCGGCCCGGTCCAGGCTGCCGACGTACACCGTGACCGGTGCGCTCGCCGACGTCCTGATCTCCACCAGGCAGTCGTCGAGCGAGTCCGGCACGCCGAACCGGGCCGTGCCGAACTCGGCGAACACCCGAGGATCGGTGAGGCTGCACGGATCCAGCGAGGTGAACGCGCCGAGCAGACCCTCCGCGGCGCCCAGCGGCGGCGGCGCGGCCTGGGACGAGGCCCGCCCGCTGGCCGACCCGCCGGCACCGAGCCCGGCCACCGCGGTGCCGCCGACCGGCGTCGCACAGCCCGAAACCGCCAGCCCGGCAAGGAGTCCGGCCACGAGCGCACCACGCATGCGCACATCACATCACGAGACAAGATCTACCGCGGCAGCTTCGGCCAGACTTCCCCGGCCAGTTCCCGCGCCGGCCCGCAGGCGTCCTTCTGCGCGCCCGGCACGGCAATCTCAATGAGCACGAACTCGGCGACCGGTTGCTGCGGCCACCCGGGTTCACTGGTCTCCAACTGGCACCGGGTCCGTGGGCCCGCGATCGGGGTCAGGGTGACCGTGGTGTCCCGACCGGCGATCTTCTCGCCCTTGCTGCGGTCCGGGTCGTAGGTCGACTCGCCGGGGGCGACGTACAGGCGGGCGACCGGGCTCTCCCGCGCGGGCCCGGCCCATTGGCACACGTGGCCGGACGGGAACTTCAACAACATGGCACCGGCAGTCCCGATCTTCGCACCGACCAGCTGTGCGGGCACAAGATCGCACATGTCGCGCCGGCCGAGTGCGTTCGCCGCGAACTCATAGTGCCTGACCTTCTTCGCGGCCACCCGGTTGATCACGATGTCCATGGTGGCGTCCGCGACCTCACACGTGTCCCGGCTGGTCTGAGGGTCGGACATCGACGCGACCACCGTGATCAGCAGGCCGTCGGTGAAGCGCAGGTACCGAACGCACCCGCCGAGCTTGCCTCTGGTGGTGTCCCGGTGCACCTCGAGACCCTGCGGCAGGCGGCGGTCAACCGCATGGTCCGCGTCGCTGATCGTCTTCTGGTCCTCGAGGTTCCCGATCTGAACCTTGGCTTCGGTTCCGCTTTGCTGCACCGTGAAGAGGCAGTAGTCGTAGGAGCCATGCGGATACACCGCGATCAGTCCGAGCCGCTTCGGAAACGCGTTCTGATCCATGAGGCTGCAGTAGTCGAGCGACGGGTAATCGCCGAGCGCGCGCTGGGAGGTCAACGGCTCGGCGGCCTCGCTCGCAGCGGCGTCGTTGGCCAATGCCGGACCGGTGACCGGCGTGGCACACCCGGCCAGCAATGTCAGCAGAATCAGTGCAGCGAACAGCCGAACCATCGTGTTCTCCCCCAGTTGTCTCGTCACTGGGAATGTCGCACGGAGCTCTTGCGCAGTTACGGCTTATTCGTCGAAGTCGCGGCTCGCGAGATCACGGATTCGTTGCAGGGCCTCGGTTGCCTGAGGGCCGTCGGCGGAGATCGTGATGGTGTCGCCACCGCGGGCGGCCAGCGCCATCAGGGCGAGAACGCTGCGGGCGTCCGCCTTGCGGTCCCCGAACGCGACGGTGACCTGCGCTTCCAGATTGGCGACCGCCCGGGCGAGCAGCGCCGCGGGCCGGGCGTGCAGGCCGATCTCGTTGGTGAGCAACAGATCCGTGCTCTCCTCGGCGGTGGGCTCGGCTACCTCGGTGGCCTCGCCGCGGACCGCGGCCGCCGCGACCCCCGACAGGTCCGATCCGCCCTGGGCGGCCACCGCGGCCGCGACCGCGCCCTCCACCAGCGGCGCGTCCACCACCAGTGCGCCGTCCGGCTCGGCCAGGCCCTCGACCGCGAGATCGGCGACCATCTTCGCGCTGCCGAGGTCATAGAGCAGCACCACGCCGGCACCCTGCGACGCTCGCTCCAGCGCCGCGGTCACGGCCTCGAAGTCCGTGCCCAGCCCGCCGTCCGCGGTGCCGCCGGCCGGTTCCAGCGTGACGTCGGGCGCCATCTGGCCGGCCAGCTCCACCACCCCGCGGGCCAGCGTCGCACTGTGCGAGACGATGACCAGCCCGACCCGGCTCATGGTCGCCCCGCCGCGGAGTCGGCCAGGGAACGCAGCAGCAGGGCGGTGGACCGGGCGCCCGGATCCAGGTGGCCGGCGCTGCGCTCACCGAGGTACGAGGCACGGCCCTTGCGGGCGACCAGCGGCACGGTCGACTCGGCGCCGGTCGCCGCCGCCTCGGCCGCCACTGCCAGCACCGAGCTGACGTCGTTGTCGCCCAAGGCTTCCGCGGCGCGCACGGCGGGATCGAGCGCGTCCACCATGGTCTTGTCGCCGATCTCCGCCTTGCCGCGGGCCACCACGCCCTCCAGCGCGGCCCGCAGTGCCTTGGCCACCGACGCCGCGTCCAGCTCCTCGGCTTCCGCGGTGGCCGTTGCGGCGCGCAGGAACGCGGTGCCGTACAGCGGCCCGGCCGCGCCGCCGACCGTGGAGATCAGCGTGGTGGCAGCCAGCTTGAGCACCGCACTCGGGGTGTCCGGAGTGGACGCGTCCAGTTTGGACACGATGGCGGTGAAGCCGCGCTTGAGGTTCTCGCCGTGGTCACCGTCGCCGATCGCCCGGTCGAGCTGGACCAGCTCGTCGCGGTGCCCGGCGACCACCGCGGCCGCGGCCCGCAGCGCCGCGGCCACCTGCTCGGCGGTGCACCCCATCAGACGCCCCAGCGCAGGGCCGCGGTGTGCACCGGCGCGTCCCACAGCTCGATCAGCTCGTCGTCCAGCTTCAGCAGCGTCAGGCTCATCCCCTGCATCTCCAGGCTGGTGATGAACGGCCCGACCAGCCGCCGCTCCACCGCGATCCCGCGCTCGGCCAGCAGCCGCTCGGCGATGCCGTGCGCCAGGTACAGCTCGATCAGCGGGGTGCCGCCCATCGAGTTGGTGAACAGCAGCACCCGGTCACCGCTGCCGAACGGCAGATCCTCGGTCACCGCGTCGAGCAGGCGGGTGACGATGCCATCGGCGTTCTCCACCGGCATCCGGGCCCGGCCGGGCTCGCCGTGGATGCCGATGCCGACCTCCATCTCGTCGCCGGGCAGGTCGAAGCTGGGCTCGCCGACGTGCGGCACGGTCGGCGCGGCGAGCGCCATGCCCATCGAGCGCACGTTCGCGATCACCTTGGTGGCCAGCCGTTCCACCGTGGCCAGGTCGTCGCCGCGCTCGGCGGCCGCGCCGGCGATCTTCTCCAGCAGCACGGTGCCGCCGACCCCGCGCCGGCCCGCCGTGTACAGCGAGTCCTTCACCGCGACGTCGTCGTCGATGACCACGGTGCGCACCTCGACGTCGTCGGCGGCGGCCAGCTCCGCGGCGGTCTCGAAGTTCAGCACGTCGCCGGTGTAGTTCTTCACCACCAGCAGCGCGCCGGCGCCGCCGTTGGTCGCCTCGATGGCCGCCTGCATCTGGTCCGGCGTCGGCGAGGTGAACACCGCGCCCGGGCAGGCGGCGTCCAGCATGCCGCGTCCGACGAACCCGCCGTGCAGCGGCTCGTGCCCGGAGCCGCCGCCGGAGATCACCGCGACCTTGCCCGGGACCGGGGCATCCTTTCGCACCACGATCGCCGGCTCCTCCTGCACCCGCAACAGATCCGGATGCGCCAGCGCCATCCCGCGCAGCGACTCGGCGACCACAGTGGACGCGTCGTTGATGATCTTCTTCATGGCCGGCCTCCCGGGCGGGATCAACGATGATCGCGCTAGGACATTAGCTCCTCCCCGAACCGATGTCTCTCCCACACGTCTGCGATTGCATGAGCGGGCCGGTGGTGTCTGGACTGACGAGCAGCGCAGCGACCGAGCGGCAGCGAGGGAGTGAGCAGCGCAGGAGGGAAGACACCACGTCAGGGCCCGCTCCCGCGAGCGGAGCGAGCCAATGAAACACAGTGAGTTCGGAAAGCTGTGGGGCGCCGACACGATCTCCAGCGTCGGCGACGGGATCACGCTGGTCGCCGGGCCGCTGCTGGCCGCGGCGCTGACCCGGGACCCGGTGCTGATCGCCGGGTTGATGGTCGCCGAGCGGCTGCCCTGGGTGCTCCTCACGCTGCCCAGCGGCGCCGTCGTCGACCGGGTGGACAAGCGCCGGCTGATGGCGTTCGCCGCGGTGCTCCGGGTCGCGGTACTCGGCCTGCTCGGCGCGCTGGTCGCGCTCGGCCACGCCGCGCTTCCGCTGCTGTACGGGGTGTTCCTGCTGGCCGGCTGCGCGGGCGTGCTGTTCGAGAACGCCGCCAGCACCGTCCTGCCGGCCACCGTCGGCTCCGGCTCGCTCGAGCGCGCCAACGGCCGGCTCTACGCCACCCGGACCCTGGGCCGCGACCTGCTCGCCGCGCCACTCGGCGGCACGCTGTTCGCGCTGGCCGCCTGGGCGCCGTTCACCCTCGACGCCGCGGCGTTCGTCCTGGTCGCCGTGCTCTGCCTGACGCTGTCCCGCACCGTCGGCGCCCCGGCGCCGGGCACGCGCCGGCCGCTGCCCGCGGCGGTCAGCGAGGGCATCCGGTGGCTGCTGCACCACTCCCTGCTCCGCAACCTCGGCATCTCGACCACGGTCTCCAACATCTTCCTCAGCGGCATCCTGGCCATCCTCGTGCTCTACGCCCAGGAACGCCTCGGTCTCGGCTCCGTCGGCTACGGCCTGCTGCTCACCACCATCGCCGCCGGCGGCATCGCCGGCGGCCTCCTCGCTCCCCGGATCGCCGCCCTCCTCGGCTCCGGCCGCACCCTCCGCGCCGGCCTGATCATCGAAACCCTCTCCCAACTCGCCCTCGCCCTGACCACGAACGTGATCGTCGCCGGCGCTGTGCTCGCTGTCCTCAGCCTCCACCTGACCGTCTGGTCCACCCTCACCGCGTCCTTGCGGCAGTCCCTCGCACCCCCCGACATGCTCGGCCGCATCCACAGCGCCTACCGCTTCCTCTCCACCGCCGGCATGCTCCTCGGCGCGGCACTGGGCGGCATCGTCGCCAACTCCTTCGGCCTCACCGCCCCCTTCTGGCTCGGCACCGCCGGTGCCACCGCCCTCACCCTGTTCGCCTGGCGCCCACTAAGCGACGTCAGGGCGCGTCGTCCCCCGACACGATCGCCTGAACCTCCGCAACGGACGGCGCGGCGTGACCGTTCCCGTCGGCCGCAGTCGCGTTGAGCGGGGTGAGGTCGACCCTGGCCATGCCCCAGTGCTGACGGAAGTCGCCGAGCAGCTCCATCGCCGCCTGCGGGTTGACCCCCAAATAGCGGCGCACCCGGGCGAGCGCGTTGAAGCTCTCACCGGGCACGGCAGGCTCGGTCCCCTTCTTCACGCGCTTGTCGTCGAGGTCGGAGGAGAACACGCCGATCATGGTGGCCAGGTACAGCGTCCGCGCGGCCATGGTGTCGCGGAGGTCACGCGCGCCCGAGTCAACGCCGATGTTGCAGTTGACCAGCCGGTCGGCATAGTCCATCAGCACCTGCTGGCTGAGCTCACCCTCCGGGTAGTCGTCCAGCGCCCGCACCAGGGCCGCGACCGAGCCTCGGTCGGACACCTTCGTCAACGAGCCCTTGACCGCGGTGCTGACCCGGCGAAGATCGGACTCGGCGAGCTTGCCCACCACCGACGACAGGGAGGGGCTCTGGGCTGCCCAGTTGATGAGCTCACGCGCGGTCCGCACCAGCTGCCGGGCCAGACCACCGGACCGCACATAGGCAAAAGCCATGAACTGCTCGGACAGCCCGACGACGTAGTTGTTCAACAGCTTCCTGGACAGGTCGTAGTCGAGATAGTCGACCCACAGGACCTCGTCGAAGGCGCTGTCGATCGCGGTCCGCATGCCCATCGCGGCGAGCTCGAAATCCTGCAGCGCGTCCTCGGAGACGGACACCAGGAAGTAGCAGTTCGGCACCCGGAAGATCGCCTTGATCTCGTTGATGAACTGCAGTGCCAGCTCGCCGGACTGGATGCGATCCAGCTCGTCGATGGTGATGATCAGCCTCGGCGCCTGCCCGTCCTCGGCGCCGTCCAGCTTGACCAGGCGCTCGGCGACGAACTCCAGATCCCGGCGCAACCGGTTCACGATCTGCGGGTAGGTCCGCGGCTGCTCGGCCCTGCTGACCGATGCCTTCCCACCGAGATGACTGGTCCCGAGCCCCAACTGGCCGGAGATCTCGCTGCCGAACGTCAGCAGGTACCGAATCTCGTCCTTGCGCTTGTACGCCCGGTACAGCACGGCGGCCCAGCCGGCGAGCGTCGGTCGGTTCACCAGGAACCTGAGCAACCGGCGGCGATCCGTCTCCCTTCGCCGGTTCACCTGTTCCACGGCACCGCCATCGCGGATCTTGACATAGCTGATGACCTGGTCGCACAACTCCGCGTGCAGGTACAGCATGAAATCCGCGGGCTGGTATACCACCGGCGCGGACACCGCGACCACGACGTCGCGCCGCCGGGATTTCTGATACGTACCGCGGCAGAACGCCGCGATCAGATCTGACTTGCCGGCGCCCCGCGTACCGGAAATGGCGAAGCTACCGCTGCGGAGTGTCCCGAACAGCTCGACGAGCTGCCGCCCCACCGGGGTGCGCTGGTGCAGCTTGCCATCCGGCGCCGGCCGGGACAGAAACTCGGTTCGATACCGAAGCCTGGTCGAATACTGATCCTCCAACCGTTCGTTGATCAGCGTCGTCAGGGCGGGCATGACACCGTGAGTGCGGAGTGCCGAGCGCCACCTGTCGAATGCGTCCCTGGCCGCGGCGCCGATCTCCTTCGACGAGGTCAACCGGGCCTCCGCCGGCCCGATCGCCACCGAGTAATAGATGTACATGGCGCGCATGGCGAGCTTGCGGAAAAAGAGTGCCGTGACGAGGCTGCCGCCGCTGGCAACCCAGATATTGAGCCCGCCATGGAAGAAAACGTAGGCCAACGCCAGCCCGAACAGGACGGTGGCGGCCTCGTGCCGCACCGCCGGGCGTACAAGGTAGACAACCGCGCCGACGGTGATTGCCAACCCCGCCGCGGCCGTGACCAGACCCCACACCGGCGCGTGGCCCACCGCGAGTCCCAACCAGTAGAGAGCCAGGCCAACCGCTGCGATCCAGAGCAAAACGGACGGTACCCACCGCAGCCACAATTCCAGCGGCCGCCCGGCGCCACCCAGCTTTCCCTGGGTGGCGGGCCGCGCGAGGCTAGCCAGTTGACGGTAGATCGTCTCTTCATTGGCGCCGGCCGCGAAGATGGCGTTCTTGCTCTCCTCGAGGCTTTCCCGCACCTTGACCGCGCGATCCTTATCGTCGCGGAACTCCCAGATCGACTTCAGGTCGTCGGCGATGTCCGGATCTGTGAGCGCGTCATCGATCACGTCGCCCAGGACAAGTTCGGGATCGTCACGGCCGTCGAGCCACGGGTCGTTCGCTTCGGATGTGGACAGGGCGGCGATGAGCTTGGCTCCCAGACTGGATCCACTCTGCTGAGAGCCGACAGCCGAAGTGTCAGTCATATACATATAGTGCGCTCGAATGCCGGCAACCAACCAGGGTCATTTGGCCTTACATACGGTCATTTGCCCTGAGATGGCGGAGTATTCGGAAAACCACCAACTTCGCTAGAACAGCCGGAACTCGTCGGAGTCCATGCCGCGCAATGCATCGTAGTCGAGGGTGACGCAGCGGATGCCGCGGTCTTCGGCGAGGGTGCGGGCCTGGGGCTTGATCTGTTGGGCGGCGAAGACGCCGTGGACGGGGGCCAGCAGGGGGTCGCGGTTGAGGAGGTCGAGGTAGCGGGTGAGTTGTTCGACGCCGTCGAGTTCGCCGCGGCGTTTGATTTCTACGGCGACGGTGGTGCCGGAGTGGTCGCGGCAGAGGATGTCGACGGGGCCGATGGGGGTGGGGTATTCGCGGCGGATCAGGGTGAAGCCCTCGCCGAGGGTGGCGATGTGTTCGGCCAAAAGCTGCTGGAGGTGGGCTTCGACGCCGTCCTTGACGAGGCCGGGTTCGGGGCCGAGATCGTGCGTGGTGTCATGGAGGATCTCGGCGATTTCGATGATCAGCTGCTCGCCGGATTTGTTGGCGACGGTCCAGGTGTCGCCGTTTTCGGTGAGCCAGCATGGGGGGCTCATCCAGTTGAGGGGTTTGTAGGCGCGGTCGTCGGAGTGGATGGAGACGGAGCCGTCCGCCTTGACGAGCAGCAGCCGGGTGGCCATGGGCAGGTGGGCGGTGAGGCGGCCGGCGTAGTCGACCTGGCAGCGGGCTATGACGAGGCGCACGGCAGGGAGGTTAGCGGGCCTGCGTGAGCGGGCTTGCGAGCGAACCATCGAACACCGCTCCGGCGCCGAGCTTGCGAGGCGATGGCTTTGGGATGATCGCCGGCATGGAAGCCCTGACGACGCGGCAGGTGTACGCGAACGCGTGGATGACGGTGCGCGAAGACGCGGTCCGGCGGGCGGACGGGTCGGACGGGGTGTACGGCGTCGTGGACAAACCGGACTACGCGCTGGTCATGCCGTGGGACGGGGCGCGGTTCATGCTGGTCGAGCAGTACCGGTACCCGCTCGGTCTGCGGCGCTGGGAGTTCCCGCAGGGCACCGCGCCGGGCCTGGCCGACCCGGACCCGCTGACGCTGGCCGCCCGGGAGCTGCGCGAGGAGACCGGGCTGCGCGCGGCGCACATCGAGGAGCTCGGCCTGCTCGATGTGGCGCCCGGCATGTCGAGCCAGCGCGGGCGGGTGTTCCTGGCGACCGGGCTCACCGAGGGGGGCCCGGAGCGGGAGCTCGAGGAGCAGGACATGCGCACGGCGTGGTTCAGCCGCACCGAGTTCGAAACCATGATCCGTACCAACGAGATCACCGACGCGCAGTCGGTGGCGGCGTACGCGCTGCTCCTGCTGCGGGAGCGGGTGCGATGAAGGCGGCCTTTCTCACGCCCAGCGCGAGGAAGGCCGCCATCAGCGCACTGTCGTACCCCTGAGGCACCATCGCGCCCATGCGGTACTCGCTCAACCTGCCCAACTTCGGCGAGCTGGCCGACCCCCGGACCGTCGCCGACCTGGCCGTCGCCGCCGAGGAGGCCGGTTGGGACGGCCTCTTCGTCTGGGACCACGTGCACCATCGGGGGTTCGGCGGCCGGCCGTTCGGCGACCCGTGGATCCTGCTGGCCGCGGCCGGCATGGTGACCACCCGGCTCACGCTCGGGCCGCTGGTCACGCCCGTCGCCCGGCGCCGGCCGGCCAAGCTCGCCCGGGAGATCAGCACGCTGAACACCCTCACCGGCGGCCGAATGATCTTCGGTGCCGGCCTGGGCGCACCGGCCGAGGACGAGTTCGGCAGCTTCGGCGAGCCGACCGACCTCAAGGTCCTGGCCGAGCGGCTGGACGAGGGGTTAACCGCGCTGCACCTGTTACTGAACGGGGAGCCGGTGTTCTACCACGGCAACCACACGGCGATCGAGGACGTCCAGCTGCTACCGAAGCAGGACGTTCCGGTCTGGATCGCCGGGCGCTGGCCGACCCGGGCCCCGTTCCGCCGCGCGGCCCGCTGGGACGGAGCGGTGCCGCTGTTCCCGGCCTACCGCAGCCAGACCCCGCCCACCCCGGAGGAGGTCCGCGAGCTGGCCGCGTTCCTCGCCGAGGTCCGCACCGGCACCGGGCCGTTCGACCTGGTCGTGGGCGGCCGCGGCGACCCGGAGACCGTGGCCGCGCTGGCCGGCGCGGGCGCCACCTGGTGGGACGAGCGGGTGCCGTTCGACGACACTCTGGACAAGGCCGCCACCTACCACCGGCTGATCGAGAAAGGCCCGCCGCGCCCCGGGTGATCCTGGGTACTGTCTGGCGCGTGGCGATGCTGGAACGGGACGAGCCGATCGCCGAGCTGCTGGCCGGGGTGGCCGCGGCGGCCGAGGGACGCGGCGGCCTTGTGCTGCTCGGCGGCGAGGCCGGGATCGGGAAGACGACGCTGGTCCGGCACGTGGCGCAGCTCGCCGGCGAGCACTGGCTGGGCGCCTGCGATCCACT
This sequence comes from Actinophytocola sp., assembly GCF_036002505.1. Taxonomy (GTDB): domain Bacteria; phylum Actinomycetota; class Actinomycetes; order Mycobacteriales; family Pseudonocardiaceae; genus DASYTH01. The sequence continues at coordinate 690 of NZ_DASYTH010000331.1, read as the reverse complement.
CGAGACCCCGCGCCCGCTCGGCCCGCTCCTGGACATGCTGCCGGACATCCTCGACGGCGCGCCGGCCCGCGGTGACGTGCTGGCCACCGTGCTCGGCCTGATGTCCACAGTGGACACACCGGGCCTGGTGATCTTCGAGGACGTGCACTGGGCCGATCAGGCCACGCTGGACCTGCTGCGGTTCCTGGCCCGCCGGGTGCACCGGCTGCGCGCGCTGCTGGTCGTCACGTTCCGGGACGACGAGGCGCCGGCGCCGCTCACGGTGCTGCTCGGCGACCTCGCCACCACGCCCGGCGTGACCCGGCTGACGCTACGGCCGCTCTCCCGGGAGGCGACCGGATCACTGGTCGGGGACGGCGCGAACGCGCAGTACGTTTTCGAGCGCACCGGCGGGAACCCGTTCTTCATCAACGCGATCCTGGCCAGCGGCGACGACGAGGTCCCGGCCACCGTGCGGGAGGCCGTGCTCGCGCGGCTCAGCCGGGTCGCCCCGGACACCCGCGCCGCCCTCGAGGCGGCCGCCACCATCGGCCCGCGGGTGGACCCGACCCTGCTCGGCACCGTGCTCGACGCGCTGGACATTCCCAAGTGGACGATGCGGGACGGCGTGTTCACCGGAACGCTGCGCTGGCAGGGAAAGCTGCTGGAGTTCCGGCACGAGCTGGTGCAGGCGGCGATCCTGGAGACCAC
>NZ_DASYTH010000330.1:0-2740 GCF_036002505.1 Actinophytocola sp. | reverse complement strand
CCGCGGCGGCTGCAGGGCCGGTTGCCCCATCCACTGGCAGCCTCCACGTCAGCCATGAGCCCGTCGGGTGCATGATAGCCGACCAGTCCCCGCAGATCGAGGCGACAGTCGCGCCCTCGTCGAGTGTCGCCGACGTTCGGGTCTATTTCCGCTCGGCGTTGAGCCCGGACCTCTATTACATCGTGGCGGAGCCACAGGGCGACCGCTACGTGGCAAGCCTGCCCCGTCCTCAACTCAATGCCGGCCCAATTACCTTCTATGTCGAGGCGGCCTCCAGGGGTGGCGTCCTCGGCCGGTCGGCGGAGAGCATCGCCGGGGTCGTGCCAGACGCAGTGGCCTGTCCCGCCGGGTTGCGGCCCGCGCCGATCGACCCGAACACCACGCAGTTGACCATCTTCTCCGAAAGTGGCGCGACGGCTCCGGCCGCAGGGTTCACCGGGATTTCGCGCGTGCTGGCCGGGGCGGCGCTGGCCGCCGCCGGCGTGGGCGCCACAGTCGCGGGGGCGGTCGGCGGCGTCGCGGCCGCGGGGGGGATCCTTGGCATGAGCACCGCCGTTGCCGTGGCGACGGCGGCGGTGGCTGTCGGCGTAGGGACCGCGGTGGCGACCCAGGGCAAGCCGAACGATAACGGCAGGTTCCCTCCGGGCACGCCCTGCACGCTTGATCCGCGTCCAGGCTGCCAGCCATCGCCCTCGCGTTAGGTAGCGAGCCCGACGAAAGAGAACGAGCCGGTCTCCGACCCGGTGGCGATCTCGGCTGCGCGCCGGCTGCGTGCGGCTTCGATTCTCCTGGAGGTCGCACTCGGAGTCGTCATCGCCGGATCGGTCGCGGCGATCGGTTCGGTGCACCCGTGGGCCTACTGGCCTCTCTGGTACGCCTGCGCCGGCATCGCCGCCCTTCTCGTCTACCGGGCGCTCGCGATCAGACGCCTCCGCCGGCTGATCGGGCGGCAGCGCTTTGCCTTCCACCCCTCGGGGCGATGGCTCGTGCTGGACAGCCCCGCGGAATACGGCCGCACGGACTGGAGCTTCGATCTGGAGCGCCCGCTCCTGCCTCCTGGTCCCCTGCTGCTGCCCGGGGTCGTGTTCCTCACGCTGGTGATTGCGCAACTGGTGCCGCTGCCGCCCGGGTGGGCCACGGCTCTCAACGCCGGCCGCGGTGTGATCTCGGTCGCGGAATCAGGTGCGTGGGCGCCGATCACCGTGGACGCGGAGAGCACGTTGCGCGGCGCCGCCTTTCTGGTGGCCGCGCTCCTCTTGCACGTCGGGGCGGTCGCCGCGCTGGACCGCGGTGAGGCCCGACGGCGCTTCCAGAGCTTCGTGGCACTCCTCGGCCTGGCTCTCGCCCTGGTGGCGCTGGGGCAGGTGGCCGTCAACGCGAGGCTGATCTACGGCATCTTCGCCCCCATCGAGAGCGAGACCTTCTTCGGCCCGTTCGTCAACCGCAATCACTTCGCCGGCTACATGCTGCTGGTGGCGCCGATGGCCCTGGCCGTCCTCGCGCGATCGCATCGCCACTACCAGTGGCGCGTGGGAGCGCGGCCGAACTCGAGGCGCCGGCTGGTCGCGCTGGCCAGCCCGGAGGGAGCCGGGTTGATGCTGGCGGTGGTGCCGGCGCTGGCCAGCATCTCCGCCCTCGTCGCCAGCACGTCCCGCGGGGGAATCCTCGCCTTCGTGCTGGGCCTCGTCCTGGCCGGCATCGGTCTGCGGCGCCAGCGCGGAGTGTCTCCGTGGCTGTTTGCCGTCGCGCTGGGGCTGATGGCGATCACGTGGTTCGGCCTGGGCCGGCTCGAGGTGCGGTTCCGGGCGAGCGCCGCCGATTCGGCCGGCCGCACCGTCGTCTGGCGGGAGTCACTGGGGATGCTCCGTCGCGCCTGGTTGACGGGCTACGGCTTCAATACCTTTGGGCTGGCGACCAGCCGGGCCACGCCCTGGCGACTGCCCGTGGGAGCAACGCCCGGGTCGAGCGCCATCGCCGAGGCCGCGCGAGTCGAGGCAATGATCGGCTACCGCACGCCGTCCCAGATACCGGCCATCGTGTGGTATCGGGAAGCGCACGACGACTATGTCCAGGTCGCCGTGGAGTGCGGGGCGGCGGGGCTGATCGTCGCTGTCTGGGCTGCGGTTCGTGTGCTCAAGGCGGCGCGTCTGGAGCCCTGGGTGATGGCCGCCCTGGCCGGGGTGTTGCTGCACGTCGTGGTCGACTTCGACCTCCAGATCCCCGCCATCACGGTGCTGTTCGTCTGCATCGCCGGGCTGTGTCAGGAGGGCGGCGCCTCCGGCCGCATCGCAATCAGGCATACCAGCAGCACCGGAATCGCCGGGATCTGCAGGTCGAAGTCCACGAAGGCGTGCATCAGCACCGCGGCTACCGCGGCGAGGAGCCAAGGATCGCGGCGCACGGCGCCGAGAGCGGCCACCGCGGCCCACAGCGCGATGGCAAGACCGGGAATCCCCGTCTCAACCAGCGTCTGGACGTAATCGTTGTGCGCCTCGCGGTACCAGGCCAGGTCCCGGAGCTCGGTGAGCGTGCGGGTCCCCGGGCGTTCGCCCGCGCGAACTGCCGACTCGATCTCTTCCGGCCACGGGGTCGCCCCTTTCGGAAGCGGCCACGGTGTCGTGCGGCTCATGCTCAGGGCGAACGTGTTGAACCCGGTTCCGGTCAGCCAATGGCCCTTCATTCGGCCGAGCGAGTCGCGCCACACCGCGGTGCGGCCGGGAGCGTCGGCCGTCGTCTCGTT
>NZ_DASYTH010000329.1:0-3315 GCF_036002505.1 Actinophytocola sp. | reverse complement strand
ACGCGCTTCCCCCGGCCTTCGACGTCGGCCAGCCACTGCTCGATGGTCAGGTCGTCCTCTGACGGCTCGGCCTCGGCGGCTGCGTCCGGGTCGACGACGACGAACATCATGTACCTCATGGGTTCGTGCTCCTGGCTAGGTGGTGCTGACGAAGATACGACGATCGGTGAACCACCCGATCCGACAGCTCGACGCCTCGAGTCTCCGAGGAAGGAGAACTCGGCTTCATGCGTGCCATCCACGCCGGATTGCGCCGTGACGTGGTGGCACCGCCGGCAGCCGGGCTAGGCGCCGTACGCGGAGGCGAAGAGGTAGCTCACGGCCAGGCTGCGGTGCGGTCGCCACGCCTCCGCGATGGCCACCACCTCGGCCTGGCTGGGGAGGTGGTCGAGCCCGTAGGCGCGCTGGATCGCCTTGCGGAGCGCGAGGTCCCCGGGGAGCACCACGTCGTCGCGGTGGAGGGCGATCGCGAGGAACCCTTCGGCGGTCCAGCGGCCGACTCCCGAGACCTCGGTGAGGCGCGCCACCACCTCCTCGTCGGGGAGCCGCTCCAGCTCGGCGGGGCTGAGCCGGCCGTCGACGAACCGCTCGGCGAGCTCACGCAGCGTCTGCACCTTGCGGCGCGAGAGCCCGGCGGCGCGGACGTCCTCGGGGTCGGCGGCCAGCAGCTGGTCGGGCGTGGGCAGCCGTCCGCCGAAGCGGTCCATCAGGCGGCCGAGCATCGTCCGCGTGACCGCCACGGAAAGCTGCTGGCCGATCACCTGGAAGATCAGGACGCCGAAGGCGTCCATCACCGGCAGCTGCTCCAGCCAGGCGTCCGGGTCGAACTCCGGGTTGGCGTCGATCAGCGCGGCGATCACCGGGTCGGCCCTCCGCAAGCTCGCCAGTGCCGCGGCATCGGGACCCTTCAGCCTCTCGCCCATGCCACCCTCGATTCCGACTGCCGTTCCGAGCTGATTCCTGACGACGACAGCGCGGCCATGGCAGCCCGTATTCCCGATCCGTGGGTCTCCCTCGAGCGGAAGGTGGCGGCCGGCGGGTGAGGTGGCGCGCGTCAGCTCGTCCGGATGCGCAGCACCTGCCCGCCGCCGGGCGAGCCTGCGTTGTTGGTGACGTAGAGCCCATCCTTGCCGATGGCGATGCCGCCGGGCATGGTGAGCGTCCCGGGGGCCAGGGCGATCTGCCGCTTCGTCCCGTCAGGGGACACGGCAAAGAGGCCGCCATCGGTAGACCCTCCCAGCAGCCCATCGTGGTCGATCTCGAGCACGTACAGCGTGCCATTCGTCCCGAACGCGAGGTCCATGATGTTCGTGAATCCGCTCGCGAAGACGGTCACTGCTCCGGTGCGCGGATTCACGCGGTAGACGTTGGCGCCGCCGGGCGGGAACGGGAAGCCGGTGAGCTGGCTGACGTAGTACTGGCGATCCGGCCCCACGACGACCGACGTGGGCACGGCCTGCATCGGGATCTCCGGCCCGCCGAACGGGTTGGGAACCGGGCGGTTGGCGAACACCGCCAGGTTCGAGACGCCACCCCTGTGATTCACGACGTCGATCGCGTTGCCGCCCGCGTCGGCCACCACGAAGCGCCCGCGGTCGAAGAGGACGTCGACGGGGTTGGAGTCGACCGCTGGGTTGCCGACCGCCGCATCCGGGTTCACGTCGCGCTCGAACGCCCAGAGGTCGGCGACCTTCCGGATCTTCTCGTGGTGCCGGATCAGCAGCAGTCGGCCGAAGAGGTCCGCGACCGGGTTCTGCGCGGCCAGGGTGTCCCGGGAGATCGGCGAGCCGGACGCGTCCTTGGGTTCCGTAGGCCCGCCGTTGGTGACATAGACGCGATCGGCACCGAGCACCGTGATGCCGTGCGGGCCGATGGCGTTCGTGTTGTCCGGCGTGTTCGCGTACGAGGCGAGGCCCTCGGCGATCCGCGACTGGTGGCCCCACCGGTCGATCTTCGTCACCGCGCCCGTGGCGCCCATGCACGCGGGACCCTCACCACCAAAGAAGCACGGCCCGCTGCCACCCCGGCCAGACTCCGCCACGAACAAGTCCCCTCGCGACCCGAACGCCAGATGCCGCGGGCTGTCGAGCCCGGACGCCACGACGTCCACGCTGGTCGTTGCCGCCGAAGCGGGCGCCACCCCGAGCGCGAGAAGCAGCACGATGAGCAGGACGCGGAACAAGCGCATAGACCCCTCCTCCGGGCGGATGCCGGTGCCGAGACGCTCTCATTCGAGGTCGAACGGGTCAAGCCGTGGCCGATCGACGCCTGCGGGTAACGACCTGGCCGGCCTGATCGCTCGAGGGTAGTGGACAGATCGGCACCGGTGGCCCGGAGGACGCAGACTGGCGGGTGGTGTTCACCATCTTCGTCGATCCTGGCCCACAGACGTTCAAGTTCTGGGCGATCTGAGCCTGTTGCGCAAAGGCGGAGCGTGCAGGTCGTCAGCGGCTTCTCGGGTCGGGGAGCGTCGCGGTGGCCGCTCCCGCCGGGTGGACGGCGCCCGCCGCGGTGGCTGCGTCCCCTCCTGGAGCGTGGCTCAGGTGGTCGCCGGGCTAACCACTGGCTGGGCGGCCGTGTGCCGCCAGCACGCCCAGCAGGGTCTTGGGGTCGTAGGCGGGATGGCCGTGCCCATCGGCCCGATAGCCGCGCAGGAACGGCGCCAGGTCGAGCTGATCTGTCACGTCGCGCACGAACCAGGCGAGGTGGTCTTGGGGCAGCCAGTCTCGAAGGTCGGGAGGCAGCAGGAACGGCTGGTCGCGGTCGCCGCGCAGGAAGTTGTAGGCCATGACGCATACTAGCGTTTCGCGGCATTCGTTCCAAACGCGAATTGTTTCTTAAGTGTCATTGCCGCGTTGCGGTGACGATGTTCGTAACGGTCCCGGGACGGTCGAGCGGTAGGGTCATGCGGAACGCGGACGGATTCCGCGCCCGTAGCGGGAGACGATGATGGTGGCGGCTGCATCCTGGCCGACCAGCCGGCACGCTGAGCGGCCACACCGTGGCGTCGGCCCCGTCGCGCTTGCCTTCCTCGGCAGCTCGCGGCCACCTACAGCTGAACGGTGGGGGCGCTGCCGCAGCAGGCCGCCATGACCCGCCGGACCGCAGCCCGGGCTGCCTGGTCGCTGTGGGGGCTGTCGGTCGCCCTGGCAGCAGGCGGCGTGCTGGCCGGGGTCTACGGCGGTGCCTACAGTCGCTCCGCCCAGGTCCCGGCCGTGCTGCCAGACCTGCACAAGAGCATGCGCGACGACCTCAGCTTCGCCGTGTGGATCCTGGTGTTCACCACCCTGGGGGCGCTGGTCGCCGCGCGGCGTT
>NZ_DASYTH010000328.1:0-35371 GCF_036002505.1 Actinophytocola sp. | reverse complement strand
CCGGATCAAGGCCGCGAGCACGACCGAGCCATTACATGTCCTCGAGGCGGCGGATGCGGTCGGCGATCGGTGGGTGGGTGGAGAAGAGGCGGGCGGCCCGCTCACCTGGGCGGAACGGGTTGGCGATCATCAGGTGGGACTGGGAGACCAGGGCCGGCTCCGGGGCCAGCGGCGCGGCGCGGGTGCCGGCGTCGAGCTTGCGCAGGGCGGAGGCCAGCGCGAGCGGGTCGCCGGTGAGGCGGGCGGCGGACTCGTCGGCCTGGTACTCCCGGGAGCGGCTGACGGCCATCTGCACGACGCCGGCGGCGACCGGGCCGAGCACCGCGAGCAGCAGTATGGCCAGCGGGTTGGGCCGGTCGTCATCGGAACCGCCGAAGAGTCCGGCGAAGAGCGCCAGGTTGGCCAGCACGCTGATGCCGCTGGCCAGTGCGCCGGCGATGCTCGAGATGAGAATGTCGCGGTTGTACACATGCGACAGCTCGTGGGCGAGCACGGCGCGCAGCTCGCGCTCGTCGAGCAGCTCGAGGATGCCGGTGGTGCAGCAGATCGCCGCGCTACGCGGGTTGCGGCCGGTGGCGAACGCGTTCGGGGCGAGCGTGGGGCTGATGTAGAGCCGCGGCATGGGCTGCCGGGCGGCGGTGGCCAGCTCGCGCACGATCCGGTACATGGCGGGGTGGGTGGCCTGCGACGCCGGCTGGGCACACATCGCCCGGAGCGCGATCCGGTCGGAGTTGAGGTAGGCGTAGCCGTTCATGAACAGCACCAGGCCGAACCCGATGATCAGCGCGGTGCGGCCGAAGAGCGAGCTGACCAACAGGACGAAGGCGCTCAGGCTGCCGAGCAGGAGCGCCGTCTTCACCCCGTTGTAGTGCCTGTGCACGTCCCGGCGCCTCCGTGGTGGTCGATTGTTCTACTTCTCCGGCAACGATTCCGGCCGGGGGGAAGTTCCTAACCAGGGGTTTCTTATCGATCAGTTCCCGCTCTGGCCGTGCCGCCAGTAGGTGGTCGGCCGGACCCGGTGCCGGGGCAGGCCGCGCTCGTCGAGCAGGTGCCGGCGCACCGCGAGCACCGCGGAGCGCTCGCCGGCCACCCACGCCTCGGTGGTCCCGGCCGGCAGGTCCAGCCCGCGGACCGCGCCGTCCAGCAGGTCGGGCCGGCCGGCGGGGCGGCCGTCCCGGTGCAGCCAGGTGATCTCGGCGTCGGCGGCGGTGGGCAGCGGCTGCTCCTCGTCGGCGCCGGCCACCTCGACCAGCACCCGGGCCCGGGCCGCGGCCGGCAGCTCCCGCAGGATCGCCGCGATGGCCGGCAGCGCGGTCTCGTCGCCGGCCAGCAGGTATGTGCCGGCGTCCGGGTCCGGCCGGTACGCGGGCGACGGGCCGACGAAGATCAGCGGATCGCCCGGCCGGGCCCGCTGTGCCCAGCCCGAGCCCAGGCCGTCCGCCGCGTGCAGCACGAAGTCGAAGTCGATCTCGCAGGCGTCCGGGTCGTGCCGGGCGACGGTGTACGTCCTGGTCATCGGCCGGGCCTTGGACCACAGGGCACGGGCCGACTCCAGGGTGAGCGGCTCGGGCAGCCGCACGCCGTCCGGATAGAAGTAGAGCATCACGTTCTGGTCGGTGCCGGCGCCGGCAAAGTCGGCGAGGTCGTCACCACCGACGGTGACCCGGGCCATCCGCGGGGTGACCCGCTCGATCCGGCGCACCGGCACCCGCCACAGCTTCACCTGCGGCCGGTGAACCCGCGCCTGCGCTGCGTTCGCACTCATCGTCACCATCTTCGCCCGCACCGAGGTGGGTATTCAAACCTGGTACTGTTCGTTCGAACGAACAGATGTGGAAAGTAAGATGACCCCTGAATTCGCCGGCTTGGAGGCGCTGGCCGGGCAGCTCGCCCGTGGCGAGGTGTCGGCCAAGCAGCTGGTCACCGACGCGCTGGCGCGGATCGAGGAGACCGCGCCGACGCTGAACGCGTTCCGCCGGGTGCGGACGGAGGCCGCGCTCGCCGAGGCCGCCGAGGCGGACCGCCGGCTGGCGGCCGGGGAGCGCCGGCCGCTGCTCGGCGTGCCGATCGCGATCAAGGACGACGTGGACATCGCCGGCGAGCCCACGGCGTTCGGCTGCGCGGGCGACTTTCCGGTGCGGGAGCGGGACTGCGAGCTCGTCCGGCTGATCAGGGAGGCCGGCGCGGTGATCGTCGGCAAGACCAACACGCCGGAGTTCGGGCTCTGGCCGGTCACCGAGGGCGAGGCGTTCGGCGTCACCCGCAGCCCGTGGAACCTCGAGCACACCCCGGGCGGGTCATCCGGTGGGTCGGCGGCCGCGGTCGCCGCGGGTGTGGTGCCGGCCGCGGTCGGCTCGGATGGCGCCGGCTCGATCCGGATTCCCGCGGCGTGGAGCCATCTTGTCGGGATCAAGCCGCAGCGCGGCCGGTTGGACCCGTGGCCGGCCACGGAGCTGTTCAACGGCATCACCACCAGCGGGCCGCTGGCGCGCACCGTCGCGGACGCCGCGCTGCTGCTGGACGTGTTGGCAGGCAACGCGAATCCGGTGTTCCGGCCGGCCGCGGACCGGCCGCCGGGACGGTTGCGCGTCGCGTTGTCGCTGCGCCCGGCGTTCACCGGCGTGCGCGGGGTCACGCTGGATCCGGAGGTCCGGGCCGCGACCGTGCGGATCGCACGAGTGCTCGGCGAGCTCGGCCACGAGATCGTCGTCGGCGATCCGCGTTACGGCGTGATCGGGTTCAACTTCCTGCCGCGATCCCTTGCCGGCGTGCACGACTGGTATCGCAGCGTTCCCGATGCCGCACTGCTCGACGTGCGCACCCGGGACGCCGCCCGGGCCGGCCGCTGGTTGCAGGGTCCGGCGCTGCGGATGTCACGGAGCACGCTCGGCTACTTCCAGCGGCGGGCGGGGCGGATCTTCGACCGGGTGGACGTGGTGCTGACGCCGACCACGGCCACGCCACCGTTGCGGGTCGGGGCCATCGACGGGCTGCGCGGCTGGGCGACCGACCGCGCGGTGATCTCGGCCTGCCCGTACGCCTGGCCGTGGAACGTGCTGGGCTGGCCGGGAATGAGCGTGCCGACCGGGCTGACCCGCGAGGGACTGCCGCTCGGGGTGCAGCTGCTGGGGCCGGCCGACAGCGAGGAGCTGCTGATCTCCCTTGCCGCGCAACTGGAACAGGTTGAGCGGTGGCACGAGCGGAGGCCGCCGCGATGAGCCCGACCAGGAGGGCGATCCTGCGTGCCGTGCTGCGGGTGATCGGCTCGGACGGCATCGGCGGGGTGACCAACCGGCGGATCGCACGCGAGGCCGAGGTGTCGCTCGGATCGATCACCTACCACTTCGACTCGCAGCAGGAGATGTTGCGCGAGGCCCTGCGCATGTTCGTGCGGGAAGAGACCGAGCGGTTGGCCGTGCTCGCGGAGTCGCGGCGGGGTGAGGTCCTGTCGCTGGAGTACGCCGCCGAGTTGGCGGAGCAGGTCGCGGAGAGCATCACGTTCGGGCGCGAGGAGATCGCTCCACTGGAGTTGTTCGTGCACGCCGGCCGGGACACCACGCTGCGGGACGCGGCGGCCGAGTGCTTCGCCGCGTACGACGAAGTGGCCGTGAGCGTCCTGCAGGGGCTCCGCCTGCCCGAGCCGGAGAAGCTGGCGGGTCCGGTGGTGGCGATGGTCGCCGGGATGCAACTGCGCCGGCTGGCGACCGGATCGACCGGCAGCACCGGGCTGGCCCACGCACTGACCATGCTCGTCCGCGGTTGACAGCTACCTGCCACCCCTTGAGCTGGAGCGCACTCCAGAACATACGCTGTGCGGCATGCGAATTGGCTTGCAGGTTCCCGATTTCACCTGGCCGAACGGGCCGGCAGCGATGGGCGCCGAGTTGGCGGCGATCGCCAGGACCGCGGACGAGGCCGGATTCGACCTGCTCGCGGTGATGGACCACTACTTCCAGATCTCGGTGGTCGGGCCGCCCGAGCATGACATGCTCGAGGCGTACACCACGCTTGGTTTCCTTGCCGCGCATACGAAGCGGGCCAAGCTGATCACGGTGATCACCGGTGTGGTCTACCGGCATCCCGGGCTGCTCGCCAAGATCATCAGCACCCTGGACGTGCTTTCCGGCGGCCGTGCGTGGCTGGGCATCGGGGCGGCGTGGAACGAGGAGGAGTCGCGCGGGCTCGGCGTGCCGTTCCCGCCCACGGCCGAGCGGTTCGAGCGGCTGGAGGAGGCGCTGCAGATCTGCCTGCGGATGTGGTCGGCCGACGAGACCCCGTTCCACGGCAAGCACTATCAGCTCGAGCGACCGCTGGACGTGCCGGCCCCGCTCACCCGCCCGCACCCGCCGATCATGATCGGCGGTGGCGGCGAGCGGAAGACGCTTCGCCTGGTCGCCAAGTACGCGGACGCCTGCAACCTGTTTCCCACGCCCGAGCTCGCCCACAAGCTCGACGTGCTCCGTGAGCACTGCGAACGCGAGGGCCGCGACTACGACACGATCGAGAAGACGGTCTACTACCCGTTCCAGCCGGGCGAGAACGGCGCGGGCGTCGGCCAGATCCTCGACCAGCTCGGCCAGTTCGCCGAGCTCGGGTTCACCACCGTCATCGGCAACCTCCCCGACGTCTGGCAACTTGGCGGGATCGAGATCATGGGCGAACGGGTGATCCCCGAGGCCGCCAAGCTCTGAGACGCCAAGGGCTTGGAGAGCCTCGCCCCGACCCACGCAACCTCAGGGGACCGTGACGGCACTCAGCCACAATCAACCTGCCAACCGCACCGTCCCCGGGACGCACCCCAAGGTCAAAATTCCGGAGAGGCGGGACTGCCAAGCTCTAGCCCCTGATCTCCAGGGTGCAGCACTTGGGGCCGCCGCCGGACTTGCGGAGCTCGGAGATGTCGACGTGCACGGGTAGGTAGCCGCGTTCCTTGAGTTGGGTGGCGAGGTCGGTGGCCTCCCACGGAAGGACGACGTTGAGGCCGTCGGAAACGCCGTTGAGGCCCAGGCACGCGGCGTCGGTGGCGGTGGCGATGACGGCGTCGGGGAACAGGCGGCGCAGGACGCGCCTCGAGCCGGCGGAGAACGCGTCGGGGTGATAGGCGATCTGGGCGGATCGCGTCGGGCCGGATTCGGTCAGCACGAACAAGGCCGTGTCGAGGTGGTAGTAGCGGGGGTCGACGAGCTGCAGGGAGATCACCGGGACACCGAGGACCTCCTGCGCCTCGGCGTGCGCGCCGGGGTCGGTGCGGAAGCCGGTGCCGGCCAGCAGCGCGCTGCCGGTCCAGGCCAAGTCGCCCTCGGCCTCGTTGATGCCGCTGGGCATGATCACATCGCGGTAGCCGTGGGCGAGGAACCAGCGCCGGAAGAACTCGGCTTCGGCGCTGCGTTGCCGGGCGCGGAAGCGGGCGCCGAGCACGCGGCCGTCGATGACGGTGCCGGAGTTGGCGGCGAACACCATGTCGGGCAGGCCCGGCCGGGGTTCGATGAGCTCGACGGTGTGGCCGAGCCGTTGGTAGGTCTCCTTGAGGGCCGTCCACTGCCGCACCGCGAGCTCGGTGTCGACCGGCCGGTCCGGGTCCATCCACGGGTTTATCGAGTACTCGACGGCGAAGTACGTGGGCGGGCACATCAGGTAGTGGCGGCGGGTGGGCTGGCGGAGCTCGACCGGAATGACGATCGAAGCTGCCTCGGGTGCGGGGACGGTCGTCATGATTCCAATGTATGGTCGGCCGAGATGTGCGATCAATATCGCTGAGCGCTCAGTTTGCGGCAGAATGTTGCGTGTGGACTCGATAGATCAGCGAATCATTGCGCAGCTGGTTGCCAACGCGCGGGCCAGCTACGCGGAGATCGGCAAGGTGGTCGGTTTGTCCGCGCCCGCGGTGAAGCGCCGGGTGGACCGGCTGCTGGAAACCGGGGTGCTGCGCGGGTTCACCGCGGTCGTCGACCCGGAGGCGCTGGGCTGGGGCACCGAGGCGTTCGTCGAGGTGCACTGCCGGGGCAACGTCACGCCCGACCGGATCCGGGCCCGCCTGCTGCCGCTGCCCGAGGTGGTCGCGGCGTACACGGTCTCCGGTGCCCCGGACGCGGTGGTGCACCTGCGGGCGGCGAACATCCACCACCTCGAGGACGCGCTCGAACGCCTGCGGGCGGTCGACATGATCGACCGGACGGTGTCCACGGTCGTGCTGTCCACGCTGCTGGAGCGCCCACCCGCGCCGGAGCCGCCGGTCTAGGGTTGCCGGACATGAACGTGCTTCTGGAGCGGCGCGGCGGTGTGGCGGTGCTGACGCTGAACGACCCGGACCGCCGCAACGCCTTGACACTGGCCGGTTCCGCACGGCTGGCCGACCTGGTGGCCGGGTGTGAGCGGGACCCGGACGTGCACGCGGTGGTGATCACCGGGGCGCCGCCGGCGTTCTGCGCGGGGGCCAACCTCGGCGAGCTCGGCGCGGCGCACGAGGAGGGGCTGCGGAGCATCTACGCCGGGTTCCTCGCGGTGGCCGGATGCACGCTGCCGACCATCGCCGCGGTGGGTGGTGCGGCAGTGGGCGCGGGCCTGAACCTGGCGCTGGCCTGCGACGTCCGGCTGGCCGGGCCGCGGGCGCGGTTCGACGCCCGGTTCCTCCAGCTCGGCATCCATCCGGGTGGAGGCATGACCTGGATGCTGCAACGGGTCGTGGGCCCGCAGACGGCGCTGGCGATGACCGTGTTCGGCCAAACGCTCGACGCGGACACGGCCGAACGGCGGGGTCTCGCCCTCCAGACGGTCGACGGTGACCACGCCGCGCTCGTGGACGCCGCCGTCGCACTCGCCGGTCCGGCGGTCGCGGCGCCGCGCGAGCTCGTCGTCGCGACCAAGCGGACCCTGCGCACCACGGCCGGCCTGACCGAGCACGCGGATGCGGTGGAGGTGGAGCTGACCGCCCAGCTCCATTCGATGAAAAGCCCGGCGTTCACAGAGTTGCTGGCCGCTATGCGGGAAAAGATCTCCGGCTCCAGCTGACCCGCGCACCTCCCGCGGGCCCGCTGGAGGTTCACAATTGACGTTGAGGGCAGTTCGCGCTGGCCTCACCTGACGACATAACTGTGATCTGCGACGCGTCTCGGTGGTGTGCTGCCGGACTGCGCTTACGGTGCCTACCGTGCGTACCACGGAGTGGGACCGCTCATCAGCGTGGATAACAGCCGCGGGCCGAGGAGCGTTGAACGGAGTGTGAAGCGAAGGCAGCCGATACGCGGGGGCTAGGCTGAGAAGTGGGCAGCGGACAAGCTGCCACAGAGAGGGATCGACAAGCCATGAGCACCACCGTGGATGGTGATCTGGACGGGGGTAACGGCGCTCTAGGGGGCACTCGACGCACCGAGCTCCGCAGGCTGGACCGAGTGGTCATCAGGTTCGCCGGCGACTCCGGTGACGGCATGCAGTTGACCGGTGACAGGTTCACCTCCGAGGCCGCCGCGTTCGGCAACGACCTCGCCACCCTGCCGAACTTCCCCGCCGAGATCCGCGCACCCGCCGGCACCCTGCCCGGCGTCTCCAGTTTCCAGTTGCACTTCGCCGACTACGACATCCTCACCCCGGGCGACCGGCCGGACGTGCTGGTCGTGATGAACCCGGCCGCGCTCAAGTCCAACATCGCCGACCTCCCACCTGGTGGGATGGTGATCGTCAACACGGACGAGTTCACCAAGCGCAACCTCAGCAAGGTCGGCTACGCCAGCGACCCGCTCGAGGACGGCTCGCTCGACCGCTACCAGGTGCACAAGGTCGCGATGGCCACGCTCACCCGCGGCGCGCTCGAGCAGACCGGACTGTCCAAAAAGGACGCCGAGCGGGCGAAGAACATGTTCGCGCTCGGGCTCCTGTCGTGGATGTACCACCGGCCCACCGAGGGCACCGAGCGGTTCCTGCGCGAGAAGTTCGCCCGCAAGGCGGACATCGCCGAGGCCAACATCCTGGCCTTCCGGGCCGGCTGGAACTACGGCGAGACCACCGAATCCTTCGCCGTCACCTACGAAGTCGCGCCCGCCGCGCTCCCGTTCGGCACCTACCGGCAGATCACCGGGAACACCGCGCTCGCGTACGGCATCGTGGCCGCCGGCCAGCGCTCCGGGCTGCAGGTGCTGCTCGGCTCGTACCCGATCACCCCGGCCAGCGACATCCTGCACGAGCTGAGCAAGCACAAGAACTTCGGCGTCACCACCGTGCAGGCCGAGGACGAGATCGCCGGCATCGGCATCGCGCTCGGCGCGGCGTACGGTGGCTCGCTCGGCGTCACCTCGACCTCCGGCCCGGGCATCGCGCTGAAGTCCGAGGCGATCGGCCTGGCCGTGATGTCCGAGCTGCCGCTGCTGGTGATCGACGTGCAGCGCGGCGGCCCGTCCACCGGCCTGCCGACCAAGACCGAGCAGGCCGACCTGCTGCAGGCCATGTTCGGCCGCAACGGCGAATGCCCGGTGCCGATCGTGGCGCCGCAGTCTCCGGCGGACTGCTTCGCCATCGCTCTGGAGGCGGCGCGGATCGCGCTCACCTACCGCACTCCGGTGCTGCTGCTCTCCGACGGCTCGATCGCCAACGGCTCGGAGCCGTGGCTGATCCCCGACGTGGACGCGTTGCCGGACCTGCGGGTCACGTTCGCCGCCGAGCCGAACGCCCTGGACGGCACCGACGAGCACTGGCCGTACGTGCGCGACACCGAGACGCTGGCGCGCGAGTGGGCGATCCCCGGCACCCCCGGCCTCGAGCACCGGATCGGCGGGCTGGAGAAGGCCGACGGCAAGGGCAACATCTCCTACGACCCGGACAACCACGACCGCATGGTTCGGCTCCGCCAGGCCAAGGTCGACGGCGTCGAGGTGCCCGATCTGGAGGTGGACGACCCGTCCGGCAAGGCCAGGGTGCTGGTGCTGGGCTGGGGGTCGACCTACGGCCCGATCGGCGCGGCCTGCCGGCGGGTGCGCAACGCCGGCCTCGACGTGGCGCAGGCGCACCTGCGCCACCTCAACCCGTTCCCGCGCAACCTCGGCGACGTGTTGGCCGCCTACGACCGGGTAGTCATCCCGGAGATGAACCTCGGCCAGCTCGCTCTGCTGCTGCGCGGCCGGTTCCTGGTGGACGCGATCTCGTACACCAAGGTCGCCGGGCTGCCGTTCAAGGCCGAGGAACTGCAAGGGGTTCTGACTGACCACGTGAAGGGGGTGACGGCCGCATGACCGCCGTCGACCTTGGTCTGCCCGAGCTGTCAGGGCTTGTGGGAGTGCCCACGACCGACGAGAAGCAGACCGCCAAGGACTACAAGTCCGACCAGGAGGTCCGCTGGTGCCCCGGGTGCGGGGACTACATCGTGCTCAATGCGATGCAGGCGTTCATGCCGACGCTCGGGCTCAAACGCGAGAACATCGTGTTCGTGTCGGGCATCGGGTGCTCGTCCCGGTTCCCGTACTACATGAACACGTATGGGATCCACTCGATCCACGGGCGCGCGCCGGCCATCGCCACCGGGATCGCGGTCACCCGGCCGGACCTGTCGGTCTGGGTGGTCACCGGTGACGGCGACGCGTTGTCGATCGGCGGCAACCACCTGATCCACACCTTGCGGCGCAACGTCAATCTCAAGATCCTGCTGTTCAACAACCGGATCTACGGGTTGACCAAGGGCCAGTACTCGCCCACCTCCGAGGAGGGCAAGGTCACCAAGTCCACCCCGATGGGCTCGCTGGACCACCCGTTCAACCCGATCTCCCTGGCCCTCGGCGCGGACGCCACGTTCGTCGCGCGCACGCTGGACAACGACCGGGCGCAGCTGACCGAGGTGCTCGCCGCCGCGGCCGCGCACCGGGGCAGCGCGTTCGTGGAGATCTACCAGAACTGCCCGATCTTCAACGACGGCGCGTTCGACATGCTCAAGGAGCCGGGCGAGAAGGAGCAGCGGCTCATCCCGCTGACGCACGGCGAGCCGATCCGCTTCGGCGCCAACGGCGACTACGGCGTGGTGCGCACCGGCTTCGGCGGGCTCGAGGTGGCCAAGGTGGTCGAGGTCGGCGAGGACGCCCTGGTCGTGCACGACGCCACCCTGGACGACCCGAGCTACGCCTTCGCCCTCTCCCGGCTGTCCACCCAGGACCTCTCGCACACCGTCACCGGCATCTTCCGCAACGTCGCCCGCCCCAGCTACGACGACCAGGCCCGGGCCCAGCTCGCCGCCGCCCGCGAACGCAAACCCGGCGACCTGCAGGGTTTGCTGCGGGGCAAGGACACCTGGACAGTCGCCAGCTAGCAGTCCCGCCTCTCCGGGATTTAACTGCTGTCGTTGCGACCCGGGATTCGGTGCGGTTGGCAGATTGATTGTGGCTGAGTCGCGTCACGGTCCCCTGAGGTTCCGTTGGTAGGCACGCGGGTCGTCAGCCGCTTCTTATCCGACGGGGCGGAAGCCGACGCGTTCGGCGTCGGCGGCGGTGCGGAACCAGACTTCGGCCACGGTGCGGCCGAACTGGGGGGACTCCGGGGTGCAGTAGCGGAGGGCGGTGACGCTCGCCTTCACCGTGAACTCCGGGGACGGGGAGGCGCCGCCGGGGAGCGGCATGGCGGAACCGGGGCCGAACGGGCCGGGGGCGCTGGGACGCGAGCCGGTCGAGCTGCTGGCCTGGAGGCGGTTCGGGGGCGGGGGCGTCTCACTTTGGCCGCTCTCGGCGGGGATGATCGGCTCGAACAGCGACCGCAGGCGCTCGCTGCCCGTGGTTGACGCGGTGCTGAGCGACACGGCGGGGGTGACGGTCTGCACGCCGAACGGGTGGCGGTGCTGCGGTTTGGCCGGAACCCGCTTGGGCAGGGCGGTTTGCGAGCGCTCCGGCTCGACGGAGAGGCCGGACATCAGGCGCGTCTCGGTCTCGCTGCGGCTGGTCAGCTCGGCCACGGTGGTGGACCGGTGCCCGCGGGTGGCGGGCAGCGGCTCGGGGTCCGGCTCGGCCGGGGTCTCCTCGGGCTCGGGCCGGGACGAGCCGTTGGTGCCGAGCCGAACCGGTTCGAACGCGGCCGGGCGGGCGGCGGGCTCGGGCCGGGTCTGCGGTTGCGGGGGCGGAGTGGGCAGCGCGGCGGTGACGGCGGCCGGGCCGCCCTCGTCGGCCAGGTCGTCGACGAGCTTGTCGTCGGACCGGGCGTGCGCACCGGTCGACTCCGGCTCGGGCGACGGGGCCTCGTCGAGCTGGCGGATCAGGGCGGCCGGGATCGGGGTGGTCCGCTGGGTGAAGACGGTGCCCCGCTCCTCGTCCTCGTCCTCGTCGGCGTCCTCGTCATCGACCAGGCGCCGGTCGGGCTCGGCGGTTTGCTCGTCGAACCAGTCGCGGCCCGGCCCCGGCTCGGCGGGGGCCTCGCCGACCACACCGGTCTCCGCGGACAGGGACAGTGCGCCGCGCTCCTCGGCCGCCTCGCCGTACGGGACCGACGGCACGTTCTGCACGCCGGGCAGCGCGTAGGCCCGGGTGAGCGACTCCGCGCGAATCTCGTCGACGGGGTCACCAAAGCCCGGCACCATGCCCTGCGCCGCCGACGGCCCGGCCGGCTCAGCGGCCCGGGCCCGCTCCGCGGCGGCGCTGACCTTGACGTCGGCGCGCACCGCGGCCAGCCGGCTCTCCAGCGCGCTGATCCGCCTGCGCACCGGCAGGACGACCAGTACCCAGGTCAGGATCGCGCCGAGCAGGAAGGCCGCAAGGCTCCATAACCAGACCTGCCCGAAGATCGGCATCGCCTAACTCCCTTCAGGGTCAGGCCACCCCGGCCCACCCTTGCGGTGCTCCGCCTAGACGAAGAGGCTACTGCGGTCGGGTCGGCGCGCCGCACCGGCCGCCAGTTTGTGCGACTCGATCACGCTCCGTCACCGTATCGGGTGCGCCCTATCGGGTGCGGGCGACCACGTAACGTGCCAGCAGCTCGAGCGCGTCGCGTGCCGGGCAGGGCGGGAACACGTCCAGCACCGCCCGCGCTCGCCCGGCGTATTCACCGACCGTGTGCACGGCCTGGTCCAGACCGGGTGACCGGCGCAGCAGGTCGAGCGCCTCGTACACCGCGCCGTCCTCGGTGACCGGGCCGGACAGCAGCTCGCGCAGTCGCGGGGTGTCCGGCCCGTCGAACGCCAGCGCGTAGAGCATCGGCAGGGTCCGCACGCCCTCGCGGAGGTCGGTGCCCGGCGTCTTGCCCGACTCGTTGGCCGGCGAGGCGATGTCGATCACGTCGTCGGAGATCTGGAAGGCCGTGCCGATCAGGTCGCCGTACCGGAACAGCGCCTCGGTCTGCTCCGGCCCGGCCCCGGAGTACATCCCGCCGTACCGGCCGGCGGTGGCGATCAGCGAGCCGGTCTTCTGCGCCACCACCGACAGGTAGTGCCGGACCGGGTCCTCGCCGTTGCGCGGTCCGACCGTCTCCCGCATCTGCCCGGTGACCAGCTCCCCCATGGTCTCCGCAATGATCCGGGCCGCGTCGCTGCCGAGCGTCGCCACCAGCCGGGAGGCGTGCGCGAACAGGAAGTCGCCGGTCAGGATGGCCACCGTGTTGTCCCACCGGGCGTTCACGCTGGCCTCGCCGCGGCGCATGGTGGCCTCGTCCATCACGTCGTCGTGGTAGAGCGTGGCCAGGTGCACCAGCTCGACCGCCGCGGCCGCGGTGATCACCGCGTCGGTGTTGCCGTCCGCGAACTGCGCGGAGAGCAACGTGAACAGCGGGCGGAACCGCTTTCCGCCGGCCTTCACCAGGTACAGCGCCGCCTGGTTGACGAACTCGACGTCGCTGTGCACGACCGTGTGCAGCAGGTCCTCGACCTGCGCGAGACCCTCGGTGACCGCCTTGAGCAGCACGGGGTCCGCGTCGTCCAGCCCGAGCAGGGCGGGCAGGGGTGCGGCGGTCTCGTTGGACACACCTCAGCGTAACCGGCACCCCGCAACCGGGCGGGAGGGAAGCAACGTGATGGTGCTCATTCCCGCTGTCCGCTCTTAAGCGCCTCGCCCCCGACCAACGGGACCTCAGGGGACCGTGACGCCACCCAGCCACAATCCACCACACAACCGCACCGCCAGCTGGAACGCGACAACAGCAGTCAAATTCCGGAGAGGCGGGCTAGGGAGGCGGGTCAGTGCAGGGCGAAGTTCCCCGCACCCGCCCAGTCGAGCGCGAACGCCGGCGCAATGCCGAGCAGCAGGGTGACCAGGACACCGAGCGTGATGGCCGCGGTGGTGAACGCGCCGGGCACGGTGACGGTCGGCCCGTCCGCCGCCGGTTCGCTGAAGTACATCAGCACGATCACCCGCAGGTAGAAGAACGCCGCGACCGCGCTCGCCACCAGGGCGATCACCACGAGCGGGGCGAGCCCGGCCGAGATCGCCGCGGAGAACACCACGAACTTGCCGATGAACCCACTGGTGAGCGGAATTCCGGCCAGTGCCAGCAAAAGGAAGGCGAACACCGCCGCGACCGCGGGTGAGCGCTTGGCCAGGCCCGCCCACTGCGACAGGTGCGTGGCCTCGCCGTCGGCGTCCCGCACCAGGCTGATCACGCCGAACGTGGCCACCGTGGTGAACCCGTAGGTGAGCAGGTAGAACAGCGTGCTCGACAGGCCGGACGGGGTCAGCACGATGGCACCGATCAGCATGAACCCGGCGTGTGCGATGGACGAGTAGGCGATCATGCGCTTGATGTCGGTCTGGGTCAGGCCGAGCACCGCGCCGATGATCATCGACACGATCGCCACGCCCCAGAGCACGCCGCGCCACTCCCACTGCGTGGACTGGAAACCCACCGCCAGCACCCGCAGGATGCCGCCGAACGCGGCCACCTTCGTGCAGGCTGCCATGAACGCGGTGACCGGGGTGGGCGCGCCCTGGTAGACGTCCGGGGTCCAGGTGTGGAACGGGCCGACCGAGCCCTTGAACAGCAGGCCGACCACCAGCAGGCCGAAACCGCCGAACAGCAGCGCGTCCGAGCGGTCCGTGCCGGCCGCGGCGCCCGCGATGTCGGCCAGCCGCACCGAGCCCGCGTAGCCGTACAGCAGCGCGAGGCCGTACAGGAAGAACGCCGACGCGAACGCGCCGAGCAGGAAGTACTTGACCGCCGCCTCCTGGGACAGCAGCCGGCGCCGGCGGGCCAGCCCGGCCATCAGGTACAGCGGGAGGCTCAGCACCTCCAGCGCGATGAACATGGTGAGCAGGTCGTTGGCCGCGGTGAACACCATCATGCCGCCCAGCGAGAACAGGGCGAGCGGGAACACCTCGGTCTGCATCTGGAACCGCGCGGCCTCGGTGGGGTGCGGGTGCGCGCCGAGCCGCTGCTCGCGGTCCTGCACCGTGCCCGGCCGGATCGCGGCCTGCGCCACCAGCGCGCCGCCCGGCTCCACCGAGCGGTCGGCGATCAGCAGCACCGCGCCGACGGACAGGGCCAGCAGCGTGCCCCAGAGGAACAGCGCCGGGCGGTCCACCGCGATCGTGCCGGCCAGGGTGATCTGGCCCTCGGCCGGCGCGTCGGTGAGGTAGGTCGCGAGCGCCACCCCGGAGCCGGCGATGGCCAGCAGGGTCAGCGCCACCTGGGCCGGCCAGCGCTGGTGCCGGGGCAGGAACGCCTCGAACAGCACCCCGAGGCAGGCCGCGCCGAGCACGATCAGGATCGGCATGATCGCCGGGTAGTTGATCGCCGGGGCGCTCTCCTTGGCCGATGGCACCGGGGTGGGCGCCGGCTGGCCCGGCTGGGCGAGCTCCAGGAACGTCGAGAGAGCCGACACGTCTACTTTCCTCCCACCGGGTCGGACAGGCCGACGGAGCTCATCGTCGCGTTGACCGAGGGCGTGATCACGTCGAGCACCGGCTTCGGGTAGAAGCCGATGCCGAGGATCAGCACCACCAACGGAATCAGCACGGCCTTCTCCCGGCCGTCGAGGTCCCCGATCGTCCGCTTGGCACCGATCTCGGGGTCGGCCACCGCGCCCGGCCCGGGCACCGCGCCGAGCAACGCGTTGCCCCGCACCGGACCGTGCATGACCCGCTGGTACATCCAGAGCACGTAGAGCGCGGCGAGGATCATGCCGACGGCGGCCAGGATCGTGTACACCGGTTCTCGGCCGTACGAGCCGATCAGCACCAGGAACTCGCTGATGAACGAGTTCGTGCCGGGCAGCGACAGCGTGGTCAGCCCGGCCAGCAGCAGCATCCCGCCGAGCACCGGGGTGACCGCGAACATCCCGCCGTAGTCGGAGATCTGGGTGGACCCGCCGCGCGCGATCACCATGCCGATCACCAGGATCAGCATGCCGGTGGCGATGCTGTGGTTGACCATGTAGGACACCGAGCCCACCTGGGACTGCGTGCTGAACGCGAAGATCCCGAGCGCGATGAACCCGAAGTGCGCGATCGACACGTAGGCGACGAACCGCTTCAGGTCGCGCTGCATGGTGGCCAGCAACGCGCCGTAGAGGATTCCGGCGACGGCGAGCACGAGCACCAGGGGCGCCAACGTCTTGCTGGCGTCCGGGAACATCGGCAGCAGGTAGCGCATGAAGCCGAACGTGCCCACCTTGTCCAGCACGCCGACCAGCAGCACGGTCACCACGATCGGCGCCTCGGCTGCGGCGTCCGGAAGCCAGGTGTGCAGCGGCACCAGCGGCGCCTTCACCGCGAACGCGAGGAAGAAGCCGAGGAACAACCAGATCTGGGTGGACAGCGGGGCGTCGCTGACGACCTGCACCAGCGTGGGCCAGTCGAAGGTGCCCTTGCCCAGCTCGTCGGAGGCCATCGAGTAGGCGCCGATGGCCGAGGCCAGCATGATCAGGCCGCCGAGGAAGGAGTACAGGAAGAACTTCACCGCGGCGTACTGCCGGTTCGCCCCGCCGTAGGAGCCGATCAGGAAGTACATCGGCACCAGCATGAGCTCGAACAGCACGTAGAACACGAACACGTCGGTGGCCGCGAACACGCCGACGGTCAGCGCCTGCTCGATCAGGATCAGCGAGAGGAACCCGCCGGCGCTGCGGCCCTCGGGCAGCTTGTCCACCCAGCTCGCGCCGATCAGCAGCGGCACCAGCAGCGCGATGATCGCGACCATGACCAGCGCGAGGCCGTCCACCCCGAACGAGAGGTGCACGCCGAACGTCGGGATCCAGTTCAGCGAGAAGTGCTGCTGCAGCCGCGCACCCGATGGCTCGTAGGAGATCCAGGAGATCACCACGAGCACCAGCTCGATCAGCGAGAAGCCCAGCGCGGTCTGCTTGGCCAGCCGGTCGTTGTCCCGCACGAACGCCACCACGAGCCCGCCGAGCAGGGGCACCAGCAGCAGGAAGGCCAGCAGCGCCGACCCCGACGAGGAGGTCATCGGCTCGCCCCTTCCAGAGACCGACTTGTCGCGGGTAGTTCCCGCGACAGGTGCCACTTGTCGCGGGCAGTTCCCACGACAAGTCGGGGTGCGGCAAGGGAGGTCATGCGTACCTCACCGCCAGCAGAGCCGCAACCACGAGGATCGAACCTCCGAGCATGGTCAGCGCGTAGGAGCGCACGAATCCGGTCTGCAGCCTTCGCAGCCGGCCGGAACTACCGCCGAGCATCGCGGCGATGCCGTTCACCAGGCCGTCGACGCCGCGATTGTCCACATAGACCAGTGCCCGGGCGAGCCAGGTGCCGGGCTTGGCCACCAGCGTCTCGTTGAGCGTGTTGCCGTACAGGTCGCGCCGGGCGGCCTGGACCACCGCGGACACCGGCTCCGGCTTGACCACCGGCACCGGCTTGCGGCCGACGAAGAGCCACGCGGCCGCGGCGCCGATGAGCATCATCGCGATCGAGATGACGGCCAGCGCGCCCTTGGCGATCACCGGCTCGGCACCCTCCTGCAGCTCGCCGAGGGCCGGGGTCAGCCAGTGCGCCAGCCGGTCGCCGGTGGACAGGAACGCGCCGGCGCCGAGCGAGCCGACCGCCAGGATGATCATCGGCACGGTCATCACCGGCGGCGACTCGTGCGGGTGATAGTCGTGACCCTCTTCGGACTTCAGGTTCTCCCAGCGCTTCTCGCCGAAGAACGTCATGAACATGAGGCGGGTCATGTAGAACGCGGTCAGCGCGACGGCGAGCATGGCCGCGCCGCCGAGCACCCAGGCCCGCCAGGTCTCCGACTGGGCGAAGGCCGCCTCGATGATGGCGTCCTTGGAGAAGAAGCCGGACAGGCCCGGGAACCCGATCAGCGCCAGGTAACCGATGCCGAACGTGGCGAACGTGATCGGCATGATCCGCCACAGCCCGCCGTAGTGGCGCATGTCCACGTCGTCGTTCATGGCGTGCATGACCGACCCGGCGCCGAGGAAGAGCCCGGCCTTGAAGAAGCCGTGGGTGAACAGGTGCGCCAGACCCAGCGCGTAGCCGGCCGGGCCGAGCCCGACGCCCAGCATCATGTAGCCGATCTGGGCGACCGTGGAGTACGCCAGCACCTTCTTGATGTCGTCGTAGGCGCAGCCGATGATCGACCCGATCAGCAGCGTGACGCCGCCGACCAGGGCCACCACCAGCCGGCCGTCCGCGGTCAGGTTGTAGATCGGGTTGGACCGGGCGACCAGGTACACGCCGGCGGTCACCATGGTCGCCGCGTGGATCAGGGCGGAGACCGGGGTCGGGCCCTCCATCGCGTCCGGCAGCCAGGCCTGCAGCGGGAACTGGCCGGACTTGCCGCAGGCGCCGAGGAGCAGCAGCAATGCCAGGGCGAGGAGCGTGCCGGAGTCCAAAGTGGACGCCCGGGCGAACACCTCGGTGAACTGCGTGGTGCCCAGCTTGCTGAACATGATGAAGATGGCCAGGATCAGGCCGACGTCGCCGACCCGGTTCATCAGGAACGCCTTCTTCGCCGCCGTGGCCGCGGACGGGCGGTTGGTGTACCAGCCGATCAGCAGGTAGGACGCCAGGCCCACGCCCTCCCAGCCGAGGTAGAGCGTCACGAACCCGTTGCCCAGCACCAGAAGAAGCATGGAAGCGGCGAACAGGTTGAAGTAACCGAAGAACCGGCGCCGGTTCAGGTCGGCGGCCATGTAGCCGATCGAGTACACGTGGATCAGCCCGCCCACGCCGGTGATCAGCAGCGCGAAGCTGATCGAGAGCGGGTCGACCCGGAGCCCGAAGTCGACCTGCAGGGCGTTGACCGGGATCCAGGAGAACAGGTGGACCTCGCTGACCCGCTGGCTCGCCTCCCGGCCCACCGTGTCGAAGAACAGGACCAGGGCGTAGACCAGCGCGGCCAGCACGGTGCCGGCGCCGAGCAGGTGTCCCCAGCGGTCCGTGCGCCGGCCGCCGGCCAGCAGCACCAGCGCGCCCAGCGCGGGCAGGGCGAGCAGCAACCAGGCGGCACTCGCGACCCCGGTGGCCTGCTGCACCTGCTCCTGTGCTTGAGCGGCGGCGGCCAGGGTGGCAGTTCCCGTCACCGAGTTCCCCTTAGTACTTCAGCAGGTTGGAGTCGTCCACGGAGGACGAACGGCGGGTCCGGAAGATCGACATGATGATGGCGAGCCCGATCACGACCTCGGCCGCGGCCACCACCATCACGAAGAACGCCATCACCTGGCCGTCCAGCGTGCCGTTGATCCGGGAGAAGGTGACCAGCGTCAGGTTCACCGCGTTCAGCATCAGCTCGATGCACATGAACACCACGATGGCGTTGCGCCGCACCAGCACCCCGACCGCGCCGATGGTGAACAGCAGCGCCGACAGCAACAGGTAGTACGTCGGTGTCATGGCTGGTCCGCCTCTCCGGAATTCACTGCTGTCGTTGCGTTCCAGCTGACGGCGCGGTTGGCGGATTGATTGTGGCTGGGTTGCGTCACGGTCCCCTGAGGCGCGGTTGGCAGGCCCGCGGCCTGATCCGACCTCGGGGTTGACACAAGGATCATGGTTTGTCCTCTGTGGACGGGGCGGACCGCTCGCCGGCGGAACCTACCAACGCGTGGGCGTCCGGGGTGGGCGCGGTGCCGGCGACCGACTTGACCTCGTCGGCGAACTGCTCGGCCGCGGTCGCCTCGATGATCCCGGACAGCGACTCCGGCGCCACCGAGCCGTCCGGCAGCAGCGCGGGCGTGGCCACCGAGTTGGAGGTGGCGAACACGCCGGGCCCGGGCAGCGGCGACGGGCGGGCGTGCTCGCCGCGGAACCGGGCGATCACCAGCTCCTTCTGTGTCCGGCGGCCGCGGATGTGCCGGTCGACGTAGCCGAGGATCATCGCGCCGACCGCCGCGGTGATCAGCAGCGCGGAGGTGAGCTCGAACGGGAACAGGTAGTCGGTGAACAGCAGCCGGCCGATGTTGTAGACGTTTCCCTTGCCGCCGTTGGCATCCGCCGCGTCCAGGCCGATCGGGGTGACCACGTCGACGGCCCGGGCCAGGGCGCCGACCACGATGCCGGCGAGACCCACGCCGAGCACGAACGCCCACAACCGCTGCCCGCGCAGCACTTCGACCACGGAGTCCGAGGAGTCCCGGCCGACCAGCATCAGCACGAACAGGAACAGCATCATGATCGCGCCGGTGTAGACGATGATCTGCACGAAGCCCAGGAACGCCGCCTGCTGCACCAGGTACAGCACGCCCAGGCTGAACATGGACAGCACCAGGAACAGCGCCGAGTGCACGGCGTTCCGGGCGAAGATCATGCCGAGCCCGCCGCCGAGCGCCATCGGCCCGAGGATCCAGAACGCGATGGCCTCACCCGTGGACACCTCGGCCGCGGCCTGCGCCAGCACCATTGCGCTCATCGGCGCGCCTCCTGGGGGTCGAGTGCCATGAATGACTCATTCGGGGCACTGGACGACCCATATGTGGCATTCATGGCGGTCATTTGTGCTCCTCCCCTACCGGGTCGGGGTAGCCCCACTTGCGGGCGAGCTGCTTGCCGTTGACGTAGTAGTCCTGTTCGGACTCACCGAGGCGCATCTCGTGCGGCGGCTGCTCCATGCCGGGCAGCAGCGGGGCGAGCAGCTGCTCCTTGGTCCAGATCAGGTCCTGCCGGTTGTCGTCGGCCAGCTCGTAGTCGTTGAGCATGGTCAGCGAGCGGGTCGGGCAGGCCTCGATGCACAGGCCGCAGCCGATGCACCGGAGGTAGTTGATCTGGTAGTCCATGCCGTAGCGCTCACCCGGCGAGTAACGCTCCTCGTCGGTGTTGTCCCCACCCTCGACGAAGATCGCGTCGGCCGGGCAGGCCCAGGCGCACAGCTCGCAGCCGACGCACTTCTCCAGCCCGTCCGGGTGCCGGTTGAGCTGGTGGCGGCCGTGGTAGCGGGGTGCGGCGGGGGCACCGGCCTCCGGGTACTCCTCGGTGACCACCTTCTTGAACATGGTCGAGAAGGTGACGCCGAAGCCCTTGAGCCCGTCGAACATGGCCATCAGTCGGTCTCCCTCTCCTCGGCGCCGGCAGTGCCGCCGGTACCGGCGGTCCCGGCCCCGACCCGGGCCCGCTCCCGCCGGGCCTGCCGCGCCTTCACCGCCTTGCGCTTGGGCTTGCCGGGCACCTTCAGGTCGAGCGGCGGCACCGGGTAGCCGCCGCCGGTGATCGGCACCGCGTCGTCGTCCTGCGGCACCGCCCGGTCGGGCAGCAGCAGCACCACGCCGATCAGCAGCACCAGCGCGACCCCGCCGAACAGGATGGCCTGGCCCGACGTGATGCCCTGGTTGCGGAACGCCCGGATCGCAGTCACCGCCACGATCCACACCAGGTTCAGCGGCACCAGCATCTTCCAGCCGATCCGCATGAACTGGTCGTAGCGCAGCCGGGGCAGCGTGCCGCGCAGCCAGATGTAGACGAACAGGAAAACCAGCGTCTTGCCGAAGAACCAGAGCAGCGGCCACCAGCCGGTGTTGAAGTAGTTGTGGTTGATCAGCGAGATCGGCCAGGGCGCCATCCAGCCGCCGAGGAACAGCGTCGTGGCGAACGCCGAGACGATCACCATGTTGACGTACTCGGCCAGGAAGAACAGCGCGAACTTCATCGAGCTGTACTCCGTGTGGAAGCCGCCGACCAGCTCAGACTCGGCCTCGGGCAGGTCGAACGGGGCCCGGTTGGTCTCGCCGACCATGGAGATCAGGTAGATCACGAAGCTCGGGGCCAGCGCGAGGCCGTACCAGAGGCCGTGCTGCGCGACCACGATGTCCCCTGTGGACAGTGAGCCGGTGTAGAGCACGACGGCCACGATGGACAGGCCCATGGCGATCTCGTAGGAGATCACCTGGGCGGCCGAGCGCAGCCCGCCGAGCAGCGGGTAGGGCGAGCCGGAGGACCAGCCGGCCAGCACGATGCCGTACACGCCGAGGGACGAGCAGGCCAGGATCACCAGCACGCCGACCGGCAGATCCACCAATTGCAGCACGGTGCGCTCGCCGAAGATGGACACCTCCGGGCCGAACGGCAGCACGGAGAACGCCAGGATCGCCGGGATCGTGGAGAGGATCGGCGCCAGCCAGTACACCTTGCGGTCGGCGGTCTCCGGGATGATCTGCTCCTTGAACGGGAGCTTGATCGCGTCCGCGACCGACTGCAGCCAGCCGTTCGGGCCGACCCGGTTGGGGCCCGGGCGCTGCTGCATCCTCGCGACGACCTTGCGCTCCCAGATGATCATGAACATGGTCATGACCGGCCCGAGCAGCAGCAGGATCACGGCCTTGATCAGGATCAGCCAGATCGGGTCGTCGGCGAGCAGTTCGGCTCTGGTCATTCCGATCCTCCATTGTGGACGGATCCGGGGAGCAGATTCTCGGCGGTCACGGTGACGGCACTTCCGTGACCGGCCGCGAGCGTGGCCCGCACGGTCGACAGGCCGGAGTTGGTGGGCAGCCAGACCACGCCGTCCGGCACATCGGCCAGTTCGGCCGGGACCGTGACGGCGCCGCGCTCGGTCTTCACCGTCACCGTCGGTGCGCCGGCCACGCCGAGGACCTCCGCGGTGCTCGCCGAGAGCCGGGCCACCACCGGGCGCGCGGTGCCGGCCAGGTGCGGTTCGTCCACCAGCAGCGAACCGTTGTCCAGCAACTGATGCCAGGTGGCGAGCAGCGCCTGCGCGTCGCTCTTCGGCGGCGCGGGCTGGGCGGCCGGGGTGGACGGCGTCGCGGCCACCCGGCTCACCGCGGGCAGCTTGGCCAGGTCGGCGGCCGCGGCCTGCGGGGTCTGGGTGAACAGGTCCACGTCCATCTCGACGGCGAGCGTGTCCAGCACCCGGCAGTCGGACAGCGCGCCGGTGCGCTCCAGGGTGACCGCGAACTCCCGGCGGCGGCCCTCCCAGTTGACGTAGCTGCCGGACTTCTCGGCCGCCGGTGCCACCGGCAGCACGACGTCGGCGTGCGCGGTGGCCGCGGTCGGCCGCAGCTCCAGGCTGACCACGAAACCGGCCCGGGACAGCGCCCGCCCGGCAAGCTCCGGATCGGGCAGGTCGTTCGGGTCGACGCCGCCGATCAGCAGCCCGTCCAGGTTGCCGCCGGCGAGCGCGGTGAGGATGCCGGTGGTGTCCCGGCCCGACTCGGTCGGCAGCGCGCCCGGCTGCAGGCCCCACAGGTGACTGACCTCGGCGCGCGCGGACACGTCGGTGACCAGCCGGCCACCCGGCAGCAGGTTCGGCACCGCGCCGGCGTCCAGCGCGCCCCGCTCGCCCGCCCGGCGCGGCACCCAGGCCAGCCGGGCACCGGTCGCCGCGGAAAGGCTCAGCAGGGCCGAGAACAGGCCGGGGACCTCGGCGGCCCGCTCGCCGACCAGCACCACCGCGCCGTCGCCGGAGAGCGCGTCGTGCACATCCGGGGCGTGCTTGGCGAGACCCGACACCGCGGCCGCCTCGCCACCCGGGAGGCAGGACAGCAGCGTGCCCAGGCTCTTGGTCACGCCGGGGCTCGTCCACTGTCCGATGTGGAACACCTGGGTCCGGCCGGTGCGCGCGGCCTTGCGCAACCGCAGGAACAGGACCGGCGCCTCCTCCTCCGGCTCCAGCGCCACGCACAGCACGGCCGGCGCCGCCTCCAGCCCACGGTGGGTCACCCCGCCGCTCTCCGGCGACGTGCCGACCACGGTGGACGCCAGGAACGCCAGCTCCTCGGCCGAGTGCGGCCGGGCGCGGAAGTCGATGTCGTTGGTCTGCAGGGCGATCCGGGCGAACTTGCCGTAGGCGTAGGCGTCCTCGACGGTCAGCCGGCCGCCGGTGAGCACCCCGACGCCCTTGCCGTCGCGGGCCTTCGTCAACCCCTCGGCGGCGATCCGCAGCGCGTCCGTCCACGACGCCGGAACCAGCTCACCGGTCTCCGCGTCGCGCACCAGCGGCTTGGTGAACCGGTCCGACGCGGTGACATAGCGGAACGCGAACCGGCCCTTGTCGCAGTTCCACTCCTCGTTGACCTCCGGCTCGTCGCCGGCCAGGCGGCGCGTCACCTTGCCGCGCCGCCAGTCCGAGCGGGTGGCGCAGCCGACCGCGCAGTGCTCGCACACGCCGGGCGTGGACACCAGGTCGAACGGGCGGGCGCGGAACCGGTACGCCGCACTGGTCAGCGCGCCGACCGGGCAGATCTGGATGGTGTTGCCGGAGAAGTAGCTCTGGAACGGTTTGCCCTCGGCGATCCCGATCTGCTGCTGGGCGCCGCGCTCGAGCAGCTCGATGAACGGGTCGCCGGCGATCTGCGCGGAGAACCGGGTGCAGCGCTGGCAGAGCACGCACCGCTCGCGGTCCAGCAACACCTGGGTGGACACCGGAATGGGCTTGGCGAACGTGCGCTTCGGCTCCACGAACCGGGAGTCCGCCCGGCCGTGGCGCATCGCCTGGTTCTGCAGCGGGCACTCGCCGCCCTTGTCGCAGACCGGGCAGTCCAGCGGGTGGTTGATCAGCAGCAGCTCCATCACGCCCTGCTGCGCCTTGTCCGCCACCGGCGAGGAGCGCTGCGTCTTCACAGCCATGCCGTCGGCCACCGTGATCGTGCAGGAGGCCTGCGGCTTCGGCATCGGCCGGCCGCCCATCTCCACCTCGACCAGGCACTGCCGGCAGGCACCGGCCGGCTCGAGCAGCGGGTGGTCGCAGAACCGCGGGATCACCACGCCCATCCGCTCGGCGGTGCGGATGATCAGCTCGCCCTTGGGCGCGATCACCTCGACGCCGTCGATCGTCAGCCGGACATGGCCCTCGGGAACCGGGGCCTGCTCGGTCTTCTCCTCTGGTGCGTCCGAAATGACAGTCATTTCGCTCCTGCCAGCGCCGGCTGGGTCTTCCAGGTCTTGCTCTGCTGCTCGCGCAGCGCCAGGAACTCGTCGCGGAAGTACTGGATGCCGCTGACGATCGGGCTCACCGCGCCGTCACCGAGCGCGCAGAACGAGCGGCCGAGGATGTTGTCGCAGATGTCCAGCATCGTGTCGATGTCGGCCTCGGTGCCCTTGCCGGCCACCATCCGGCGCAGGATCCCCTTGAGCCAGAAGGTGCCTTCCCGGCACGGGGTGCACTTGCCGCAGGACTCGTGCTCGTAGAACTCGGTCCACTTCATCACGGCCCAGGGCACGCTGACGGTCTCGTTGAAGATCATCAGCGCGGTGGTGCCGAGCATCGAGCCGGCCTCCGCGGCGCCCTCGAAGTCCAGCGGGACGTCCAGGTGCTCAGCGGTGAACAGCGGCGTAGACGAGCCGCCCGGCGTCCAGAACTTCAGCGGGATGCCGTCCTTCATGCCGCCGGCCATGTCCAGCAGGGTGCGCAGGGTGGTGCCGAGCGGGGCCTCGTACTGGCCGGGCCGCTCGATGTGGCCGGACAGCGAGAAGATCTTCGGCCCGGGCGAGCGCTCGGTGCCCATGCTGCGGAACCAGTCCGCGCCACCGTTGACGATGAACGGGACGCTGGCGATGGTCTCCACGTTGTTGACCGTGGTCGGCATGCCGTACGCCCCCGCGGCCGCCGGGAACGGCGGCTTGAGCCGGGGCTGGCCGCGCTTACCCTCCAGGGAGTCCAGCAGCGCGGTCTCCTCGCCGCAGATGTACGCGCCCGCGCCGGCGTGCACGGTGATCTCCAGGTCGAAACCGGAGCCGAGGATGTCGGTGCCCAGATAGCCGGCCTGGCGCGCTTCCCGGACCGCCGCGTTGAGCCGGCGAATGCAGTGCGGCACCTCGCCGCGCACGTAGATGAAGCAGTGGTGCGAGCGGATGGCGTAGGCGGCGATGACGCAGCCCTCGATCAGCGAGTGCGGATCGGCCATCATCAGCGGGATGTCCTTGCAGGTTCCCGGTTCGCCCTCGTCGGCGTTGATCACGAGGTAGTGCGGCTTGTCCTCGTTGGTGGGCATGAAGCTCCACTTGACCCCGGCCGGGAACCCGGCGCCGCCGCGGCCGCGCAGGCCGGAGTCCTTGACCAGCTGGACGAGCTGCTCGGGCGTGCCCTTGAGTGCCTTGCGCAGCGCCGTGTATCCCTCGAGCTGCTCGTAGGTCTGCAGGGTCCACGAGTTCGGCGAGAGCCAGCGCTTGGTGAGCACCGGGGTCAACGGGTCTGCCATGTCGGCCCTCTACTTCTTTCCAGCGCGGTCTTGCCGCGGCTTTGCGTGCCGACGAAATCGCTCCGGCAGGGCGACGACCGTCAACGTCACGTTGTCGTGGTACGGCGCCCTGCCACCGCGATTCCGTGCCTCCGGCCGGGGCACGCTCCGTGGTCGCCTTGATTGCCGCGACATCACTTGGCCCCCGTCTTGTCTACTGACGGCAAGGGTGCGTCGTCCGGCATGGTCGGAGCGGTCCACCCGCGGTCCTGCGCGAGTTGGGCGCCGCGCAGGGTTTCCCCGGCCGCCGACGGTCCGTCCACCTGGGACCGGAACACGTCCTCGTCCTCCGGGTAGAAACCGGCCAGTTCCAGGGAGACCGTGCGCCAGTCGGTCAGCGGCGCGCCCCGGGTCGGCGCCGGCTTCTCCCCGCGCCGCAACGCGTCCACCAGCGCCACCGCGGACTCCGGGGTCTGGTTGTCGTAGAACTCGTAGTTGACCTGGAGCACCGGGCCGAAGTCGCACGCCGCCAGGCATTCCGCGTGCTCGATGGTGACCGAGCCCGGCTCCCCCGGCCTGCCCGCGGTGTCCTCGTTGGCCAGCGGCTTCTTGGGCGTGCCCAGGTGTTCGCGGAGCTTGGCGAAGATCTCGTCGCCGCCGAGCATCGCACACATCGTGTTGGTGCACACCGAAACCAGGTGCTCACCGCAGGGCCTGCGCTTGTACATCGTGTAGAACGTGGCGACCGCGCTCACCTCGGCGGTGGCCAGGTCGAGCTGCGCGGCGCAGAACTCGATGCCGGCCCGGCTCACGTAGCCCTGCACGGACTGCACCAGGTGCAGCATCGGCAGCAGCGCCGAGCGGCTCTCCGGGTACCGCGCGATGATCTGCCGCGCCTTGTCCACGATGTCCGGACCGAACACGCTCAGGTCCGAAGTGGACGGTGTGGTCAGGGTCGCGTCCCCGGCCTCGCTCAGCGTGGACAGCTCGGTGGCCGTCGCCTCCCGCTCGGCCGCCGCCCAGGTCTGCCCCGCGCCCACGCTCGAGCCGCCGTGGGTCAGCCCCCGGGCCCGGTCTCCGTTCACCGGTCAACGCCTCCCATCACCGGGTCGATCGACGCGATCGCCGCGATCACGTCCGCCACCATGCCGCCCTCGGACATCGCCGGCATGGCCTGGAGGTTGACGAAGCTTGGATCCCGGACGTGCACCCGCAGCGGCCGGGTGCCGCCGTCGGACACCAGGTGGTAGCCCATCTCGCCGCGCGGCGACTCGACCGGCACGTACACCTGGCCCGGCGGCACCTCGAAGCCCTCGGTCACCAGCTTGAAGTGGTGGATCAGCGCCTCCATGGACTGACCCATGATCTTGCGGACGTGTTCGAGCGAGTTGCCCATGCCGTCCGCGCCGATGGTCAGCCGGGCCGGCCAGGCGATCTTCTTGTCCGCCACCATGGTCGGGCCGGGCTCCAGCTTGTCCAGGCACTGCGCGATGATCCGCAGCGACTGGTGCATCTCCTCGACCCGGAGCAGGTACCGGGCGTACGCGTCGGCGTCGTTGGCCGTCGGCACCTCGAAGTCGTACTCCTCGTAGCCCAGGTACGGCTCGGTCTTGCGCAGATCCCAGGCCAGGCCCGCGGAGCGCAGGATCGGGCCGGTCACCCCGAGCGCGAGGCAGGCGTCCACCGGCAGGTAGCCGATGCCGATCAGCCGGTTCTTCCAGATCGGTTGCCCGCTCAGGAGTTTGTCGTAGTCGGGCAGCCGGGAGTCCATCACCTTGATGAAGTCGCGCACCGTCTGCTCGTAGCCGGACGGCAGGTCCTGGGCCACGCCGCCGGGCCGGATGAACGCGTGGTTCATCCGCAGCCCGGTGAGGAACTCCAGCAGGTGCAACACTTCCTCGCGCTCGCGGAAGCCCGCGGTCATGGCGGTCAGCGCGCCCAGCTCCATGCCGCCGGTGGCCAGCGCGACCAGGTGCGAGCCGATCCGGTTGATCTCCATGAGCAGCACCCGGATCACCTGCGCGCGGCGGGGCGCCTCGACGCCGAGCAGCTTCTCCACCGACATGCAGTAGGCGGCCTCGTTGAACAGCGGCGACAGGTAGTCCGCCCGGGTCACGAACGTGACGCCCTGGGTCCAGGTGCGGTACTCGCAGTTCTTCTCGATGCCGGTGTGCAGGTAGCCGATCACCGACCGGGCCTGGGTGACCGTCTCGCCCTCGAGCTCCAACACCAGCCTGAGCACACCGTGCGTGGACGGGTGCTGCGGACCCATGTTGATCACGATGCGCTCGTCGGCGATGGCGTCCTCGAGCACCTCGTCCCAGTCGCCGCCGGTGACCGTGTAGATCCGGCCCTCGGTGGTTTCCCTTGTGCCCGCATACGCAGAGCCCACTGGCTCCTCCGCGGAAAAGCGTGCGTCGTCGCGCGACGTCATGAGTAGGCCCTCCGCTGGTCCGGGGGAGGAATCTCGGCGCCCTTGTACTCCACCGGGATGCCGCCGAGCGGGTAGTCCTTGCGCTGCGGGTGCCCGTCCCAGTCGTCCGGCATCAGGATCCGGGTCAGCGCCGGGTGCCCGTCGTAGACGATCCCGAACATGTCCCAGGCCTCCCGCTCGTGCCAGTCGGCCGTCGGGTAGATCTCGACGACGCTCGGCACGTGCGGATCGTCCACGTCGACCGCGACCTCGAGCCGGATCCGCCGCCGGAACGTCATGGATGTCAGGTGGTACACCGAATGCAGCCGCTGCGGCACGTCCTCGCCGTAGTCCACGGCGGACACCGAGCTGCACAGCTCGAAGCGCAGCGCGGCGTCGTCGCGCAGCGCCTTGCAGACCCGGACGAGGTCCTCGCGGCGCAGGTAGAACGTGATCTCACCGCGGTCGACGGTGATCTGCTGGACGGCCTCGGTGGGGATGCTCCGCTCGCGGAAGGCGACGGCGAGGTCGTCGACGAACTCGTCGAACCAGCCGCCGTAGGGGCGTTCGGCCGGCGCGGGGCTGTAGGCCGGCAGCCGCAGGCCGCCGAAGCCGCTGGTGTCCCCGGCGTCGCCGACCCGGAACATGCCCTTGCGTTCCCGCCCGGCGATCACCGGTGCCTGGTGCTCGGCCGGCTGCCCGATGCCGGCCGCCGGCTGGAGACCCTCGGCCGGACGGTCCACACTGGACTGCTCACCGCCGGGCTCGGGCTTGGTCTGGTCAACCATCCTCAGCCCCGCCCCCACCCGCTCATCGTGGCGCTACGCGCCGCAGTGTCCAACATTGTGTGCGCTCACTTCTTGGCGAACTTCTTGGAGGACGCGATCAGTTCGGTGCGCGCGCCTGACTCCGCGCGGAGCTGGGCGCGGCGGGCGTTGATCGGCTCGTCCATGATCTTGGCGTGCAGCTTGAGGATGGCGTCCAGCAGCATCTCCGGGCGGGGCGGGCAGCCGGGGAGGTACATGTCCACCGGCACGATGTGGTCGACGCCCTGCACCACCGCGTAGTTGTTGAACATCCCGCCGGAGGACGCGCACACGCCCATCGCCAGCACCCAGCGCGGCTCGGCCATCTGGTCGTAGATCTGGCGCAGCACCGGGGCCATCTTGTTGGTCACCCGGCCGGCGACGATCATCAGGTCGGCCTGCCGTGGGCTGGCCCGGAACGCCTCCATGCCGAACCGGGCGATGTCGTACCGCGGGCCGCCGGTGGTCATCATCTCGATGGCGCAGCAGGCGAGCCCGAAGGTGGCCGGCCAGAGCGAGTTCTTCCGCCCCCAGTTGACCAGCTTTTCCAAGCTGGCCAGCAGGATTCCGTTGGGGAGCTTCTCCTCGATGCCCATTGGCTTCCCCTTTAGTTCCAGTCGAGTCCGCCGCGCCGCCACACGTAGGCGTAGGCGAAGCCGACCGTCGCGATGAACAGGAAGATCTCCACCAGGCCGAAGATCCCGAGCGCGTCCGCGGCGACCGCGAACGGGTAGAGGAACACCATCTCGATGTCGAACAGGATGAACAGCATCGCGGTCAGGTAGTAGGCGACCGGTACCCGCCCGCCCCCGATGATCGGCTGCGGCGACGG
Source organism: Actinophytocola sp. (assembly GCF_036002505.1). Taxonomy (GTDB): domain Bacteria; phylum Actinomycetota; class Actinomycetes; order Mycobacteriales; family Pseudonocardiaceae; genus DASYTH01. The sequence continues at coordinate 5,852 of NZ_DASYTH010000328.1, read as the reverse complement.
CTCGATGCCGCACTCGTAGGCTTCGAGCTTCGCCCGGTTGTACCGCCGCGGGCCCAGCAGCGGCCCCAGCGCCGCGGAGAAGATCGCGAACGCCGCCGCCAGCGCGAACAGCAACACGAGCGGCAGGTAGACCTTCAAACTCAGGCTCGACGACACGTCCTGCTGGGCCAGCGCGGGGCCCAGACCCTCGACCAATGACACCCTCGTCGTCCTTTCCCCGCTCCTCGCTCGCACCCTAGGGGTTGCCCACCTCGACCTCGCGTGTTAGGCACCCCTAACCCGCCCGATCGGCCCGCTTGTGAAAATCTTCACAAGCTAACCCACTAACCTGTGCATCACTCCACAAGGCTGCGGCCCAAGTGTAGGACCCACCAATCGCACCCGAATCGCGGGGGAACCCAAGGTCCAGCCCGCGAGTTCGACCCTCAGGCAACTGAGTTCGACGCTCAGGCACGCGAGTTCGACACTCGAGCAAGTGAGTTCGACACTCGGGACCCTCTGCGGCGGGCCGCGCACGGCTTCGTGCGACCGAAGGATCGCGGCGTCGGCCGGGACGCGTTTCTTGATCACCCAACCCATGCCGTGCAAGGGAACGAGATCACGCGGCCGGTCCGTACAACTCAGTTGCCCGTGCGTCGAACTCAGTTGCTGGAACGTACGACTCGGTTGCTGGAGCGTCCAACTCGCGGCTCACGACGTAGGAAAAAAGGAGCGCCCGGCCGGGTGGCGGGGCGCCCCTTGGCGTGGGTGCTGTGCGGGGTTAGTCCTGTTGCAGGTAGGAGAGGAGGCGGAGGATTTCGAGGTAGAGCCAGACCAGGGTGACCATGAGGCCGAAGGCGATGTACCAGGCGTACCTGGAGGGGGTGCCGGAGCGGATCATCTGGTCGGCCATGTCGAAGTCGAGCAGGAAGTTGAACGCCGCGATGCCGATGAACAGCAGGCTGATGATGATGCCGAGCGGGCCGGCTTCGCGGAGTCCGGTGTTCACGCCGAACAGCGAGAGCAGCAGGTTGATCAACATCAGACCGGCCGCGCCGATGGTGGCACCGATGATCCACTTGGTCAGCTTGGGTGTGACCTTGACCGCACCGGTCTTGTAGACCACCAGCATGGTGCCGAACACCAGCGCCGTGCCGAGGATCGCCTGGAACGCGATGCCGTGGTAGAGGTACTCGAACACGCCGGTGATCGCGCCGAGGAACAGACCCTCCGCGGCCGCGTAGGCGAGCACCAGGGCCGGGTTCGGCGCCTTCCGTGTCGAACTGAAGATGATGACCAGCGACAGCACCAAGCCGACCAGCAAACCGATGATCATCGGGGGCCATGGGGTGATGGCGCCGGTCAGCACCGCGACGGCGGTGATCACGCCGACGACCAGGGCCGTACCCAGCGTGGCCGCGGTCTTGGTGACCACGTCGTCCACGGTCATCGGGCGGTCGCCGGTGGTGGGCGGGGCATAGCCGTGACCCGGCTCGACCGGGTAGCCGCCCGCCTGGGACTGGAAGCCCGCGTAACCGCCGCCGAAACCTCCGCGCGGCAGGTTGCGGAACGCGGGATTGCTCGTAGAACGCACCTGATCCTCCTGGAGCCTGATGGCGCCTGCATCGGGTTCAACGACCGGCAATGCCGGCTGGTTCCCGTCCGAGTAAAGCCCACTTTACCCACGAAGCGCGACCCCGCTCACAGTAGTCCTGTCCGACTTGCGTGACTGGACAAACCAGGCCGGGGGTCACACAGCCGTGTCGCTGCCCGGATCCAGAAACGATCATGGTTACGCTGTGCGATGAACGCGCGGGGGTTGCCGAATGAGAACGCACCGAAGATGGGGGGCGATCGGGCTCGGCGTCGCACTCGCCCTCACCTTCCTGGTCCTGGTCGTGCTCGGCACCGTGCCCCCGCCCGGAGCCGCCGACGGCTCGACCCCGTCGCAAGGCTCCGCAGCGCCCGCCCCGCCGGCCTGGCTGCACCGGCTCGGCCCCGGCGAGCTGCCGCCCCAGTTCGTGCTGTTCTCCTTCGACGGCGTCGGCTCGCACGAGCACTGGCAGCGGGTGCTCGCCACCGCCAGGTCGGTCAACGCGCACGTGACCGGATTCCTCTCCGGTGTCTACCTTCTTCCGCACAACCGCAAGGAAAGCTACGTCGGGCCCGGGCACAAGCCGGGCGCCTCGGCGATCGGGTTCGGCGGCACGGACGAGGAGATCCGCACCCGGATCGAGGACCTCAACGCCGCCGCGGCCGCCGGCCACGAGATCGGCACCCACTACAACGGGCACTTCTGCAAGGGCATGGAACCCAGCGTCGGCGTGTGGTCCGCGGATCAGTGGACCAGCGAGCTGGACCAGTTCTTCGGTTTCCTGCACGACGCGGCCACGAAGGGGCTGCGCGTCGCCGGCAACATGATCAAGGGCGGGCGCACGCCGTGCCTGGAGGGGAAGTTCGACCAGCTGCTGCCGGTGCTGGCCCGGCGCGGCATGACCTACGACGCCAGCCAGGTCTCCGACGGCCTGGCCTGGCCGGAGAAGCAGAACGGGGTCTGGGCGTTCTGGATGCCGCTGGTCCGGGTGAAGGCGCTGACCAACCGCAAAGTGATCATGATGGACTACAACCTGTGGTACGCCATGAACAAGGCCAGGGACGACCCGGCCCGCGGCCCGGAGTTCACGAAGATCACGCTGGACACCTACCGGGCGGCCTACCAGGTCGCCACCGCCGGCAACCGTGCCCCGATCGTCGTCGGCAACCACTTCAACGACTGGGCCGGGAACGCGTTCAGCAACGCCGCGGAGCAGTTCATGAGTGAGGTGTGCGGCAAGCCGCAGACGGTCTGCGCCACCTACTCCGAGGTGATCGAGTGGCTGCGGCTGCAGGATCCGGCCGTGCTGGACAGCTTCCGGGCACTGCCGAAGGCACAGGTCCAGTAGCTGCCCCGTTCGAGTGTCACCCCTTGAGAAGGATAATGAAAACCGCTACCACTTGATTGTCCGGCTCATCCGAGAAACCCGGAGGTAGCGATGTCCCTCGACGTACCCACCGCCCTGCTGGAGCGGGCCGAGCGCGGGGAGGTCGACGACGCCGCGTTCGTCGACTGCGTGCGGAACTCCCTGCCGTACGCCTGGCAGGTGGTCAGCGAGGTGGCCATGGGCGTGCGCGACGGCGGTGCCCCGTTCGCCGACAACACCATCCCACCGCCCAGCGAGACCGAGCGCGGACAGCTGCTGCGCGCCATGGCCTCCGACGCCATCCGCGGCGGGCTCGAGCGGCACTTCGGCGTGAAGCTCGCGTTCCAGAACTGCCACCGGGTGGCCGCGTTCGCGCCGTACATGGTCGGCGGTCCGGAGTACCAGGCGTTCATCTCGCCGCGCGACCAGCTGCTCAACCAGAGCCCGGAGCTGCGCAACTGCTGAGCTCGGCCCGCGTTGTCCTGGTTGGACAAGTGCGGGAGGCTCGTGCCATGGCGACGTATCTGGTAACCGGAGCGACCGGGCTGATCGGCCGGCACTTCGTCGCGGAGTTGCTGCGCCGACCGGACACGGACGCGGTGTACCTGCTGGTGCGCGAGCAGTCCCAGGAGCGCCTGGCCCGGCTGGCGAGCACCTGGCCCAACCCGGAGAAGATCAGGACGGTCGTCGGCGATGTCTCGCGGCCACGGCTGGGCATCGCCGACGACCGGCTGCCGGAGAAGATCGATCACGTGGTGCACCTGGCCGCGCTGTACGACCTCACCGCGGACGACGAGACCAGCGCCGCGGCCAACGTCGACGGCACGCGACATGTCGTTGAGCTGGCCGCCGCGATCGGCGCCCGGTGCCTGCACCACGTGTCGTCGGTGGCGGTGGCCGGCGACCACCGCGGCCGGTTCACCGAGGAGATGTTCGACGCCGGCCAGCGCCTGCCCACCCCGTACCACCGGACCAAGTTCGAGTCGGAGCGGCTGGTACGCACCCAGTCCGAGGTGCCGTGGCGGATCTACCGCCCGGCGGTGGTCGTCGGCGACTCGGTCACCGGCGAGATGGACAAGATCGATGGGCCGTACTACTTCTTCGCCGGGCTCTCCCGGTTGACGTCGCTGCCCAGCGTGCCGCTGGTGTTCCCGGACATCGGCGACACCAACATCGTCCCGGTCGACTACGTGGCGGCGGCCATGGCCTACCTGGTCAACCAGCCGGGCCTGGACGGCCACGCGTTCCACCTGGTCAACCCGGAGCCGCAGTCGGCGCGCTACGTCTACAACGCGTTCGCCCGCGCGGCCGGCGCGCCGGTGGCCACCGCCGAGCTCGACCCGCGGATCACCAAGCCGCTGCTCAACCTGGTCAAGCTGGCCGAGCACGTGCCCGGCGTGACGATCGCCCGGGACGCCGTGCTGGACCGGCTCGGCATCCCGCCGGAACTGCTGACCACGCTCACCTTCGAGCCGAAGTTCGACTCGAAGGCGACCCGCGACGCGTTGGCGGGCAGCGGAATCGAAATGCCGCAGCTGTCCGAATACGCGGACGTGCTGTGGCGGTACTGGCGCGAGCACCTGGACCCGTTCCGGGCCCGCCGGCACGGTGGCCGCGGCGAGCTGGACGGCCGGCGGGTGGTGATCACCGGGGCGTCCTCCGGTATCGGGCGGGCCACCGCGCTGAAGGTGGCGGCCGCGGGCGGGGTGCCGCTGCTGGTCGCGCGCCGGCAGCACGAGCTGGAGGAGGTGCGGGCGGAGATCGAGGCGGCCGGCGGGCACGCGGACATCTACCCGTGCGACCTGACCGACGGCGAGGCCGTGGACAAGATGGTCGCCCAGATGCTGGCCGAGCAGCCGAGCGTGGACATGCTGGTGAACAACGCCGGCCGGTCGATCCGGCGCTCCGTGCAGCTGTCCTACGGCCGGATGCACGACTACGAGCGGGCCATGGCGATCAACTACTTCGGCGCGGTGCGGCTGATTCTCGCGTTGCTGCCGCACATGGTGGAGCGGCGGTTCGGGCACATCGTGAACGTCTCGTCGATCGGCGTGCAGGGCATCGCGCCGCGGTTCTCCGCCTACGTGGCGTCCAAGGCGGCGCTGGACTACTTCAGCCGGATCGTGGCGACCGAGACGCACGGCGCCGGGATCACGTTCACCACCGTGCACATGCCGCTGGTGCGCACACCGATGATCCGGCCGACCCGGATCTACGACGCGTTCCCGACCAAGTCCCCGGAGCAGGCCGCGGGCATGGTCCTGGAGGCGTTGTGCAAGCGCCCCAAGCACATCGGCACACCGACCGGCTTCATGATCCAGGCCGCGTACGCGGTGGCACCCGGCGTCGTCAACGCCATCGCCTACCAGGGCTACCGGATCTTCCCCGACTCCACCGCGGCCGGTGGCTCCGGCCGGGTCAAGATCGGCAAGGGCGAGCGGCACCTGTCCGCGGCCGCCGCCGCGCTGGCCCGGTTGACTCGCGGGTTCCACTGGTAGATAGGTTCGCGTGATGATCACTGGTGCGCACTCGATCATCTACGCCTCAGATCCGGAGGCGGCCCGGACGTTCTTCCGGGACGTGCTTGGGCTGTCGCATGTGGACGCCGGTGGCGGGTGGCTGATCTTCAAGTCGCCGCCGGCGGAGCTGGCCGTGCATCCGACCGAGCCGGCCGACAGTGGCACGGTGGAGCTGTACCTGATGTGTGACGATCTCGAGGCGACCGTGGCGGACCTGAAGGCGAAGGGCGTCGAGATCGTCGGGGAGGTCACCGACGCCGGCTGGGGGCTGCTCACCACGATCAAGGTGCCCGGCGCCGGCGAGGTGGGGCTGTACCAGCCGCGCCACCCCACGGCGTATGACCTCTGAGGACCTGATCTGTCGCGGAACGTAGGTTGCCGAGTACCTTCGGGG
>NZ_DASYTH010000327.1:0-9241 GCF_036002505.1 Actinophytocola sp. | reverse complement strand
ACCCCCGAGGAGGCTCAGCCCCCACACCCCCCTTTGGACGGAAAACCGGTGGCGGTGTACGCGGCCAGCTCGCTGGAGACGGTGACCGAGGGCGTGGACGCCACCACCTCCGCCCTGCTGATCGCCGTCCCGGTGCTCCTGGTGATCATCGGCGCGGCCTCCTGGCTCCTGGTCGGCCGCACCCTGCGGCCGGTCGAGGCGATGCGCCGGCAGGTCGCCGAGATCACCGCGGACGACCTGGACCGGAGGGTGCCCGAGCCGCCCGCCGCCGACGAGCTCGGCCGCCTCGCCAGCACGATGAACGCCATGCTCGCCCGGCTGCAGCGGGCCCACGAGCTGGAGCACCGGTTCGCCGGCGACGCCGCGCACGAGTTGCGCAGCCCGCTCGCCGCCATCCTCACCCAGCTCGAGGTCGGCCTCGCGCACTCGGCCGACACCGACTGGCTGGCGCTCGCCCGCTCCGTGCACCGCGAGGGCACCCGGCTGGACCGGCTCACCGACGAGCTGCTCACCCTGTCCCGCGCCGACGACCACCGCCCGTTCGAGCCGGTCGACCTCGACGAACTCGTACTGTCCGAAGTGGACCTCGTCCGGGCCCGTGGCCGGGTGTCGGTGGACCTCTCGGCGCTGTCCGCGGCCCGCCTCCCCGGCCGCCCGGAGGACCTCCGCCGGGTCATCCGCAACCTCCTCGACAACGCCGAGCGGCATGCCGCGTCGGTGATCACGGTCGGCCTCACCGCGGACACCTCGGTCGCCGAGCTGGTCATCGCCGACGACGGCGACGGCATCCCCGAAGCCGACCGCGACGCCGTCTTCACCCGCTTCCACCGCCTGCAACCCGCCCGGGACCGCGACACCGGCGGCGCCGGGCTCGGCCTGGCCATCGCCCGCGGCATCGTCGAGGCCCACGGCGGCCGGATCTGGACGGCGCCGGCCCCGGTCGGCGCCGACCTACACGTCCGGCTTCCCCTGCACGCCCAGCAATGACCCGCTGCGCTCGTCCGCCCAGATCGACCCGGCGTCCACATAGGGCCGCAGCAACGCGGTGAGCTCCGCGTCGCCCCGGTCGTTGAGCTCTTCCGAGGCGATCTTGCGCGCTGTTCCGGCCAGGTAGTCGGCCACCTGAACCCGTTCGTCCGACTGCGAGTCGACCATGCGCAGGCTCGCCAGCTGACCGCGGACCTCCTGGATGCCGGCAATGCGCCGCTGGGTCAACGCGGGTTGCTCATCGTGCACGATGGCCACCGGACGTCCGTCCGCACTCCAGTAGCTCACGGTTCGCACAATGGCCGGAATCAGCGGATCCAGCGCCCGAATCGAATGCGGATCGTCGAACAGCCGCGCGCGAAAGGCCTCCGCCTCCGGCCTGGCCTTGCGCAGGCGCTCCAGGATTCCGCCCAACCGTCCCGGCGCCACGGCCATAACCTCGACCAGGTCGAAGAAAACATCCTCCACCGCCGTCTGCGGTATTGGAGGACGTCTGTTGGGTCGCATCAGGTCGTTGGCCGCCTCGAGAAAGGCCTGCCACCGCGGCGCCGTGAACGTGCGCGGGCCCTCCTGGTGCACGGTGGCCGCCACCTCCTCACCGAGCAACACGTCCATGAGGTTGCCGATGAGGAAGAACGCCTTGTCCACAAGGTACACATGGGCAACGCCGTAGATCGGACCGTCCGGGCCGAGGAACCATTCGAGCACCGCCCGGTTTTTCTCCCGGAGCAGATGATTCGCCTTGTATTCCACCGCCGGAGAGGCGATCCGGCTCCGCGCTTCGAGCACGATCTCCGCCGCCGCCGCTCTGCTCAGGCACACCCCGGCGTGAGCGAACACGTCGGTGTTGCCACCGACGAGCTTCTCACCCTCCGACCCGGACTCGTCACAGGCGATCTCCCGGAGCATCGGCCCGATCGTCCCACCCACCCCCGACCAGCGTCGACCCGTTTTCCCGCCCGGTGGCCGAGGGAGGCCAGCCATGGCACAACCGTACGTGTTGGCGCCTCGCGTCGGCGTGTTGGCCCGCTGCGTCGCTGTGTTGGCCGCTCACGTCGCTGTGTTGGCCCATCACGAAGGCAGCAGCCGTCCTCAAGCCCGCCACCGGCCAACACACCAACGCCACAAGCCAACACGGCGACGCCAGAGGCAAACATGCGCGAGGACCGTCCCGGGACAGTGGCAACTGTTGACCGGATTCACTCGTCCGCATCCTTGCATTCACCCGTATGGCCGCTGATGCGGGAAACGATGCACGGTAGCGAGTTCCCAGGGCGTGACCGCGGGTTGAAACGGGTGAACAGGTGCGCCTATTGGGCGACCTGGGATTCGATGGAGGAGCCATTCTGCGGGCTCTGTCAAGCATTGATGATGGCGGGCGATGTTAACGTACGCGGTCTTTGTTACAACCCTTGCCCATTTCCGGAAAGGTTCATGATGCTTGTCCAGACCTTCCTCAGGCCATTCGAGAGACCCTGGCATCGCCGGGTGCGCCGTGCCGTCACCGTGCTGATCACCGGTGCGCTGCTGTGTGTGACGAGCGTGGTGGCGGTGGTCGCACCGGCACCCGCTGCGCCGGCGCAGCGGCTGGTCTATGTCGCCAACCTGCGCGGCAACTCGGTATCGGCCTACGACCCGGGCACGGGCACCGTCGTCGCGACCATCCCCGTCGGCAGTTTTCCTGAGGGGGCGGCCGTGTCGCCGGATGGCAACAGCGTCTATGTCACCAATAACGGGAGCAACACGGTGTCGGTCATCGACACCGGCACCAACACCGTGACGGCCACCGTCCCGGTCGGCCGGTTCCCGGGGCCGGTCGCCATTTCCCCGGATGGCACCCACGCCTATGTCGGCCGCTTCGTCGTCCCCGGTGTGGGTGGTGTCGACGTGATCGACACGGCGACGAACACGGTGACCGCGACCGTGCAGGTCGGTAATCAGCCCTTCGGTATCGCATTGACCCCCGACGGCGCCCGCGCCTATGTGGCCAACTTCGTCGGCAGCTCGGTCTCGGTCATCGACACCGGCACGAACACGGTCATCGCCACCATCACCGATGCCGCTGCCCGGACCCCGAGCAGTGTGGCGGTCACCCCGGACGGATCGCGCGCCTACACCGCCAACTTCAACGGCGACAACGTCTCCGTGATCGACACCGGCACCAACACGATCACCGCCCTCATTCCGGTTGCCGGTGGCCCGGGATCGGTGTCGATCACACCCGACGGCACGCACGCCTACGTGGCCAGCCAGAACACCAACACGGTCTCGGTGATCGACACCGCGACCAACGCCGTGACCGGCACGGTGCCCGTCGGCGCCACGCCGACCGGTGTGCTCGTGGACCCGGCCGGTGGCAGCGCCTACGTCACCAACGGCAACGGCAACACCCTGTCGGTGATCGACACGGCCACCAACGCCGTCACCGCCACGGTCCCGGTGGGCAACGTGCCCTTCGCCCTCGCGACCGCCACCGTCGCGCCCGCGGTCACCGCGCTCGACCCCGGCCACGGCCCGGAGGCCGGCGGCGGCACCATCACGATCACCGGCACCCACCTGGCCGGCACCGGCACCGTCCGGTTCGGCACCACCCCCGCCACGAACGTGAAGGTGATCAACGACTTGACCGTCACCGCGACCATCCCGGCACACCCCGACGGCACCGTCGACGTCACGGTCACCACCCCCGCCGGCACCAGCCCGGTGACCGCGGCCGACCGCTACACCTACGACAAACCGGCCCCGACCATCACCGCCCTGGCCCCGAACCAGGGCCCTGCGGCCGGTGGCACCCGGGTCACGATCACCGGCACCGACATGTCCGGCGCCTCCGCCGTGGCCTTCGGCACCGCCCCGGCCACCACCTTCACGGTGAACAGCGACACCTCGATCACCGCCACCGCCCCGGCCGGGAGCGGCACCGTGGACGTCACCGTCACGACCCCCGCCGGCACCAGCCCCGTGACGGCCGCCGACCGCTACACCTACACTCCGGACGGCACCCGCCTGACCGCGGAACCGGTCCTGTTCTCGATCACGCTTGGCCAGCTCACGCTCAACCTGAGGCTGTCGGCCACCCTGACCGACACCGTGACCGGACAACCCGTACCCGGCCAGACGATCACGTTCAGCGTGGGCGGCACCACCGTCTGCTCCGCGATGACCGACAGCCATGGCACCGCGACCTGCCAAGGGCTGTGCCCGGTCCTGGCGGCGCTGCTGAACCTCCGGTACACGGCCACCTTCGCCGGCACGCCCACCCTCGCACCGGCGACCGGAACCGCCCCGCTCATCCGAATCCTGTAAGGAGTTCCAACCGACCGATGCTGCCGCTGGACGGTCCAACCAATTGCCCGGCGGCAGCATCGCGCCCCACGGCTGTTTCAAGATCACCTGAGTGGTTGCTGTTGCTGATGGGACTGTAGTGACGCCAGGTACTCCAGTGGCTCGAAGTCGTGCGACGAAGGACGCTTTCCTCACGCTCAGCGTGACAAAGGACGCCTTCCCCGCACCCGTTCCACAGTGACACTGAGATGTCGCAGACTTCCAGCACCACCGGCACGCCACCGGCCTCGGGTAGCACCGCCTGAGGCGCTGCTCAAACGATCTTGAAACGGCCCTGCATCGCGCCTCATCGTGCCCAAACCGAATTGAGCTGATGGACCGCCGGCGCTCGGCGACGTCATGGCGCGGTTCGATGTCCTGAAGGGTGGTTCAGGGGGTCAGTGCCGCGGCTCGGGCGGCGAGGCTCCGGATGGTCGTCCAGTCGCCGGCGGCGATCGCGTCGGCGGGGGTGAGCCAGCTCCCGCCGACGCAGGCCACGTTGGGCAGGGCGAGGTAGTCGGGCGCGGTCTCCGGGGTGAGGCCACCGGTCGGGCAGAAGCGCAGACCCGGTAAGGGTGCGGCGACCGATCTGAGGTAGGCGAGGCCGCCGGCCGCGGTGGCGGGGAAGAACTTCAGCTCGGTGAAGCCGTGCTCGAGCAGGGTGAGCATCTCCGAGACGGTGGCGGCGCCGGGTAGGCACGGCAACCCGCTGGCGGTCATGGCGTCGAGCAGGCGCGGCGTGCATCCCGGGCTGACCACGAAGCTGGCGCCGGCCGATGCGGCCTCCTCGAGTTGTGCCGGTGTGGTGACGGTGCCGACGCCGACGCTGATCCCGGGCACCTCGTCGGCAATGCGCCGGATCGCGTCCAGCGCGGCCGGGGTGCGCAGGGTGACCTCGATGACCGCCACCCCGCCCGCGACCAGCGCCCTGGCCACCGGCACCGCGGTCCCGGCGTCGTCGATCACCGCGACCGGGATGACCGGGGATATGTCCAGCACTGAGCCCACGGCGGGCCCTCCTCAGATGTCGTGGTCGAACACGGTCGCCCCGTGGTCGGCCGGACCGACCGCGTGCCGGAACATGGCGAAGAGCTCGCGCCCGGTACCGGTGCCTGGTGAGCGCACACCGCCGGCGACCGGTCGTGCGGTGAACTCGGCGGCGTCGACCAGCACGTCCAGCGTCCCCTGCTCGGCGTCGAGGCGCAGTGGATCGCCGTCGCGGATCCGGGCGATCGGACCGCCGGCGGCGGCCTCCGGGGTGAGGTGGATCGCGGCCGGCACCTTGCCGGACGCGCCGGACATCCGCCCGTCGGTGACGATCGCGACGTCGTGCCCCCGGTCCTGCAGCACGCCCAGCGCGGGGGTGAGCCGGTGCAGCTCGGGCATGCCGTTGGCCTGCGGCCCCTGGTAGCGGATGACCGCGATCAGGTCGCGTTCGAGCTCACCGGCGTGGAACGCGGTGAGGAAATCGGCCTGGTCGTCGAACACCCTGGCGGTGGCCTGGACGACGTGATGCTCAGGCCGGACCGCGGAAACCTTGATGACGCTGCGCCCCAGGTTGCCGGTGAGGATGCGCAGCCCGCCGTCCGGGGCGAACGGGTCCGCCACCCCGCGCAGCACCCGCTTGTCGTGGCTCTGCGCCGGTCCCGGTCGCCAGACCAGCGTGCCGCCGTCGAGCGCGGGTTCGTCGCGGTAACCCTCGTCCAGGGTGCTGCCGGTGACCGTGCGGGTGTCCGGGTGCACCAGGCCGGCCTCGAGCAGCTCGCTGATCAGGTAGGCCATGCCACCCGCGGCGTGGAAATGGTTCACGTCGGCCGTGCCGTTCGGGTACATCCGGGTGAGCAGCGGCACCACACCCGACAGCTCGGCGAAATCGTCCCAGCGCAGTTGGATGCCGGCGGCCGCGGCCATGGCCACCAGATGCAGGGTGTGGTTGGTCGATCCCCCGGTGGCGAGCAGCGCCACCACGCCGTTGACCAGGGCCCGCTCGTCAAGCAACTCACCGATCGGCCGGTAGGACTCCCCCAGCGCGGTCGAGCCCGTGACCGCCTGCCCGGCGGCCACGGTCAACGCGTCCCGGAGCGGGGTGCCCGGGTTGACAAAGCTCGCACCCGGCAGGTGCAGGCCCATCACCTCCATGAGCAGCTGGTTGGAGTTCGCCGTGCCGTAGAAGGTGCACGTGCCGAGGCCGTGGTAGGAGGCGGCCTCGGCCTCGAGCAACTCCTCCCGCCCGGCCTTGCCTTCGGCGTGCAGCTGGCGGATCCGGCTCTTCTCCGCGTTGGGCAGGCCGGAGACCATCGGCCCGGCCGGCACGAAGACCACCGGCAGGTGCCCGAAGGACAGCGCGCCGATCACCAGACCGGGCACGATCTTGTCGCACACCCCGAGCATCAGCGCGCCGTCGAACATGTCGTGCGCGAGTGCCAGCGCGGTGGCCATGGCGATGACGTCCCGGCTGAACAGCGAGAGCTCCATGCCGGCCCGGCCCTGCGTGATCCCGTCGCACATGGCCGGCACCCCACCGGCGAACTGCGCGATGCCGCCCGCCTCGGCCACGGCGCGCCGCAGCTTCCGGGGATAGTCGTCGAACGGTTTGTGCGCGGACAGCATGTCGTTGTAGGCCGACACGATCGCGATGTTGGGCTTCCTCGACGTGCGCAGCGCCACCTTGTCGGCCGGCCCGGCGGCGGCGAAGCCGTGCGCCAGGTTGGCGCAGCCGAGTCCGGCGCGGGCCGGGCCCGGGGACCCGGCCGCGCGGATCCGGCTCAGGTAGGCGGTCCGGGACTCGGCACTGCGGGCCGCGACGCGATCGGTCACCGCACGTAAGACCGGATGCGGGTCGATCATGGCGTCCCTCTTCAGCTCGGCAAGCAGATGCCGGACAACACCAGGCTAGGCACGCCGGAATGACCGATACTCGAGTCTCGCTGACCCCGTCCTAACCCGGTTACTCCGCTCCCCGGGCGCGCAGGCGGCGTTTGCCCTCGTGCATGGCCTGGACGCGGGCGATCGGGATGGTGTGGCCCTCCTCGATCAGGTCCGCGGGCAGGGTCTGCGGCGCCGGCATGGTTTCGGCCCAGGGGTCGCGGTCGCCGAGGAGGTCGAGGGCGGTGTGGATGGTGAAGTCGGCGGGTTTGGCCGAGTCCAGGGTGTCCCAGGTGAGGGGGAAGGACACCGGCACGCCGGGGCGCACGCGGGGGCTGTAGGCGGCGACCACGGTGGCGCCGCCGGCGCGGGTGGAGTCGACGAAAACCTTGCCGGCGCGGTCTTCCCGGATGAACGCGGTGGTCGCTATGGCCGGGTCGAGGCGTTCGGCGCGGGCGGCGATGGCCCGGGTGGCGGCGGCGACGTCGTGGCCGGGGTGCGGGGTGATCGGGACGAAGATGTGCGCACCCTTGGCACCGCTGGTTTTCACCGCGCCGGCGAGCCCGATGTCGGTCAGCGCCTGCCGGACGAGGTTGGCGGCGGCGACCACGGCGGCGAACCCGGCATCCTCGGGTGGGTCGAGGTCGAGCACCAGGTGCGTCGGGTGCTCCCAGTCGTCCGCGTGGACCAGCGTGGGGTGGTACTCGATGGCCCGCTGGTTGGCGAACCACAGCAGGGTGCGGCGGTCGTCGCAGAGCGCGTAGGAGACCTCGCGCTTGGACGTCTCCGCCCAGATCGCCACGGTGCGGATCCAGTCCGGGGTGTACTTCGGCACATTCTTCTGCATGAACGGGCCCTGACCCGGGCGGATCCGCATGACGGTCAGCGGCCGGCCGGCGAGCTCCGGGACGATCCGGCCGGCCACCGCGTCCAGGTAGTCCACCAGGTCCCGTTTGGTCGCGCCGGCCTCATCGAACAGCGATGATCCGAGGCTGCTCAGCTCCACCCCGTCCCGCACCTCATCAGCGGCCATCCCCTTATCCTGCACTGAACAGCGTGAGCTGCAGGCCGTCGGGGGCGGAAAGCCGGACGTTGACGTCGTGCCACGGGGTCACGGCGGGTGGGGCGAGCTGGGTGGCGCCGGCGCCGGTGAGCACCTGGGCGGTGGCGGCGGAGTCGGCGACCCTCAGCGCCACCCGGATCGGGCCGGCGACCCGGCGGCCCACCTCCACCTGGTCGACGAACGCCGCGTGGGTCTCGTCGAGCAGCTCCAGGGTGGCCCGCCCGGCGTCGAGCGCGCACCCTCGGCCGTTCTCCCCGTCCCAAACGCCTACCACCGGCAGGCCGAGCGCGTCCCGGTAGAACGCGAGCGCCGCCGGGTAGTCGGCGACGGTGACGGCCAGGCGCAGCTCGCTGACCGGATTGTCCTGTGTCATCGGCGCATGGTGCCATGCTCAGTGGTACTCGGAGATCCGGCGGCTCATCCCGACGGTCGCGCCCACGACCACCACACCCATCAGCAACACGACGCCCAGGCCGGTCCACTCGAGAGCCTCCCGGGCACTGTGGGCGCTGGTGGCGAGGCGTTCGGTGGCCTGGTCGAGCAACTCGCCGACCTGTTCGTCGAACCTCCGGGACAGGTCAGCGATGTGACCGCTCAGCAGGGCGACCGCCTCCGCGGTGTGACCGGCCCGGTCGAGGTCGCGGAGCTGGAGGTGCGCACCGAGCCAGTCCTGCAGATTGGCCGACACGCCATTGACGGCGTCCCGGGTTTCCGGTTGCGGCACCAGGGTCGGCACCCGGACGAAGGCGGTGGTGAGCACGGCCTTGTTGTGGTCGTAGAAGCCGACGAACTCGTCGGCACCGTTGTCGTGCGTGATCACGATCATGGCCTCGTCGGAGCGGGCCTGCAGCCCGGCGGCGCGGACCGCGGCCAGCACCTCGATCTGGGCCGTGCCGTCCTGACGGCTCGCCTCGCTGTGGCTGGCCGCGAGCGTCGAGGCGACGGCGAGCCAGGTGACGGCGGCGAAGGCGGCGGCAGTGGCCACGAGCAGGTACAGGTTGA
>NZ_DASYTH010000326.1:0-29663 GCF_036002505.1 Actinophytocola sp. | reverse complement strand
AGTGCGACGAAAGCGTCCTTCCTCACGCTCAGCGTGAGGAAGGCGTCCTTCGCCGCACGACTTCGGAGCCACTGGAGTACCTGGCGTCACCACAGTCCCATCAGCAACAGCATCCACCTAGGTGATCTTGAAACAGCCGTGACACACCCCGGAGGAGGGACACGAGCGATGAGCGGGCACACACATACATCCTGGGCGGAAGTGCGCGCCGAGATCAGGGCCAACCCTGAATACGGAAAGGCATACGAGGCCGCACGGCTCCGGTACGAGTTAGGCAGGACCGTGCGGGAACGTCGGGAGGAACTGGGGCTCAGTCAGGCGGAGCTTGGCGAGCTGGCCGGTATGAGACAGCCCGCGGTGGCGCGGTTCGAGGCGGGCGGGACGATGCCCACCATTCCCGTGCTGGAACGGATCGCCGGCGCATTGGGTATGAAGCTGTGGGTCGAGTTGCGCGTCGACAGCAAGTCAGGAGAGGTGGATTCGGCCGCTCAGGTCGGTGAGGCGCTCGCCGCCGCCGCCCCAGCGGAGGGCGATGATCTCGGCGGTGATGGAGATGGCGGTTTCCTCCGGGGTGCGGGCGCCAAGGTTGAGGCCGATCGGGGAGGACAGCCGGGATAGTTCCTCCTCGGTGAGGCCGGATTCGCGGAGACGGACCAACCGGTCGTCGTGGGTGCGGCGGGAGCCCATGGCGCCTATGTAGCCGACGTCGGTGCGCAGGGCCACCTCCAGGAGCGGCACGTCGAACTTGGGGTCGTGGGTGAGGACGGCGATCACGGTGCGGCGGTCGAGCCGGCCGGCTTCGGCTTCGGCGGCGAGGTAGCGGTGCGGCCAGTCGACGACGACCTCGTCGGCGTCCGGGAAGCGGGAGTTGGTGGCGAACACCGGGCGGGCGTCGCAGACGGTCACGCGGTAGCCGAGGAACGTGCCCAGGCGCGCCATGGAGGCCGCGTAGTCGATCGCGCCGAACACGAGCATGCGAGGCGGCGGTTCGAAGGAGTTGACGAACACCGCCATGCCCTCGCCGCGGCGCTGGCCGTCGATGCCGTAGTGCAGGAGGCCGGTGCGGCCGGAGGCGAGCAGGCCGCGGGCGTCATCGGCCACGGCGTCGTCGGCCCGCGGTGAGCCGAGCGTGCCCGCGACCCGGTCCGGCCACACCACCAGGTGCCCGCCGCGGCGGTCCGGATCGGGGTGCTCGACGACGGTCGCCAGCGCCACCGGTTCCTCGGCGTCGACGGACTTGGCCAGCTCGGCAAGTTCCGGGAAGCGGGCGGCGGTGATCGACTCGACGTAGACGTCGATGATGCCGCCGCAGGTCAGGCCAACGGCGAAGGCGTCGTCGTCGCTGACGCCGTAGCGCTGCAGCACGCCCTCTCCCGAGGAGATCACCTGCTGGCCCAGCTCGTAGACGGCGCCTTCGACGCAGCCGCCGGAGACGCTGCCGGACACCTCGCCATCCGCGCTGACCAGCATCGACGCCCCCGGCGCGCGCGGAGCGGAGGAGAACGTGGCGACCACGGTGCCCAGCGCCGCGGTCTCCCCGGCGGAGTAGCGCCGCATCAGTTCGTCGAGCACATCACGCACGGCGCACCTCCTGGAGCAGTTGTTCCATCGTGGCCAGGCTGTGCCCGGCGAGCAAGCGATCGATGTGCGGCAGGGCGGCGACGATGCCGGACTGCAGGGGCTCATAGCCGTCCCGCCCGGCGTGCGGGTTCATCCACAGCACGGCGTGCGCGAGCCGGCGCAGGCGGGCCAGCTGCTCGCCGAGCAGCGCCGCGTCGCCGCGCTCCCAGCCGTCGGAGAACACCACCACTGTGCTTCGCCTAGCCAATCCCCTTTGCCCCCAACGATCCAGGAACGCGCGCAGGGTCTCGCCGAGCTGGGTGCCGCCGGCGTAGTCGGGCACCACCCGCGCGGCCGAGGTCAGCGCGTGCTCCGGGTCGCGCTGCCGGAGCTGGCGGGACAGCCGGGTGAGCCGGGTGCCCACGGTGAACACCTCGGTGCTGCCCGGGGCGCGGCGGGTGATGGCGTGGGCGAACCGGAGCAGTGCGTCGGCGTACGGGGTCATCGACCCGGAGATGTCCACGAGCAGCACCAGCCGGCGTGGGCGGCGGCTTCTTTCCTTGTGCGGCAACCGGATCGGCTCGCCTCCGGCAGCCCGCATGGCGGCCAGCATCCGGGTCGGGTCGAGCCGTCCGGTCCGATATGGACGGAACCGCAGCGAGCGGCGCAGCGGCGGGTCGAGGTGCAGCGTGCCGATCAGCTCGCGCAGGTGCTCCCGCTCGGCAGCGCTGAGCCCGGCGATGTCGCGGTGCCGCAGCACCTCCGCCGCGCTCGCCGCCGCCCGCAGCGGGCGCTCCTCGCCGCCTTCGCCGGCGCCGGCCGGCGGGTCCTGCAGCAGGGCCATGGTGCTGGTCTGAACCCGGCGCGCGGGCGGCGCCGGCCGGGACCGCGGCGGGGTGGCCGCGAACCAGGCGGCGAACGCGTCGTCATAGCGCGGCAGGTCGTCCGGCTCCGCGCACAGGGTCAGCCGGCCGGCCCAGTACAGCTGGCCCGGATCCGCGGGGTCCAGCTCGCCGATCGCCGCCAGGTAGGCCTGGACGCGCTGGGCGTCGCAGGGGAGCCCGGCGTGCCGGAGCGCCGCGGTGAACCCGACGAGGCCGGGAAGCGGGCTGTCCATATGCCAATTGTGGCCCTACCGCGGGCCGGCGTGAGTGGCGAGCGGCGTCATGGCGTTGGGACGCGGCTCGCCACTCACGGCGCGGGTGCTCCGGCTGCGGTCAGGCCGAGGTAGCAACGGCCGAGCGCCGGAGCGTGGAATTGTCTTCAACGAATTGCGGAGCCGCCCGAACGGTTTCCCGGCGGGCGGCTCCCACGTCTGACCGGAATCCGGTCAGAGTGCGGAGCCACGGCCGGCAAGGCGCCGCCACTCGCCGCTGGCCAGCGCGAACAGCTCCGTACACCGGACATCGCGCACAGCGCGAAATACGCTCACGATGCCCCTCCTCCTGTGTGGTGTACGTGCAACATCATCCCCAGTCCCCGCCCGGCACGCCAACGAATTTCCGCCCGGACGGATATCGTGAGCCCGTGTCCGGAGAACGCATGGTGCGCGTGTCGAAGTACCTCTCGCGGCACCTGCGCCACCGGCCGGACGCCCTCGGCCTCACCCTGGCTCCGGGCGGCTGGGTCGAGGTGAGCGGGTTGCTCGACGCCTGTGCCGCGGCCGGATTCCCGATCACTCGCACCGAACTGGAGCACGTGGTCGCGGCCAACGCCAAGCAGCGCTTCGGGTTCGACCCGTCCGGGCAACGGATTCGCGCGCACCAGGGCCATTCGGTCGCGGTCGACCTGCAGCTGGAGACCGCCGCACCACCACCGGTGCTCAACCACGGTACTGTCGCCAGGGTGCTGCCGTCGATCCGGGCCGAGGGGCTCAAGCCGATGGCCCGCCACGACGTGCACCTCTCCCCCGACGCGGCGGCGGCCACGCGGGTCGGCGCGCGGCGGGGCCAGCCGGTGATCCTCGTCGTCGACGCCGCCGCAATGGTCGCCGCCGGTCATCGCTTTCGGCGCAGCACCAACGGAGTCTGGCTGGTCGGCGGCGTACCGCCGGAGTTCATCGCCTTCCCTGCCGGCTAACCGGCGAGCAGGGCGTCCAGGGTGGCGGCGATGGTGCGTTCGGCGTCCTCGCGGTACTTGAGGACGGCGCCGAGGGTGGCGGCGGCGCTGGCGGCGTCGAGCTCGGTGCGGCCGAGGGCGATCAGAGCCTGGGCCCAGTCCAGCGACTCGGCCACCCCGGGCGGTTTGAGCAACTCGGCGGCGCGCAGCCGGCGGACCGCGGAGGCGACCTGGGTGGCGAGGCGCTCGCTGATGCCGGGCAGGCGGCGACGCAGGATGGCGATCTCGCGCGGCAGGTCGGGGTGCTCGAGCCAGTGGTAGAGGCAGCGCCGCTTCAGCGCGTCGTGCACCTCGCGGGTGCGGTTGGAGGTGAGCACGACCAGCGGCGGGACCGCGGCCCGGATCTCGCCCAGCTCGGGCACGGTGACCGCGTTCTCGCCGAGCACCTCCAGCAGGAACGCCTCGAACTCGTCGTCGGCGCGGTCGATTTCGTCCACCAAGAGCACGCAGGGCGCGTCCTCCAGCGCCCGCAGCAGCGGCCGCGCGAGCAGGAAACGCCTGCTGTACAAGGACTTCTCGGCGACGTCGGAGTCCAGCCCGCCGTCCGCGGCGGCCTCGAGGGCGCGCAGGTGCAGCAGCTGGCGGGGGAAGTCCCAGTCGTAGAGCGCCTGCGTGGCGTCGATGCCCTCGTGGCACTGCAGCTTGATCAACTCGACGCCCAGCGACTCGGCCAGCGCCGCGGCCAGCGACGTCTTGCCGGTGCCCGGCTCGCCCTCGCAGAACAGCGGCCGGCCCATCCGCAGCGCCAGGAACGCCGCCGTGGCCAGCCCCTCGCCGGCCAGGTACCCGACGCGGTCCAGCGCGCCGGCAAGCTCCGCCGGCGAGCCGACCGGAGCCCAGGACGCACCCACCACGATCTCGAGCGTAGTGCCCCGTGATCCGGCTCGTACTGCAGCCGCACTTCGTGTTGGCCCAATGACGTCGCCATCTTGGCCCCTGGCATCGCTGTATTGGCTTGTGGCGTCGCCGAGTTGGCCCAATGCGCGGCGGGATCGCCGTCAGCTCGTGTCCCCGTCGTCGTCACCAGCCAACACACCCACGCCAGAGGCCAACACAGCGACGTGAGAGGCCAACACGGAAGAGGGTGGGGCACCGGTGGGTTCCCGGAGGCTTCCCTGATCGCGAATCCGGGTCCGGCCAGGGCCGCTCCCCGATGTGCGCCCGCCCGCCGCGGGCGACCCTAGACCCGTGGCATACGACACCTACACCGAAGAGACCTCGACCAAGCAACTACGACGCAGCCGGTCCGACCGCATGGTCGCCGGCGTCTGCGGCGGCATCGCCAAGCACTTCGGCGTCGACGCCGCGCTCGTCCGCATCCTCCTGGTGGCCGCGACCATCCTCGGCATCGGCACCGGCGCCGTGCTCTACCTGGCCTGCTGGCTGATCGTCCCGGAGGAGGACCGGGCGTCCTACTAAGCTCGCGACCCGTGCCGGAGGAGGAGCGGGTCTCGCGCGTCGGAACCGCGCGGGCCCTGGTGTTGCTGGGCTCCGCCCTGCAGCTGGCCCTCTGTGCGGTCGCCTGCTTCCTGATGCTCGTCTTCGGCCCCGTGGCACTGCATCGGCCCGCGATCACCGGGCCGATCGTGCTCGGGGTCGTCGTGTTCGTGGCCATCGTCGTGCTGGACATCGCGCTGGCCAACCTGCTCGCGCTGCGCGCCGGCACCATCCCGCGGATCGTGGCCGGCGGGTGCGGCACCCTGCTCGCCGGAACCGTGCTGGCGATCGGCGCCCTGCTGGTGATCGCACTCCGTTAGCTCGGTCACGCTACGAAGTCTTTCTGACATGGACCGTATCTGCGGGCGGGGTGCGGGCTCCTTTTCTACATGCAGGGCGACGACAGACTCGGCGGCCGGGCGTTGGCAGGGGAGCCGCCCGGCCGCCACACCACGCAAGGGGGTGGTGCGTGGTGCGGATACAGCTGACGGAGGAACACTCAGATCACACGATCGAGCTGCACAAAGGCGATACCGTTGAGTTGTGCCTGCCGGAGCCGCCGGCGAGCGACTACCGGTGGCGCTGGCGCCTTCCGGAGGGGCTGCGAATGATCACCGATGAGCAGGTGCCCGGCCTGCGACGGCTGGCCTTCGACGCGTGCGCCTGCGGCAAGCTCGAACTCCGGGCCGAGCTCGCCAGGCCATGGGAGAGCGAGTCGAGGCAGGCACTGACCTTCACCGTCCATGTCCAGTAACACGTTCCGCCAATCGGGTGAATGCAAACGTGAATCCGACGCACTTTGGCGGTTCTCAACGATGTACCTGTCGGCCCGAGACAGTCGACCCACGAAGTGGGGTGGAACGCGGTGACCGAGCTCCGCACGGCAAGTATGAGTCCGCCTTGGGAGGGGCTGGAAGGTCGAGACCGACACGCAGCCTGCCTGATGGCCGCCAGAGCGGGGGAGCGCGCGGCGTTGGACGTCCTGGTCGCGGAGCTGACCCCGCTGGTGTGGCACGTGGCGCGCGGCAACGGGCTGGACCGGGCCACGGCGGAGGACGTGGTGCAGACGGTGTGGCTCGCGCTGCTGCGTCACCTGGATCGGCTCAGCGAGCCGCGGGCGCTGGTCAGCTGGCTGATCACGACCACGAAGCGGGAGGCGAGCCGAACCCGGCGGCGCGGCGCCAACCAGGTCGAACTGCCCGACGAGCTGGCCGACCAGCTCACCAACGACGACCCGCCACCCGACGCGAAGGTGCTGCGGGATGAGCGGGACCGGCAGCTGTGGGCGGCGTTCCACCGGCTGCCACCCCGCTGCCAGGAACTGCTGCGCATGACCGTGCTCGCCGGCCGGGTGGAGTACCGCGCGGTGGCCGAGGCACTGCGCATGCCGCACGGCAGCATTGGACCGACTCGAGGGCGCTGCTTGAGCTCCCTTCGCACCCTGTACGACGGGGAGGCTGGCAGATGAAGACGCAACACCATTCAGCGGAGGACGACGCAATGATGGCCATGGTGGCCCACCTGGTGGACGACCTTGACCCCCCACCCCTCGGGTTGATCGAGCGAACCCAGTTCGCCATCGCCATCGACGACATCGACGTCGAGGCCGCCCGCTGGTCGCGCGAGCGCCCGCTGGCCGGTGTGCGCGGCGGGGCACCGGGCACGATCACGTTCTTCGTCGGTGACCTCACCGTGATGGTCAACGTGACCCGCACCGGCGAACGCCAGCGCATCGACGGCTGGCTGGTTCCCGCCGGCGAGCACGGCGTCGAGGTCCGGGTGGCCGACCACGGCTCCGCTCAGACCACCGCTGACGAGGGCGGACGCTTCGTCCTCACCGAGGTCCCCCGCGGCACCACCCAGATCCTTGTCCGCATGAAAGCCGACCGGCCACGCACCGTCGTCACCCCTACGGTCGTTTTGTAGCTAATCTGTCTTATTGCTTACCCCATTCAGACGATAAGGTAGGTATCTGCCTGTCACGTCGTTGCTCTTGTCAGGTGACAGGTCACCAACACCTGCTGCTTGAAGGGGAGTAAGCACATGAGCGACGAGGGGACCGTAACCGTCCCACTCAAGACCGACCCGACCACCCCCGCCCCGGCTAAGCGCAAGCCGCTGGGCGAAAACCATATCGGTAGCGGCACGCCCGCTCCGGTGGTGCCGGACACCACCGAGGAGGCGACCGAGACGGCGGACGCACACGAGAACCACCACCGCCGTGGGCCGCTGACGAACCACATCGGCAGCGGCAGCCCGTCCGGCGGCGACGTCGAGGACGGCGACACTCCGCCGCCCGACGAGCCGTAGCCGCAACCATCAATTGCCTTGGGTGGGGTAGGGCGCGGACGGCAGGTGTGCTGACATTAACAGCGTGCCCCGTTCGCGCCCTCCGCATGCCGTGACATCGGAAGTCCCCCGGCCCGACCCGGCGGAGCGCGAGTTACTCGCCCGGAGCATCGAGACCGCGATCGAGTTCCGCCGGAAGGCCCTGGAGAGGGTGCAGGCGTCCCGTTCCGCGGACGCGATCAAACTGCTCCGCCAGGCGTTGCGTGCCCTGCCGGTGACGTCGGGAAACCCCGAGGCCATCATGGTGCGCATCAGGGTCCTGGCGACGCTGGCGTTCGCCGAGGCGGAGACCGGCTCGGTGGCCGATGGTCTGGTCCACCTGGGCACCGCGAGCGATCTGGTCAGCGGGTTGCCCGAGGGACGGCTGCGCGCCGCGCTGCGCGGGCTCATCGACCACCAGCACGGCGCGATCCTGCTGCGCACCAAGCAGCCGGCGAAGTCGCTGGAGCTGTTCGACCGGGCCATTCCCATGCTCGAGCGGGCCGAGGACAGCCCCGCCGCGAACCCGGAACTGCTCGCCGTGGCGTACATGAACCGCGGCGTCGCCTACCAGGAGCTGGGCGTACCCGGCCCGGCCGAGCTGGACATGCTGGCCTGCCTGTCCCTGGCCACCAAGCACGACCTGCCCACGATCAAGGGCATGGCGCAGGGCAACCTCGGGGAGATCGCCCAGCTGGTCGGCGACATCCCGGCCGCGCTCGCCCACCACGCCGAGGCCGAGCGGGCGTTCCGGGTCATCGCGCCGGTCCGGGTCGCGCGGACCCAGATCGACCAGGCCAAGGCATTGCTGGCGGCCGGGGTCCCGGACGAGGCGGCGCGCCATCTGGACGACGCCCTCCCGGTGCTCCGCGAGCACCGGGACAGCCAGGACCTTGCCGAGGCGGAGCTGGCCAGGGCCGCCGCGGCGCTGCTGCAGGGTGAGCTGGAGCAGGCCCGGAGCCTGGCCGGCTCGGCGCACCGCCGGCTGGTCAAGCGGGGCAGCGCGCCCTGGGCCGAGGTCGCCGCGCTCACCAAGATGCAGGCGGAGATCGCGATCGCGCTCGACGGCGGGCCGAGCAACGCCTCCCCGGCCAAGGCGGCGAAGCTGGCCGAGCGGCTGGGCGAGGTGGGCCTGACCGACGAGGCGGCCAAGGCGACCATGCTCGGGGTGCGGCTGGCCCTGCGGCACCGCTCGACCGCCACCGCCGAGAAGCTGCTCACCCGGGTGCCGCCACCACGCAAGATCGCGCCGATCGACCACAAGATGCTGCTGCGGCTGTGCCGGGCCGAGCTGGCGGTGGCCAAAGGTGACCGCCGCAAGGCACTCACCGAGGCCCGGGCCGGGCTGGCGCAGCTGTCCCGGGCCCGCGACCGGATGGGTGGCCTGGACCTGCTGTCCGGCACCGCGGTGCACGGCTTTCAACTGGGCAACCTCGCGGTCGGGCTGATGCTCGACGGCGCCCGGACGCAGGCCGACGCCCGGCGGCTGCTGGCCTGGCAGGAGCGCACCCGCGCGCAGGTCTACCGGTACGAGCCGCTGCCGGTGATCGACGACCCCACGCTTTCGGCGAAGATCACCGAGCTGCGCGGCGTGCTGCGGTTGCTGCAGCACGCCCGGCTGGGACGGCGTCCGGTCGCGACACTCGAGCGCCGGCAGGTGGCGCTGCAGCGCGAGGTCAGCCGGCTGGGCTGGCACAACAGCCAGTGGGGCCGGCCCCGGCCGGTGTGCTCGCCCGAGGAGATCATCGAGCAGCTCGGCGACCGGGCGTTGATCAGCTTCGCCGGGCCGGCCGACACGCTGGCCGCCGTGGTGGTGAGCAACGGGCGCGCGGAGCTGGTCCGGTTGGGACCGCTGGAGAAGGCGCTGGAGGTGGCCAAGCAGCTGCACGCTGACCTGGACGCGCTCGCCCCGGACGAGCTGATGGCGCCGCTGGCGGCGGCCGTGTCCGTGTCGGCCCGCCGGCGCCTCACCGAGCTGGACGAGCTGCTCCGGCCGGTGATCAACCTGATCGGTGATCGCGAGTTGGTCGTGGTGCCGGGCGGCGGGCTCTACCAGGTGCCGTGGGGCTCGCTGCCGTCGCTGCACGGGCGGCCGGTGTCGGTGGCGCCGTCGGCCACCGCGTGGGTCGGTTCGGCGAGCCGGCAGGCCCAGGCCGACGGCGCGGACGTGGTGCTGGTGTGCGGGCCGGGGCTGCCGGAGTCGGTGACCGAGCTGCAGCGGCTGCGCGCGATCTATCCCAACGCCGTGGTGCTGGACGGCGACGCGGCCACCACCGGCGCCGTACTGTCCGCAATGGACGGTGCGCGGCTGGTGCACGTCGCCGCGCACGGCACGCACGAGCCGGCCAACGCGCTGTTCTCCCGCCTGGAGCTCGCCGACGGCGGGTTGATCGCGCACGAGCTGGCCCAGCTGCGCCACCCGCCCGAGCACGTCGTGCTGGCCTCGTGCGAGCTGGCGTTGTCCAACATCCGGCCCGGCGACGAGGCGCTCGGGTTCGCCGGGGCGCTGCTGGCCAGCGGCTCGCGCACGGTCGTCGCGGCGGTGTGCCGGGTCGGCGACCGGTCCTCCGCCGAGACGATGACCGAGTACCACCGCTGGCTCGCCGCCGACGGCTCCGGCGCCCGCGACCTGGCCGAGGCGATGACCGACTACCACACCCGGCTCGCCTCGGGCACCGATCCGGCCACCGCGCTCGCCCAGGCCACCGCCGCGGATCCGCTGCGCCGGCCGTTCATCTGCCTGGGCGCGGGATAGCCAGCCCGCCTCTCCGGAATTATTTGCTGTGGTTGCGTCCCAGCGAACGTGGCGGATGGCTGGTGGATTGTGGCTGGGTGCCGTCACGGTCCCCTGAGGTTGCGCTGGCCGGCACAGGACTTCACACGATGATCCACGATGGCTGGTTCGAGCTCAGGTGGACGACCGTGCTGTTGGTCTTCATGATGGGGCCATGTCCAGTGTTGCCTCGGTGGTGATCCCCGGCCTCGGCAAGTTCTGGACCGACCTGATCACGATCCCACTGTTCACCGGCGTGATCGGGTACATCACGAACTGGACCGGCGTGCTGATGCTGTTCCAGCCGCTGCGCTTCCACGGGTTCCGGGTGCCCGGGTTGAAGATCCTGTTCCCGTTCCTGCCGCGGAAGGTGCAGGTGCTCCCGCTGATCCGGTACGACGGGCGGATCGGCTGGCAGGGCATCGTGCCGTCGCGGGCGGACAAGATGGCCAGCATCGCGGTGGACAAGGGGCTGGCGAAGCTGGGCAGCATCGGCGACTTCTACCGTGAGCTGGAGCCGGACCGGATCGCCGAGCACCTGGCCACGGTCGCGCGCGGGGAGATCCGCGGCGTGGTCGAGGAGATCATGCTGCGGGAGAACCCCCAGCTCTGGCACGACCTGCCGCCGGTGATCAAGGAGGCGGTGCACGCCCGGGTGCGGCAGCAGCTGCCGGTGATCATCAAGGGCCTGACCGGCCGGATCGGGGACAACGTCGACCAGCTCATCGACGCCAAGTTGATGGTGATCGGCTACTTCGAGGAGCACCCGGAGCTGCTGAACAGTTTGTTCCAGGAGATCGGGCGCAAGGAACTGCGGTTCATGCAGAACTTCGGCTTCTACTTCGGCTTCCCGATGGGCTTCGTGCTGTTCGCGGTCCTGTACTGGTATCCGCACTGGTGGGTGTTGCCGGCCGGCGGGATGATCATCGGCTGGGTGGTCAACTACCTCGGCATCGCGATGATCTTCGAGCCGATCTTCCCGCGCTGGTACGTGCCGTGGCGGCAGGGGCTGTTCATCAAGCGCAAGGACGAGGTCACCGAGGGGTACGCCCGGCTCATCTCCGAGCACGTGATCACGCTGAAGAACGTGGGCAACGAGCTGCTGGCCGGCCCGCGCTCGGACCGCACCCGGCAGATGCTCGAGGACACCCTGCGGCCCGCGGTCGACAAGGCGGTCGGCCGGGCGCGCGCCGCGGTCCGGGTCGCCGTGGGCACCCGGGAGTACGACCAGATCAAGTCCTCGCTCGCGGCCGAGGCGGCCGGGTTCGCGCCGATCGCGTTCGCCGACGCGGAGTTCAACCGGCGGCAGTCCGGCAAGATCTATTCCTTCGTCGCCACCCAGATGAAGAAAATGGGGCCGGACGAGTTCGTGGAAATGCTCCGCTCGGCGATAAAACAGGACGAGTGGCTGCTGTTCGTGCACGGCGGCGCGCTCGGCATCGTCGCCGGGCTCGCCCACCTGGCGATTTTCGGGGTTTAAATGAAACGCAGCGCCACGATGAGCGGTGGGGGTGGGGCAAGGATGGTGAATGAACCGGCGGACCTGGTGCGCAACCTGCCCGGGCTGGTGCGGGTGGCGGCGAACGCGTCGTGGCGCGCGTTCTCCTGGACGGTGAGCTCCACGGTGAACGTCGGCACCGAGGTGGTCCGGCGCACGATGAGCGGCGAGGCTCCCGCGCAGGTGCTGCAGGACGTCTCCGCGGAACTGCGCTCGTACGCCTGGCGGGCGCTGGGCCTGGCCGACGACACCGATCAGGACGGCGTGCCGGACCGGCTCCCGCCGGGCGCGTCCACCTCCGACGAGCTGCGGGCCCGGGGCGAGTCGCTGCTGCGCAGGTCCGCCGACGTGACGGTGACCGAGGAGGGCCACCCGGCGTACGCGCGGATCCTGTCGGAGCTGACCCCGGACGAGGCGCGGATCCTGCGCCACCTCTACCTGAACGGTCCGCAGCCGGCGATCGACGTGCGTACCAACCGTCCACTGGGGATCGGCTCGGAACTGGTCGCCGGCGGGCTGAACATGATCGCCGAGTACGCCGGCTGCCGGCACGTCGACCGGGTGCATCCGTACCTCACGAACCTCAACCGGTTGGGGCTGCTGGAATTCTCCAAGGAGCAGGTGGAGAACCCGAACCGCTACCAGCTCATCGAGGCCCAGCCCAAGGTGGCCGAGGTGGTCAAGCACGCCGGTCGGGCACCGCGGATCGTGCGCCGCAGCATTCACCTCAACGACTTCGGCCGGAACTTCGTGCAGACCTGCCTGCCCACCAACGGCTACCTGCCACACTGAGCCCGGTGTTCCGTCCACTCTCCCAACGGATCCGGGAATCCGGCCCGATCCGCCTGCTCCTGGACAACCGGCTCGTTCGCCGTTTCGCCGACAAGCCGGTCACCAAACCACCCACCCGCCGGCAGACCGTCCTCGCCGGACTTGTTCCGGGACTGGCCTGTGCGATCATCGCGACCGTCTGGTTCTTCCTCGCGGCGTATGCCACCGGCGAATTCACCTACCTCGGCTGGATCACGGTCGCGATTCTGCTGCTCGGCGGTTTGCTCGTCGGCCGCCGGCTGCGGTCTGTGATCTCCACGGTTCTCGCCACCGGCCTGTTCTTCGTGTTCGTCATCAGCGGCGCGGCGCTCGTCGTGAGCGACTACGTTCTGATCGCCCGAGGCGAAGAGGTGCCGGCCGTGGTCGGCGACCCGGTGCTGGATCCGACCGGATGCGCCGCGGTCTCGGCATTCCATTCCCGAGTCTCCGGCCAATCCAGCGCCCGGCTCGTGCATCGTCCGGACGGGGCACCGCTGCCGGGGGCGATCGGGCTCGGCGACCGCAGCTTCGGCAGCAGGCACACCTACCGCAGGGGCGAGCAGGTCACGGTTCTGGTTGACCCGGAGAACGCCGTGTGCATGCGGGCCAAGACCGACGTGCACCCCGTGGTGGACACCGTGATCACGATTCTCGCCGCGGGGTGCATCGCCTGGGTGTTCCTCATCGCGCCGCTCGACTGGCGGATCCGGCGCCGCGCGAAGTACGAAACCTGGCGCGACCACGCCACCTGACCGCGAGTTCGACATTCCAGCAAGCGTGTTCGACACTCCGCAGGCGAGCTTGATCGCTACTCGTGCGCCGGCTGCTCCTGCTCCTCCTCGACGAAGCTGCCGTCCCGGATCTCGCCCTCCTCGTGCAGCTTGTGCTCGTACTCGTAGGCGATCTGGGTGTCCCGGGTGCCCTGGCTGGTGAAGACGTTGCGGCCGGCCTCGGTGCCGTACTCGAGGCCCTTGTGGCCCAGCTCCGCGGCGCGGTGCTCCTCGAGGTAGTGGTGCAGGTCCCGGCCCGGGCCGACGCCGTGGTCGTGGAACTCGTCGAGCCGCTCGTTGATCAGGCCCCGGCGCTCCGCGGCCAGCTCGCTGGACTCCTCGTTGAGCCGGTTTCCCTCGTGCCGCAGCCGGTTGTGGTCCTGTTCCAGTTCGTGCCGCTCCCGGTTGAGCGCCCGGTCCTCGGCGCCCCGCCGCCTGTTCTCGTCCTTGAGCGGGCCGCGTTCCCGGTTGCCCGCCCGGATGTCGCCGCGGTTCTTGTCGGCGAGGGCACGGTCGATGTCGCGCTGGTTGTGGCCGAGGGCGTCCCGGTTGGCGGCCAGGTCCTGCTCGTTGGTGATGGCCCGCTCGTTGTGGCCGGCCTCCCGGCCGAGCTGGCCCTCGGAGCTCACGCCGTGCTCGTGAACGCTCTCGCCGTGTGCGGCGGCACGGGTGTTGAAGTCCTCGACTTTGTTGGTGGCGCGGGCGAATCCCTCGCCGCCGTCGCGCAGCGCCGTCTCGGACTTCTTGGCGCCCTTGGCCAGCGTCTCGGTCTCTTTGACCACTTTGGACACCCGGCCGGCGTTGCGGGTGGCGAGCGAGGTGCCCTCGACCACCTCGTCGGCGATGAACGCGGCCTCGCTGCCGCCGAACGTGACCGGGGCGAGCGCGCTGGCCGCGATGAACTTGACGATCGCGTCGCCGACGAACTGGGAGATGGAGTCGCGGACGATGCCCCGGGTGGTGCCCACGATCATGGCTGCGGTGTGCATGGCCTGGGTGGCCTCGTCGAGGTGCCCGGCGAGCCCGGTGACGGCCTGCTGGTAGTTCTGCGCGGCGCGCCGGTAGCCGTCGGCCGCCGACCCTTGCGTCTGCTGCAGCTTGCCGACCGAGTTGACGTAGTTCGCGGCACTGGACTGCAGGTGCTGGGAGACGTTCTGCAGGGTCTGCGCCTTCGCGGTGACCGCCTCGGGGTCGCCGGCCAGCCAGTCCAGCGGCTTCTTGAGGAAGCTGACGTGCTCGATCAGCCAGCCGATGCCGGCGCCGGCGAGGCTGCCGAGCGGGTCCATGGCGATGCCCAGCGCGTCTATGGCGTCGGCGCCGATGTCCATCGCCAGGCCGCCCCAGTTGCCGGTCTTCGCGTCCTGGATGGTCGACGCCACGTCGTTGAAGATCCCGGCGCCCTCAGTGGCCTTGGTCAGCCCGCCGTGGTCGAGATCGGTCGGCGAGATGGTGAAGTTCGAGAACGGGTGGGTGACCGGGTTCGGGTGCTCCTGGCCCTCCGACTCGGCGACCAGCGGGTTTCCCTCGGGCATCGGCTACTCCCCCTCGCCGTGGATCTGGGTGAACCGGTCCGCCGCGGCCTGGTCGTGCGCGACGCTGCTCTCCCGCATCGCCTTGAGCTGGTCAGCCACGTGGTTGCCGGCCCCGACCGCCTGCCTGATCGCGTCGTCCGCGGCGCCGGTCCAGTGCTGCAGCGCCCACGACCAGGTGGACCCGATCAGCCCGAACGCGTTGACGTCGATGGGCTGGAACGCTCCGTTCGTGGCGCCCTGGATGTTCGACATGAGCTCCCGGACCTCGTCCTCGTGGCTCGCCAGCTCCTCCGGGCTGATCTGAAAGCCCTCCATTATCACCGCTCCTCACGCGAGAATGACTGGCGCTCCGCCATCGAGCCAGTCGAATAAACACTGTCCATGGCGTAGTCGTCCTCGTCGTCAACAGACTTGCGCACCGGCCGCCGCACCGGTTCGGGGGCGGGTTCGTCCTCAGGTGCCTGCTGACCGGGGTACGACTCGGTGAACTCCGCCTCCGGTTCCTCCGGGCTCGGAATCTGCTCCCGGACGAACCGCATCGCGTCACTGTCCTCGCCCACCAGCGGCCCCATGATCGCCAGAATCTGCTGCGACGCCTGCGCCTGCGCCCGCCGCGCCGTGGCCATGATCTCCGCCGCCAGCCGCTCCTTCGGCATCCCGTCGGCCCGCGGTCCAAACTGGACATTCTGCAGCGAACCGCCCCCGCCGACGGTCACCGTCACCGCCCCATCCGGACTCGTCGCGGTCCCGGAGAGATGCTGAATCCGCTCCTTCGCCTCCTCCGCCCGCGCCGCCAGCCCGGCAATGTCCTCTTCATACGAGGCGACAATCTGGTTCGGGTCCACCACAACCCCCGTTGCTCATTCACGAAGTGTGCGCCCAGCACCGTATCGCCGCCCCGGGCGCACCGCAGACGTACTGCGGAAGTCGCCGGAAAACCCGCCTTTGTCCGAATTCGCGCATTTGTTGACCACCTCGGGGTCCGGGGGCTTGCCCCGGCCGGGGGTCTGGGGGCTTGGCCCCCAGAAGACACGAAAGAGCGACGCGGTCCGCGCTTTCCGCGGACACACGTCGCCCTTCGCTCTTTCTACTAGAAGTCCATGCCGCCGGTGGGGTCGCCACCGCCGGCGGGGGCGGCGGCCTTTTCGGGCTTGTCGGCGACGACGGCCTCGGTGGTGAGGAACAGGGCGGCGATCGACGCGGCGTTCTGCAGCGCCGAGCGGGTGACCTTGGCCGGGTCGATGATGCCGGCCGCGATCAGGTCCTTGTACTCACCGGTGGCCGCGTCCAGACCCTCGCCAGGCTTGAGGGTCTTGACCCGCTCCACCACGACGCCGCCCTCGTGGCCGGCGTTGATGGCGATCTGCTTGAGCGGAGCCTCGACCGCGACCTTCACGATGTTCGCGCCGGTCGCCTCGTCGCCGGTCAGGTTCAACCCGGCGAACGCCTCCGCGGCGGCCTGCAGCAGGGCCACGCCGCCACCGGCGACGATGCCCTCCTCCACGGCAGCCTTGGCGTTGCGCACCGCGTCCTCGATGCGGTGCTTGCGCTCCTTGAGCTCGACCTCGGTGGCCGCGCCCGCCTTGATCACCGCGACGCCGCCGGCCAGCTTGGCCAGCCGCTCCTGCAGCTTCTCGCGGTCGTAGTCGGAGTCGCTCTTGTCGATCTCGGCGCGGATCTGGTTGACCCGGCCCTGGATCTGCTCGGCGTCCCCGTCACCCTCGACGATCGTGGTCTCGTCCTTGGTGACCACGATCTTGCGGGCCTTGCCGAGCAGCGAGATGTCGGAGTTCTCCAGCTTGAGGCCGACGTCCTCGCTGATCACGGTGCCGCCGGTGAGGATCGCCATGTCCTGCAGCATCGCCTTGCGGCGGTCGCCGAAGCCGGGCGCCTTGACGGCCACCGACTTGAACGTGCCGCGGATCTTGTTGACGACCAGGGTGGCCAGCGCCTCGCCCTCGACGTCCTCGGCGATGATCAGCAGCGACTTGCCGGCCTGCATGACCTTCTCCAGCAGCGGGAGCAGGTCCTTGACCGACGAGACCTTCGAGCCGTAGAGCAGGACGTACGGGTCCTCGAGGATCGCCTCCTGCCGCTCCGGGTCGGTGACGAAGTAGCCGGAGATGAAGCCCTTGTCGAAGCGCATACCCTCGGTGAGCTCCAGCTCCATGCCGAGCGTGTTGCTCTCCTCGACGGTGATGACGCCTTCCTTGCCGACCTTGTCCAGCGCCTCGGCGATCAGGTCGCCGATCGTGGTGTCGGCGGCCGAGATCGAGGCGGTGGCAGCGATCTGCTCCTTGGTCTCGACCTCCTTGGCGACCTTGTGCAGCTGCTCGGTGATCGCCTCGACGGCCTGCTCGATGCCCCGCTTCAGGGACAACGGGTCGGCGCCGGCGGCGACGTTGCGCAGCCCCTCGCGGACGAGGGCCTGGGCCAGCACGGTGGCGGTGGTGGTGCCGTCACCGGCCACGTCGTCGGTCTTCTTGGCAACTTCCTTGACGAGCTCGGCCCCGATCTTCTCCCACGGGTCCTCGAGCTCGATCTCCTTGGCGATCGAGACGCCGTCGTTGGTGATGGTCGGCGCGCCCCACTTCTTCTCGAGCACGACGTTGCGGCCCCTCGGGCCGAGGGTCACCTTGACGGCGTCGGCGAGGATGTTCAGGCCGCGCTCGAGTCCGCGGCGGGCGTCCTCGTCGAACGCGATCAATTTGGCCATTGCGGTGTGGTCCTCCACTGGTGACGACGGTTGCCCGCCAGTCTTGAAGTCACGTTGCTTCGGCCAGGCCCGGTGCCCGCGACGGACGACCGGCCCGGAACCCCGGATGCCGGCCTCACCGTCCCGACCTCTGGCACTCGGAAGCCCCGAGTGCCAAGTCCGTGTTTAGCACTCCCCCACCGAGAGTGCAAGAAAAGCAGGTCAGCGCGAGGGTCGGAACGTGAACGAGGACGGCTGCCGGCCGGGCGAGCTGGGCTGGTTCCCGCCGCCCACGTTGATCTGCGGAACCGTGGTCTGCGGCTGCTCGCTGCCGCCGCCACCGGAGTCGCCGGTGAAGAACAGGATCGCGACCACGATCAGCCCGATGGCCACGAGCCCCACCAGCACCGGGATCAGCCACCGGTTGCCGCCCTTGTCCGGGGTGAACGCCATGCCGCCGGCCGGGACGGGCGGGCGCAGGCGCACCGGGTCCGCCGTGGAGGAGTGCACACCGGCCGGTGCCGGCGGCCGGGGAGGCCCCACCGGTCGGAGGTAGCCGGCGTGACCGTTGCCCGCGGCGGCCGCGGGCGGGCCACCGGGCCCGCCGAAAGCGCCGAACCCACCCGGACCTGAGCCGCCGGGGCCGCTCCGGCCGCCGGCGCCTCCCGGGCCGGCGGGTCCGCGGCGGGCGGGCGGCACGGTCGGCCGTTGTGCGCCGGCCAGGGCCTGCCGGGCGGCGGCCATGAGCTCGCGGCAGTCGGGGTAGCGGGCCTTGGGGTTCTTCGCCATCCCCCGCCGGATCACGTCGTCGATCGCCGGCGGCAGCACGACCAGCTCGGTCAGCCGGGGCACCTCGCGGTTGAGGTGGCCCTGGATCACCTCGGGCACCTGGCCCGGGAACGGCGGGCGCCCGGCCAGACACGCGAACAGCACGCAGGCCAGCGAGTACGCATCGGTCCGCCCGTCCACCGGCTCACCGCGCAGGTGCTCGGGCGCGGCGTAGGTGGGCGAGCCGAGGAAGTCCCCGCCGCGCGTCCGGTGCCCGGTGGCGCCGCGCCGGGTCAGCCCGAAGTCGGCGACGTAGACGTGCTCGCCGGCGGACTCGCGGGTGGTCACCAGCACGTTGGCCGGTTTGACGTCCAGGTGCACCAGGCCGCGCTCGTGCAGGTTGTCCAGCGCCTCGGCGACCTGGCTGAGAAGGGTCAGCGCACGGGCCGGGGCGAGCGGGCCGTCCTTGATCAAACTCGCCAGATCGGAGCCGTCCACCAGCCGCATGGCGATGTACAGCAGGCCGTCCACCTCGCCGAAGTCGTACAGCGGCACGACGTTGGCGTGGTCGATGGCCGAGGTGTTGCGCGCCTCGTCGACGAAGCGCTCTCTGAACTCGGGGTCCTCGGTGAGGTGCTCGGCGATGACCTTGAGCGCGACCTTGCGACCGAGGCGGACATCCGTCGCCCGGTACATCACGCTCATGCCGCCTTTGCCGAGCACACCGTCGATGCGGTAATGCCCCAGGCGGCGCCCGGTGAGGTCCTCCGACACGCCGCCGAGCCTAACGGTGCAGCGGTGGTGCTCGCGTGCGGTCGCTGAAGCCGGCCCCTTACACCCTGCGGACGCCCTCGGCCTGGTTGCGGCCGTCGCGGCCGGAGCCGACCTCGAACTCGACCTTGTCGCCCTCGGCGAGGGTGCGGTAGCCGTCCGCCTCGATCGCCGAGTAGTGCACGAACACGTCGGAGCCCTGCTCGGACTCGATGAATCCGTAGCCCTTCTCCGCGTTGAACCACTTCACGGTGCCTGTCGTCACGCGGCCAACCTACCGGGCGCGGTCGCTCCCGCAAGCCGAAAAACTACCGGTGGTCACTGATTAAACTCAGCCAGTAACCGAAGGATCGCGGGTTGCGGGTCTGGGTGAGGAGCTGGCCGGGGCCGGCGAAGTCCAACACCAACCCTTCGCCGGTGCGCACCGACTGGGGCAGCGACTGGCTGACCGCGCGCAGCCGGGACTGGGTGTGGTCGCTGTAGGCGAGCAGGTATCCGGGCTCGACGGTGATCAGCTCGGCCGGCTCGAGGGTGATCACGTCGACGGTGCCGCAGCAGGCCAGCACCATCGTGCCGGCGCCGGAGACGTGCTCGACGAAGCCGACCTCGGTGCCGAACATCGCCCGGAAGCCCGGCCAGTTCGGGTCGGCGTTCAGGGTGGCCGTGGCGGCCAGCGCGCCGCGCCGGGCCACGCACCAGCCGGACATCCCGTCCAGCTCGAGCACGTACACGTCGCCCGGCGCCGAGGGGGCGAGGTCGACCCAGCCGCCCTCGGGGGGCGCGGTGAAGGTGGTCGGTCGGGTGCGGTTGCGGGACCCGCCGCGCAGCCTCGGCTCGATCAGCACCCCGTAGCTGGTGGCCACCAGCGCGGCGTAGTCGGCCTGCACCGCCTCGCCGGGCGCGAGCTGCAGCCGGGCCACGCCGAAGGCCGGGGTGTGCCGCGTGCGGACCTGCATGCGATGAACTCTGGCACAGGTGGAGGATGACGCCCGTGGCACACACCTCAACCGGGCCGCGATCGGTCGACGAGCACCGGGACGCGGTCGCCGCGCTGGTCGGGCCGCTGCCGGTGATCACCCGGCCGGTGGCCGAGTGCCTCGGGCTGGTGCTGGCCGAGGACGTGCTGGCGCCGGTGGCCCTGCCGCCGTTCGACAACTCCGCGATGGACGGCTACGCGGTACGCGCCGCCGACGTCGCCGCCGCACCGGTCAGCCTGCCGGTCGAGGCGGACATTCCGGCCGGGCGCACCGACGTTCCCGTGCTGCGGCCGGGTTCCGCGCACCGGATCATGACCGGGGCGCCGCTGCCGGCCGGCGCCGACGCCGTGGTGCAGGTCGAACTCACCGACGCCGGCACGGTGTCGGTGGAGATCAGGTCGCCGGTAGCGCCCGGCACGCACGTGCGCCGGGCCGGTGAGGACGTGGCCAAGGGTGCGGTGGTGCTGGCCGCCGGCACGCCGCTGCGGCCGCCGCAGCTCGGGCTCGCGGCGGCGGCCGGGCAGGCGGGCCTGCCGGTGCGCCGGCCGGCCCGGGTGCTGGTCCTGTCCACCGGGTCCGAGCTGGTCGAGCCCGGGGAACCGTTGCTGCCGGGGCAGATCTACGAGTCGAACAGCGTGCTGCTGGCCGCGGCCGTGCGGGAGACCGGCGGGGAGGCCACCGTGCTGCGGTTCGTCCCGGACGACGTGGACACCTTCCTCGCCGCGGTGCGCTCGCACGCGGCCGGCGTGGACCTGCTGGTGACCTCGGGCGGGGTGAGCGCGGGCGCGTTCGAGGTGGTCAAGGAGGCGCTGTCCGGGCGGGGTGTGGACTTCGTGCGGGTGGCGATGCAGCCCGGCGGGCCGCAGGGGCTCGGCCGGCTGGACGGGCTGCCGGTGGTGACGCTGCCGGGCAACCCAGTGAGCGCGGCGTTGTCCTTCGAGCTGTTCGTGCGGCCTGCTCTCCTTGGTGCGATGGGACATTCGGTGGTCGAGCGGGCGCGGGCGCGGGCCTGGCTGGCCTCGCCGCTGCGTTCGCCCGCGGGCAAGCGGCAGTTCCGGCGCGGGCGGTACGAAGCGGGGACGGTCGAGGTCACCCCGGTCGGCGGGCCGGGATCGCACCTGCTCGCCTCGTTCGCGGCGTCCAACAGCCTGATCGAGATCCCCGAGCCGGTCACCGAGGTCGGCGCCGGCGAGGAGGTCGACGTCATCCTGCTCGGCGGTTAGAATTCCCGCTCCCTGCAAGGGAATTCACTGGGGAGGACCGTCATGCGCGTCTCGTGGCGCGGGCTGCTCGCGTTGAGCCCGCCCGCCGGATTCTTCGTGCTCGCCGTGGGGATCGTGCTCGGGTTGGCCGGCGTCACCGTGTGGTTGTTCGCCGACCACCACGGGTCGGCCGCGATCAAGGTGGCGCTGGCCGCGGGTTTCATGGTCGCGGCCGCGGTGGCGGCGGTCCGCACCGCGCTCGCCGCCCGGCCCGCGCCACGCGGGGCACCTCTCACCCGGGCGGACCAGCCGGAACTCTGGCGGGAGATCGACGAGCTGGCCGTGCTCGCCGGCACCCGGACTCCGGACGACGTGCAGTTGACCCCGGACGTGAACCCCGGGGTACGGGAGGAGCCGAACCTGCTGGGGCTGCGCGCCGGGCCGCGGCACCTGGAGATCGGGCTGCCGCTGCTGGCCGGCACGGACATCAGGCTCTCCGGCCGCCCGACCGGCTCAGGGAGCTGCCGGGAACGATCTGGGTGGCCACCCAGACGATCACCAGCGGGCCGGTCGGCCGCGGCCGACCGGCTGGCAGCTGGCGATGGCCCTGGACGACGGGCGCGAGCTGGCCCTGCGCAGCAGCGTGCAGACCCTGGAGGCGGAGGGGCAGGACCAGGCGTTCACGGCGCTGCTCGAGCTGATCGGATCGCGCATGGTCAAGTTAGGGGCGGCGGGGTGGGAGTCAGTGTTTGATTGCGCTCGCTCGTTCCTCGGTTGCGCGGCTCGCGGCCCTCAATCCGACTCGCATGCCTGGATCGTGGCCGGCGGGCGGTACTGGGCAGGGGTCACACCGGCCGCAGATCCGGCGACCGGACGTAGTCGTTCCGTAACCCGATCGACGTACACTAGGGGTGTTCTGCGAGGTCCGGCCAGGGCCGTGCGTTCGTCGGGGGATGGACGGCCCCGGCCGGATGGGCACCCGGTTGGCGTAGCGTGGTCCGGTCAGGACCGAACGTGCGTGAGGGAAGCCCCCAGCAGATGACCGCCGAGAAACCGTCCGGCACCGTCACCCATCTCGTCCAGCTGGCGCGGAGCGCCGTGCCGCCGCTGCATCCCGCCGGCCGGCCGTTCGTGCTCGGCGCCGGCGCGGCGAGCCTCGTGCTGCGCCGGCTCTCCCGCCGGGCGGGCCTGGCCGGCACGCTGCTCACGGCGCTGCTCGCCTGGTTCTTCCGCGAACCGCGCCGGGTGACGCCGCGGCGCGCCGGCATCGCGGTGGCTCCGGCGGACGGCACGGTGTCCGCGGTCGTGGACGCGCAGCCGCCGGCCGAGTTGGGGCTCGGCGCGGTGGCGATGACCCGGATCAGCGTGTTCCTGTCGGTGTTCGACGTGCATGTGCAGCGGGCGCCGGTGACCGGTGAGGTGCTGCGGGCGGCGTACCGGCCGGGCGCGTTCCTGTCCGCCGACCTGGACAAGGCGAGCGCCGACAACGAGCGCAACTCGTTGCTGCTGCGCGGGGTTGACGGGCACGAGGTGGTGGTCACGCAGATCGCCGGGCTGGTGGCGCGGCGGATCGTGTGCCAGGTGCGCGAGGGCGAGAAGGTGTCCGCGGGCGCGACGTACGGGTTGATCCGGTTCGGCTCGCGGGTGGATCTGTACGTGCCGGCGGGCAGCCGGATCCTGGTCGAGACCGGGCAGCGCACGATCGGCGGCGAGACGGTTCTCGCCGAATTGCCCGGGACGGAGGGCTGATGGCGCCGACCACGCCCGGGGTACGCCTGCTGCCCAACGCGATCACCGTGCTGGCCATGTGCGCCGGGCTGTCCTCGGTGCAGTTCGCGTTGACCCACAACTACGTCGCCGCGCTCGGCGCCATCGCGGTGGCCGCCGTGCTGGACAGCCTGGACGGGCGGATCGCCCGGCTGCTGGACGCCACCAGCAAGATGGGTGCCGAGCTGGATTCGCTGTCCGACGCGGTCGCGTTCGGCGTGGCGCCCGCGCTGGTGCTCTACGTCTGGCGGTTCTCCGGCGACCGGACCGGCTGGGTGATCGCGCTGGTGTTCGCGGTGTGCATCATCCTGCGCCTGGCCCGGTTCAACACGCTGCTCGACGACACCGAGCAACCGCCGTACGCCAAGGAGTTCTTCGTCGGCGTGCCGGCGCCCGCCGGCGGCCTGCTGGTGCTCCTGCCGCTGGTGCTGAGCCAGCAGATCGGCGACGGCTGGTGGACGTCGAAACCGGTCGTGGTGATCTGGACGGTGGCCGTCGCGGCGCTGCTGATCTCCCGGATCCCCACGCTGTCGGTGAAGACGGTGCGGGTGCCGCCGCGGTACGTGGCCCCGCTGCTGGTGCTGGTCGGGTTGCTGGCCGCCGCCGTGATCACCTACCCGCTGGCCGCGCTCGCCGCGTTCCTGGTGATCTACCTCGGCCACATCCCGTATGCCATGCGGCGCAAGCTTTGGCTCGCCCAGCACCCGGAAGCCTGGGACATCCCGCCGCGCGAGCGCCGGGCCATCCGCAAGGCGCATGGCCGGGTCAACCGCCGCCTCGGCCTGCGCCCGCCGCTGCGCCGGGTGGCCGGTGCCGCCCGCCGCGCCGTCCGGCTCCCCCGCCGCAACGGCGAGAACGGCGACGGCCGGCTCGGCCCGATCCTGCTGCCCACCGACTCCGCCCGGGTCCTGCGCCGCCGCAACTGGCGCCGCACCGGCCTGCGCCGCCAACCCCGGACGGGTGAGCCTCGCT
This sequence comes from Actinophytocola sp., assembly GCF_036002505.1. Lineage (GTDB taxonomy): Bacteria > Actinomycetota > Actinomycetes > Mycobacteriales > Pseudonocardiaceae > DASYTH01. The sequence goes on along the minus strand of NZ_DASYTH010000326.1, from coordinate 5,685 downwards.
GACCGCGAGTCCCCGTTTCCAGCACCCGAGTTCCCGTTTCCAGCACCCGAGGTCCCGTTTCCGGCACCCGAGTTCGCAGTTCCCAACAAGGAACTCGCGGTCCCCAATCGGGGACTCGCGGTTCTGAAGCGGGGACTCGCGGTTCGGTAGGGTCGCGTGCTGTGGCATCTGAGATCACGTTGACCGCGCGGCATTCGCCGTCCGCCGTGGACATCCGGCGCGGGGTGGTTCGGCTGCATCCGGAGGTACTGGATGCGTTGGGGTTGCGGCAGTGGGACGCGGTGCGGCTGACCGGCGCCCGGGTGAGCTCGGCGCTGGCCGCGGCCGCGGACCGGGCCGGGCCGACCGGGATCGTGCTGCTGGACGACGTGACGATGTCGAACATCGGGATCACCGAGGGCGCCGAGGTGGTGGTGGCGCCGGTGGAGGTGGCGCCGGCGCGCTCGGTGACCGTGGCGGGCTCGCGGATCGCCTCGCTGTCGTTGCCGCCGGAGACGTTGCGGCAGGCGCTGCTGGGGAAGGTGCTGACGGTCGGGGACGCCGTTTCGTTGATGCCGCAGGAGCTCGCGCCGGCTCCGGGGTTGGACGTCGCCGCGTTGCGCGGCACCCTGTCCCGGGTGGTCGGGGCGAGCTGGACGACGGAGCTGCTCACCGTGACGGCCAGCGACCCGAGCGGGCCGGTGGCCGTGCACCCGTCGACCGTGGTCGGGTGGCGGGACGGGGCGCGGACCGGGGAGAAACCGCCGGCCCGCGTGGTGGCCGAGGCGCCCGTGGAGGTTCCGGTGGCTGCGGAGCCGGCAGTGCCGGAGGTGCCGCCCGTTCCGGTGGCGGACCTGGTGGGGGCGCGGGATGCGGCGCGCCGGCTGACCGAGTGGTTCGAGCTGGCGTTCAACCGGCCGGAGCTGCTGGCGAAGCTGGGTGCGGCGCCGCGGCTCGGGGTGCTGCTGACCGGGCCGGAGGGCGTCGGGAAGACCACGGTGGTGCGCTCGGTGGCGCACGCGACCGGGTCCGATCTGGTCGAGCTGGCCGCGCCTACGGTGGCCGCGCTGGAACCGAACGCGGGGGCGCGAAAGCTCGCCGAGGCGGTGGCGGCGGCGAAGGCGCACACCGAGGACGGGTCGCCGGCCGTGCTGCTGCTGACCGACCTGGACACGCTGCTCCCGGCGACGAACCCGCCGCCGGTGGCCACGGTCGTGGTGGACCTGCTGCGGTCGGCGGTGCGGACGCCGCGGGTGGCGATCATCGGCACCACGGCGCATCCGGAGTCGGTGGATCCGCGGGTGCGCGGGGTGGAGCTGTTCGACCGCGAGCTGAGCCTGCCGTTGCCGGACACCACCACGCGCACGGAGCTCCTTCGCGTGTTGCTGCGCGATGTGCCGGTGGAGCCGGACGTGGATTTCGGCGCGATCGCCGAGCGGACGCCGGGGTTCGTGGTGGCGGATCTCGTGGCGCTGCGGCGGGAGGCGGCGGTGCGGGCGGCACTGCGACAGCGGGAGGTGGAGGAGCCGCGGATCGGCGCGGCGGACCTGCTCGGTGCGCTGGAGGCGATCCGGCCCACCTCGATGTCTACTTCGGACGCTTTGCAGACCGGTGGGCTGAGCCTGGCGGACGTCGGCGACATGGCCGAGGTCAAGCAGGCGCTCACCGAGGCCGTGCTGTGGCCGCTGCAGTACCCGGATTCCTTTGCGCGGCTTGGGGTTTCACCACCGCGCGGGGTGCTGCTGTACGGGCCGCCCGGGTGTGGCAAGACGTTCCTGGTGCGGGCGCTGGCCGGCACCGGCAAGCTCAACGTGATCGTGGTCAAGGGCGCCGAGCTGATGGACAAGTGGGTCGGCGAGTCCGAGCGCGCGGTGCGGGAGCTGTTCCGCCGGGCCGCGGAAGCCGCGCCGGCGCTGGTGTTCCTGGACGAGGTGGACGCGCTGGCACCGCGGCGCGGGGCGTCGGCCGACTCCGGGGTGACCGACCGGGTCGTCGCCTCGCTCCTCACCGAGTTGGACGGAGTGGAGCCGCTGCGGGATGTGGTCGTGGTCGGCGCCACGAACCGGCCGGAGCTGATCGACCCGGCGCTGCTGCGGCCCGGCCGGATCGAGCGACTGGTGTACGTGCCGCCGCCCGATGCCGACGCCCGGGTGGAGATCCTTGGCGCGGCGGCAAAGAACACCCCGCTCGCGGCGGACGTCGATTTGTCGACACTGGCCACCGAGCTGGACGGCTACTCGGCGGCCGACTGCGCGGCACTGATCCGCGAGGCGGCGCTGACCGCGATGCGGGAAGCGTTGGACGCCAAGGAGGTCACCGCGGCGCACCTGGCCGCCGCGCGGCTGACCGTGCGCCCGTCGCTCGACCCCGCGCAGCTCGCCGCTCTCGCCGCCTACGCGGCGGGCCGGTAGGAAGCGATGTCACATTGCAGCGCAAGTAGGAAAGCAATGTGACATTGCTTTCCTACTTGATGCCGTAGTCCTTGGTGACGATGACGAGCACGCCGGAGCCGCCGTGCTGCTCCACCGCTGCGTTGCGCGGCGCGACATCCAGGTTGAACTGCGCCGCCAGCGCCCTGGCGGCGGCCTCCTCGTCCGTACCCGGCCGGAAGAAGGCGGTGCTGGTCGGGATGACCGGCTCCTGGTGGTTGCCCGTCTCGACGACGTTCCAACCGCCTGCTTGGAAGTCGCTGCGGGCCCGCTCCGCCAACCCGTTGATCTTGCTGTTGTTGAACACCCGTACCGGAACCTGCTTCGGGTTCGGCGGCGGGGGCGGCGGGGTGTTCGTGTTGGTCTGCGTGGTCTGCGGGGGCGGGGTCTGCGTCGACGGCGTGGAGGCCGGCGGGTTCGCGGTCGTCGTCTGGCCGCTCGGACGGGTCGCGGTGGTGGTGGACGCGGTCGGGGGCTGGGACGTGCCGCCACCGTTGTTCTCCGCGTTGCCGTCCACCAGCGTGATCACCCCCAGCACCACGGCGATCACCGCGATGCCCATCAGCAGCAGGCCGGCGGCCCGGGCTGGGCGGGTGCCCCCGGCGCCTGGTGCGGTCATGGCTTCTCGATTCCCAGTCGCGTCGCCGAGCGTTTCCGCAGCCGCCCGGCCCGCAACCGTCGCAATCGTTTGACCAGCATGGGATCCGCCGCCAGCGCGGCCCGTTTGTCGATCAACTGGTTGACCAGCTGGTAGTACCGGGTCGTGGACAACCCGAACTCCTCGCGGATGGCGCGCTCCTTGGCTCCGGCATGCGACCACCACTGCCGCTCGAACACCAGGATCTTCCGGTCCCGGTCGGTGAGCGGGTAGGGAGGCTCCGGGCGGGGGTCGGCCGGCCACTCGGCAGCGGCCTCGGCCTGGCTCCTCGCCACGGGGTCTACCTCCGCAGGGCGTGCGGGTGGAATCACAAGTCTGTCATTCCCAGCGTCATTACATCATGGCGGCCGCCGCGCGTGGTCGCCATGCGGGCGGCATGTCCGCCCTGCTTAAGCTTTCCACTCATGGCCGTTCGACCAATCCGCATAGTGGGCGATCCTGTGCTGCACCAACCAACCAGGCCCGTCGAGGAGTTCGACGGCGAACTCCGCACACTCGTCGAGGACATGTTCGACACGATGGCCGCGGCGAACGGCGTCGGGCTCGCGGCCAACCAGGTCGGGGTGGATCTGCGGGTGTTCGTCTACGACTGCCCGGATGACGGCGGCACCCGGCGTCGCGGGCTGATGGTGAACCCGGTGCTGTCGACCTCGGAGCGGCCGGAGACCATGCCCGACCCGGACAAGGACCTGGAGGGGTGCCTCTCGGTGCCCGGCGAGTCGTTCCCCACCGGGCGGGCGGACTGGGCCAAGGTCACCGGTCAGGACGTCGACGGCAAGCCGATCGAGGTGGAGGGCACCGGCTGGTTCGCCCGTTGCCTGCAGCACGAGACCGACCACCTGGACGGGCTGCTCTACCTGAACCGGCTGACCGGCCGGTACACCAAGGAGTCCAAGCGGACGCTCAAGGCGCAGGGCTGGGGCGTGCCGGGGCTGTCCTGGGACCCCTCGGCTTCGGCCGACCCGTTCGCCTGAGGCGGAATTCTTCGGGGAACACCGCGGGTGGGCGCACACTTGTAGTACCTGCAACGGTGTAATCCCGAGGGTGGTGGTGGCGGTGTCCGAGAACGCCGAACTCGACGCCGGTCTGCTGGACGCCTACTCCCGCACGGTGACCGCGGTCGCCGCGTCGGTGACCCCGCACGTGGCCAGCGTCGCGCTCAGCCGGGGCAGCGGCTCCGCCGTGGTGTTCACCGACGACAGCCACCTGCTGACCAACGCGCACGTCGTCGGCACCGGCCGGCGCGGCACCGCCGTTTTCTCCGACGGGAGCGAGGCGCCGTTCGAGGTGGTCGGCACCGATCCGCTGTCCGACCTCGCGGTGCTCCGGGTCCGTGGCACCGCCCCGGACCCGGCCACCCTGGGCGACGCCGACCGGCTCGTGGTCGGCCAGCTCGTGGTCGCGGTGGGCAGCCCGCTGGGGCTGTCCGGGTCGGTGACCGCCGGCGTGGTCAGCGCGTTGGGTCGGTCGCTGCCGGTGCGCCAGGGCCGGGCCGGGCGGGTGATCGAGGACGTGATCCAGACCGACGCCGCGCTGAACCCCGGCAACTCCGGCGGCGCGTTGGCCGACTCGGCCGGGCGGGTGGTCGGGATCAACACGGCGGTAGCCGGGTTCGGGCTGGGGCTCGCGGTGCCGGTGAACGCCACGACCCGGCGGATCGTGGACACGCTGCTGGTGGAGGGGCGGGTGCGGCGGGCGTACCTCGGCATCGTCGGCGTGCCAGCGCCGTTGCCGGACGAGGTGGCCGAGCGGACCGGGCAGGCGGCGGGGCTGCGGGTGGTGGAGGTGGTTCCGGGTGGGCCGGCGCACCGGGCTGGGTTGCGGGCCGGGGATCTGGTGCTGACCGTGGCCCGGGAGCGGGTGTCGGACGCGCAGGGCATCCAGCGGCAGCTGTTCGCCGAGGTGATCGGTACGGATCTGGCGATCACGGCGCTGCGCAACGGGGCGATGGTGGACGTCTACGCGCGGCCGGTGGAGCTGACGGGGGAGTAATGCCCTGATGGCCGCCTTCGGGGCACTGGACGTCAATGGCAGGAACGTGAGGGCCGCTGGGCGCTGGCCTGATCACGTCCGCACGACACCGGGCCCTGGCGGGGCTGGTGTTGCCGGCCGTGCACCGGCGCGGTGACCTGTGTGATCGCTGTCCGTGATCAGTGTTTGGTTGCCGAACGGCGATGGGTGTGGCTCTGCTGGAGGGAGTTACCGGTCGTTGGCCGGCTGGCCACGGCTCGGAGCCTGATGTCCTGAAGGGGCCCTTCCTGTCATGGAACGTCCCGAAGGCGTCCTTCAGGACACCGACCAACGCCCCACCTGCCACACCAACCCCGACCACCCGATCAAAACCCACAACCCCCTCCGAAAGAACCCCACCCAACAGCGACCATGACCTGGTCCCATCCTGCTCGGCACCGGCCCGGCACTGCGCCAGCCGCACGACCGGTCGGACGGTCAGCACAGATCACCGACGCACAAACAGCCGACCACTGCACCAAGGCCCACGCTCACATCAAGCCTCAAGTCCGAGGCACTGACACTCAACGCCCCGAAGGCGGCCTTCAGGGCATGTCGAAACCCGCTGGCCCCGCACCCCGGCCTGCCCGCACCATGCACCCCATGACC
>NZ_DASYTH010000325.1:0-3791 GCF_036002505.1 Actinophytocola sp. | reverse complement strand
CTCGACCTCCTTGAACCCGTGCGTCCCGTCGTCGAAGGTCACGTACTCCAGGTTCTGGGCAACCGTCATTTCACCGCCGCGGATTTCGTCGAGACCCGCGAGGGTCGCTGCCGGCTTCGCCCGCCACTCACCCACGACATCGCCGAACAACTCCTACCGGAGCTGTCCCGCGCCGTCGCAGCACCGGCTGAAGCGGTGACCCACCCTCGCTAACAGCAGCCCAAGCAAGATCCACCTGAGCACACCTCTCACCCGCGCGAACACCGCCAACGCACAACTTCGCGGGCTGCGCTCCGCCCATCGACGAGGTGCAGCAACAGCTCCGACAGTCCGGCCTACCTGCGAGAAGTGTGGTGTCGACCTCTACGGCAGCGCCCGCAAGCTCTGCCCCACCTGCTGGCCCGTCGTCCGCGCCGAGTACATGCGCCAGCTCGGCAACGCCAGGGCCAAACCGCCTGGCCCGGCCAAGCCCTCCGTTGAGCAGCTGTCAGGTGGCTGGACGTTCGAGCAGTACCAAACCCGCATCCTGCCCGCCCTCCGGCCAATCCCCCTGCCGGAGATCGAACGTGCGACCGGGCTATCCAACGCCACCTGCAGCCGCGTCCGCCGCGGGTTGCAGATCCCCAACCCGCGACACTGGGCGGCACTCGCCGCCTTGGCCGGGGTCGGCGGTAAGGCTGAACGCTTCTCGGACCGGATTGGTCGCTGACGACAGCCTGGCGACGGCTACCCCGACACACGTAGCTGGCGCACGGCGGCCAGCTGCGGCCCGCCGACATCCCTCGGCTGGCGCGGGAACCCATAATGGGGACAGTCGACCTTGTGGTCGTCTGGTCCTTGCGTGGACCGCGCGGTGATCGTGCTGCCGTCGGCGCGCAGCAGTCGGGCCTGTGCCACGACCTCCTCCATTGCGCGGGTACGGTCCGAACCGGCGCGCATGGACCCATGCGTGGAGCGGTAATCCGCCGCGATCGGACCGGCGGCGTCCAGCGGAGCTCTAGCCTCCCCACGTAGCCGATCCGCTTCTGCGGCAGTGTAGGGCACCCCGGAATCTCCTATCCGCGGACACGTTTCGGGTCGATGTGCCGCCGGACACCCGCCCTGCGGCGTTCGCGCTGATACTCCTCGATAAGGCTCGTGTCGATCGTCGAAGCATGTCTGACGCGCGATCTTCAGGGCGGGTCAATAAAGAAATCAACCGTCGAGCCCGTGTGGTGGGCATCTCTCCCAATGAGCCGGCCGTCATCCGGTTTCACCCAACCGGGGTCGCAATGATCCGGATCGCTTCGGCTGTCGCACGGCTTATCGACATCGGCGGGACGCGTTAGCCTCCAAGATCGCGGCGATCATGACCTAGCGTGCCAAGATCGACCCCGCTGATCATGAAACTAACGTTCACGATCAGCGGGATCTTGGGTGGAGCTTGGATTGTGCGGTTACGAGACGGCAGTCAGGGCGTCCACTTCACCGGCGCCGGTAAAGCTGGTGTGACCGGCACCGCCGGTGCACTCCTGCGGCAGGCCGCTATTAACCCCTGGGAAGGCGACGTAGTCCACCGGGCTCGACATATCCGCTGGACAGCTCAGCGGCGTCGCACCGTTCCGGAGCCTGGCCGCGATTGCACTTGCCGGCATACCCGGGTGGGCGCTGAGGATTAGCGCGGCCACTCCAACCGCGTGCGGTGACGCCATCGACGTGCCCTGCAGCCAGCAGTAGTACGCGCCGTTCTCGATCACGAGTTGCGCTGGGATGGCGCAAACCGCAAACGCTCCCAAGGCGTTGCTGGAGTAGGTCGACAGCACGCGACCGTTCCCCGTCGACGGTGGGATCTGGAACCGCCGGTCACCGCCGGGAGCGGCGACATCCGCGGTGGAGATGCCGTACGACGAGAAGTAGGACTTGTAGTGCAGGAACCCGGTCGCCGTGACGCCGACGACGCCTGGAACCTCGACTGGGACGACCGCGCACGCGTTCGTCACGTCTCGCTCGACCGCTGAGTTCGGCGGGAAGTCCGGGCTTGTGATGTCGGTAACCGGGTGGGACAGGTCGTCGGAGAAGTTGCCCTCTGCGGCGACCACGAGCACACCCTTCGACTGCGCGTAGCCGATCGCGCGCCGCTCGGCGTTCCAGATCGCCCGCTGCTCCGGATCGTTCTTGCAGTTGAAGTACCACGGGTCGGCGAAGTAGCTGTTGTTGGTGATGTCGACGCCGTGCTCGGCTGCCCAGACAAACGCGCAGACGACCATCTCCGGGAAGAAGAAGCCATCGTCGTTGCTCGTCTTGATACCAGCGATCTTGACGTTGGGAGCCACGCCCACGACGCCGGTTCCATTCGCGGCGGCCGCGATCGTACCGGCGGTGTGTGTGCCGTGGCCGTTCTGGTCATTGCCCGGCAGCAGCGCGGTTGGAGCGCCGCTGGAGCAGTCCCGGCTCGTCGCCCCGTCGTAGTTAGGGGCAAGGTCCGGATGGGTGAAGTCGAGGCCCGTGTCAAGGTCCGCGACCAGAACGTCGGTACTGCCGGCGTTGATTGCGTGCGCCTCAGGGACGTGGATGTTCGTCATATCCCACTGCGAACCGGACAACGAGTCACCCCAGGTGGCCGTGACCGTTGCGGCCGGTGCCGCGTCCGCGACGACCTCGGTCTTCAACTGAGTCCCGAAGCGAGTCGTGGCGACCGCACCGTTGACCCCCTTGGTCGTCTTCATCGCGGCTGCGAAGTCGCTCATCGACGACCGCGCGATAACCACACCGATCTGGCTGTAGTTGGCGACCAGTGTGCCCCCGGCGGCGGCGACAGCACTGCTGGCGTTCGCCGACGACGCGCCAACTGAATAGAGCACGAGGTACGTGGTCGACGTGCCGGTGTCGGTTCCGGCGCTCGACGGTGCGGACACCGCGACGGCGCCGGCCGCTAAGGCGACCGCCGCCGCAGTAATCGCCAGCTTTCGTACGGTTACTCTGGGTAGCTTCATGAGCGTTCCCCTCCTCGATCGGATGTGGTTCCGTGGGCAGGCCGAACGTTGACACTCTGTGCCGTCAGCGCAGATCAATGCCCTGATATTGAGCAACCTAATGCAACAGAGGACGCCATAGCCATGCTCAAACCGACCAGCGATACTGGCGTCATCGCCGCGATCACAGTGGCGAGCAGGCACCGAGGATCAACCTCAAAGCCCACCACTCAGCGGGGCGCTTCCGTCCGCTATTGCCGCGCTCCGCATGTGTCGGTCGCTCTCGACCTCCAGCACCACGTTGAGCCTCTCCCGCTGGGTAGCCAAGTCTTCAGGCCAGGGTCCCCAACCTCGCTAACCAGCCAGTCGGCCAGCCAACACCCACGAGATCTTCGGCTCCGGGCGGGGGGAGGTTATCAAGCGTTCTCTCTGGCGGTCGTACGCAGGAGTACACACGAAACACTGGACTATGCCGTGGTCTCAAGCATCCGTGAGGATCAGCGCTCCGACCCGCACATTGCCATATTGAGGGCGTGAGTCCAGGAGCCGCCCGCCGCCTGGACGCGGGTTGGCTTGAGCGGTCAGCGATGCGGGTGTCAGCCGCACTGCGTGTAGTCGTCGCCATTTCAACTGCCACTCCCGCGGTAAGACTCACGGGCTGCCGCTGATCCTCTTCCACCGAACCGGTGGCACTGCGATGCCTTAGAGCGGCCGGGTGGCGGGCCAAGGTCGAGAGCAAAGAGAACGCAACGATGCTTCAGACCCGCGCGGACACCCACCGACGACCACGTCTCACATCCCGGACCGGGCACGTCCGGGTTGCGCACTTACCTATATCCC
>NZ_DASYTH010000324.1:0-11983 GCF_036002505.1 Actinophytocola sp. | reverse complement strand
CGAGATTTTTTCCCGCCTACCCACTCCCACCGAGCGCCAGCGCGTGCAACAATCAACTTGCTGACACCCCCCCGGTCAGCGCCTGTGGAGATCCCCTCCGGCCCCCGCGTTCCTCCCCCTGGCGCGGGGGCCTCTCCGCATCCGCGGCTCCCTGTCCGCGGAGGGCGCGGACCTGGATGCTTCGAGCGTCTTCTGGGGGCCAAGCCCCCAGACCCCTGCCGGGGGGCGAGCCCCCCGGACCCCCACGGACGGTGTGCCGTGGATAACTGTTTGGCACTCGGGTGGGTGAGGTTGGAGGGTTGGGGTGTGTCGTTGGGGGGTTAGGGGGTGGGGGCGTGGCTGATTCGTTATAGTTCGGCGGTGGTTTTCTCGAGAAGTAGGAACAACCTGAAGCCTGTGGTGGCGGCTGATCAGGGGCGGCATCGGACTGAGGGGCAGGACGAGCTGGTGCCTGATGATGAGTTGGGGTCTTACCTTGCGGCGTTGTCGCCGGAGAGTGAGGCGGAGACTACGGCTGGGCGGCGGCTGGGTGGTGGTGAGGTTCACCAGTTGAGGTTGCCGTTGGTGGCGAACGAGCAGCTGAAGGAGTTGGCGGTGCACCGGAACACGTCGCCGCTGGCGTTGGCGCAGGAGTGGGTGATGCAGCGGTTGGAGTGGGAGGCGCAGCAGTTGGGGCAGCGGCGCTGACTTTGGCCTGTAGGACACGTACGTACGACAGAGGCCCCGGCCGTAGGTGAGCCGGGGCCTCTGGTCGTTACAGGGTTACGTTAGCGCGCGGACGTTCTGTGCTTGAGGGCCTTTGGTTCCCTGGCCGATCTCGAACTCGACACGCTGGTTCTCCTCCAGGGTGCGGAAGCCCTTGCCCTGGATCTCCGAGTAGTGAACGAAGACATCGGGGCCGTCGCCCTCCTGGGCGATGAACCCGTAGCCCTTCTCAGAGTTGAACCACTTGACAGTGCCCTGTGCCATATACCTGCCTCCATCGCAGGATCAGCGTGGGGCCGCACCATGCGACCCCGGCAGCCCCCGGGCGTTGCCTTCGCCAACCTGAGACGAGAAAGCCGCACGCCCGCGTTGTCGTTCCGCGAGCGTGGATAAAGCACGAACACAGAAACTACGGCCTGCGCCGGAGAGCCTATCGCCTCCCGGTGCAGCCGCACTACTACTCTGAGCGCCCGATTTGGACGCTCCGGCCGATCTTCGCAGGCCAGTAATGTGATCTGAGTCACATGACTGGTCGCCAACGTTCCGGGGTGCGTAGACGTCGTTACATACGTGGACATGGGGCATGGGGACGGCCAGGTGAACGTGAGCAGGGGCGCGAGACGCCGGAACACCGTTGGGCTGCTCGGCGTAGCGCTGGCCGCCGGACTGGTGCTGGCGGCTTGCTCCAGCGGATCGGGCGAGAGCAACAACGCGCAGCCGCCGCAGGGGCAGGCGAACAGCAACCGGGAGCAGGTGGCGCCGGCCGCGGCGAAACCGGCCGCCAGGATCACCATCGCGCCCGGGCCCGGGGCCGGGGACGTGAGCCCGGCCGACCCGATCACGGTCACCGTCGCCGACGGCACGATCGACACGGTCACGCTGACCAACCCGGACGGCAAGCAGGTCGCCGGGCAGCTCTCCGTGGACAAGACCTCGTGGGTCACCGCCGAGGCGCTGGGGTACGGCAAGACCTACACCTGGGCCGGCAGCGCGGTCGGCCTCGACGGCAAGCCCGCGACCATCTCCGGCCAGTTCACCACGGTCAAGCCGAAGCGCACCGTGCGCGCCACGGTCAACACCGGGGACGGCGGCACGTTCGGCATCGCCATGCCGATCGCGATCACGTTCGACGCCGCGGTCACCGACAAGGCGTCCGCGCAGAAGGCGCTCAAGGTGGAGACCTCGGTGCCGACCGAGGGCGCCTGGGCCTGGCTGGACGACCGCACGGTGCACTACCGGCCCAAGACCTACTGGCAGCCCGGCACCCAGGTCAACGTCACCGCGAAGCTGTACGGCGTGCGCTACGGCAACGGCTCGTTCGGCAAGGAGGACGTGACCTCGCACTTCACCATCGGCCGGTCGCAGGTGGTGCAGGCCAACGCGCAGACCCACCGCTGGGTGATCTACCGGGACGGCAAGCTGGTCGCCGACTACCCGGCGAGCTACGGGCTGGACTCCGACCCGGGCCGGGTCACCAAGAGCGGCACCCACGTGGTGATGGGCAAGGCCGCCACCTACTTCATGAACAACCCGGCGTACGACTACGAGAACGTCGAGGTGAAGTGGGCGGTCCGGATCTCCAACAACGGCGAGTTCGCCCACGCCGCGCCGTGGTCGGTGGGCCAGCAGGGCAAGCGCAACGTCTCGCACGGCTGCGCCAACCTCGCGCCAGCCAACGCCAAGGCGTACTACGACAGTGTGCTTCCCGGCGACCCGGTGGAGGTCACCGGCACCACCCAGCAGCTCTCCGCCAGGGACGGCGACTACTACGACTGGGCGATCAGCTGGGACAAGTGGCTGGCGAAGTCCGCCGCCTGACCCGGATCGCGCGGCACTAGGGTGAGCGGGTGCCGCCGCCGCGACGACGGATGCCCGCCGCGCTCTCCCGGGTGCTCGGGACGAGCGCGGCACCGGTCCGGAGCGAGCCGGAGCCGGCCGTCGACGATCAGGTGGCGGCGGGCTACCTGGTGGTCCGGTCGTCCGGGGTGAGCGCGGCCGTGGCGGCCATCGGTGGCGGGCGGCGGGAGCCGGAGCAGATCCAACTGCTGCTGCGGGCCGCGCTGCCGGGTTACCTGCCGGGCAGCGGGATGAGCCTGAGCTTTGCCGAGTGCGCGCTGCGGGCGGTGCCGGGCCAGCCCCAGGGCACCGTGCTGCTGACCGTGGCCACCCGGAAGCTGTCGATCAGCTTCACCGAGCTGCGCCCCCTGCTGTTCCAGCCGGTGCGGCTGGAACGGCCACTGCAGTCGCTGTTCGCCGCGTCGGTGGCGCACCTGCTGGCGGTGGCCGGCGCGCTGGACCCGAACGGCATCCGGCCGTACCTGACCGGGCTCGCGGAGTTGGTGCTGCGCAGCGCTTTGCGGGCCGAGCTGGACCGGGTGGACGCGATCGCCACCCGCCGGCGGGCCGCGGTGGACCACATCCGGGCGCACCTGTCCGATCCCGGACTGACCGCGGAGCGGATCGCCGAGGCGCTGTTCATCTCCCGGCGCCGGCTCTACCAGCTCTTCGACGACGGCGACGGGGTGTCCGGGCGGATCCGCGCGCTGCGCATCGACCGGGCGAAGGAGCTGCTCGGCGATCCGGCGCACGGGGCGCGGGGCGTCGGGGAGATCTCCCGGCAGTGCGGGTTCGCCAACGCCGCGCACTTCTCCCGGACGTTCCGCAAGCTCGTGGGCGAGACGCCGCGCGAGTACCGGGAGCGGGTACTCGGCTAAGCGGCCGACTTGTCACGGGTAGTTCCCGCGACAGGTCGCACTTGTCACGGGAACTACCCGCGACAAGTCGTGTTCAGGGGGACGGGGAGTGGAAGTCCACTGTGGACACGAGGTCGCCGAGGACGGCGGCGAGCTCCAGCCAGCCGCGGCCGGTGACCGAGTGCAGGGTGAACACGGCCATACCGCGACCGCCGGGCTCCAGCACGACGGCCTGGAGCTGGCAGCCGGTGGGTGGTCCGGTGCGGAGCGGGTCGCCGACCAGGAGGCGCTCGGCGATGACCACGGGGTAGCCGCGGGTGGTGCGGGCCTCGGTGACCTCGCGGATGTCCGGGCCGCCGGCGTCGGCCAGGTAGGCACGCAGCTCGGCGGCGGCGTCCGGGCCGTGCGGAGCATCGGCGGCCACCGTCATGCCGACCAGCACGCCGGGGTCGGCGCCGGGGTGCGCGACGAGGGCGACCAGCCCGGCGCCGTTCTCGTGGGCCAGTTCGGCGGCGTCCCGGGCGGCGAGGGCGACGCCGGGGTCGTGCGCGGCCTCCGCGCCGCGGGCTTCGATGATCAGCTGGGTGAGCTCCCGCTCGGTGTCCTCGACCGAGCGGGTGGACACCGGCGTGATTCCCTTGACGGCGGCGAGCTTCACCGCGGTTCGCGCTGACCGATGACGGCCGCGAGCGCGCCGGCCGCCCGGGGCGGGGCCGTGCCCGTTCCGCGTGGCAGCAGCAACCCTGCCAGCGTGCCGGCGGTGCGTGAGGCCCGGTCGAGCAGCTGGCCGGCGGTCCGGGTGAACGGCCGGACCGCGGGCGCCGCGCGGAGCAGCACGCCGCCGCGCGCCTCGCCCAGCTCGTCGGCGAAGGCATCGGCGGCGCGCAGGTGGTCTCGCTCGAGGCCGCGCGCCGCGGCCAGCACCTCGGCCAGCTCGGACCCCAGGTCGGCCAGCCGGTTGGTGGCCGCGGCGAGATCGGCGGCGGCGCTCGCGGACGCGGCGAGCGTGCCGGCCAGGTCGGCGTTGGTGCGCCGGTCCTGCACCTCGTCCGTGGCGGCTTCGATCCGCCGGCGCAGCCGGACCGCGCGGGCGTCCAGCTCCTCGGCGAGCCGCCGGTTCGCGCCGAGCACCTCCGCCCAGCGGCCGAGCACCTCGACTGCCTTGCGCAGCAATTGTTCCTGACTGTCCAAACCAGACGGTATGTTTTGCAGGCGTTGGCGGAACGTGCCGGCCGCCATCCCGTGCCAGTCCTGGGACAGCTCCCCGGCCTGGCGTAGTGCCGGCTGGACACCGGCCAACGCCCCGGCGACCGCGGTGTACTGGGTGATCAGTTGCGCCACCGCGTCCGGATCGCCGGGGGCCGGGTCGAACCCGAGGCCATGGTAGGTCCGGTTCATCACTCGCCGGCCCGCCCGCGCAGCTCGTCGGCGGCAGCCTGGTCGTGCTCGGCGTAGCCGCGCGCGGCAGAGTCCAGCAGTTCGGCGGCGTGGCCGACCGCGCCGGCGGTCCGGTCCAGGTCGCCCCGGACGCTGTCGGTGACCCCGGCGGCCACCCTGCCGAGCCGGACCGGGCCGATCGCCGCGCAGACCCCGGGGTCGAGCCGGTCGAGCGCGGTCGACATCGTGTCGGCGGCGCCGGTCAGCACCCGGCTCGCGGCGCCCAGAGCGGCCGGGTCGGCCCGGTAACCGGACAACGCCTCAGGCCCCGAACACCGGCGGGTAGGCCGGCGGCAGGTCGTCGAACAGGTCCAGGCCCTCGTTGTACTTGTCCTTGTGCTCCTGGTCGTCCTCACCGGGCGCGCCGGCCCCGGCCACCGGCGGGTACAGCGAGCCGGCTCCTGGCCCGCCCGCACCCCGGGCTCCGCCGAGCCCGGCCGCGCCGCGGGCGCCGAACTCTCCGCCGCGGGCGGACAACGATCCGGCCCCCGGGCGCCCGGCCGCGCCCTCGCCGCCGACACCCTGAGCTCCCGGCCCGCCGGCGAAACCACCACCGACCCCGAAGGCGGTGCCCTGACCACCCCGGGTCGAATCCAGCCCGTAACCAGGACCCGTGCCAGGTTGGTTGCCCCAGCCGAGCCCGCTTCTCGTCGGGTCGACGGCGGCGGCGGTCGTGCCACCATCCGACCCCGTGCTCGGTCCACCCGAGCCATCCGCGCCGTCGTCACCAGGCTTGGGCTCGGGCAAGGGTTTCGGGATCGGTTTTGGAAACGGTTCCGTCCACGGAATCGGCCCCGGTTGTGTTGTCGGTGTGGTGGAACGGGGCGGCGGGGCCTCAGGAAGCATCGGCAACTCGTCGTGCACCGTTTGGCTGTGCGCGCCGTAGTTCTTCATCACCCGGATCGCCTCTTGGTACACCTCGTGGTGCTTCTCGAAGTTCGGCTTCTGATCGTCGATGAACTGCTCGAACTCGATTTGCCCGGCGGGTCCCTGCACGAGGTCGGTCGGTTCACCGTGCATCATGGCCGCCTCGGCGTAGGCGAACTCCGGCGGTGGCATCACGCGCTGCGCGTGGTGGACGGCGTCGGCGTACTGGTGAAGTCCGTCGCCGATCTCGTGGGACTTGTCGGCCAGTTCCTCAGCCCACCGGGTGATCTTCTCGCTCGACTGCCCCGCCTGGGCCGAGGCCGCACCCAGCCAGTTGGCGGACAGCTTGTTCAGAGACCTCTGCACGGCTTTGGTCGTTTCGTCGATCGACTTGCCGAGCGTGCGCCACCCGCCGGCCATGTCGTGGAGGTGCTCGGCAGGCGTCGCGTGGATCATGTTGTAGAGATCGTGATGCCCGTATCCCTCCCAGCGGATGCGGGGAAAGGCGCCCTTGGCGGCGGCCTTCTTGTTGCCCTCACGCAACCGGCGCATGTGTCGTTGCCTGGCGGTGCCCATGTCAGTGCCCCTCCCCGTACGCCTTGCTGAGCTGCTCGATGGCATTCAGGTCACCGGCGCTGTAGGCCCTCCGCGTGTCCTCAAGGAGGTCGATCATGTCGTCCAGCTCGTCGATGTAGTCCTCGAGCAGGCCGCGGACCCCGGTCTCCGAACCGGCCAGGCTCCGGTACTCCCTGCGCATCTGGTTGGCCACCGGGTCGGGCTTGGGTGCTGTGCTGTGCGGCACCGAATTGATCAGCTCCTGGGCAGCGTGGGCGTGGCGCCGCAACTGGTCTCGATACGTGCTCAGTTCGTCCTGGACGTTCCGCAAGGCCCCCAAGTCGACCTGGAAGTCACTCATGCCGATCCCACCATCCGCTTCACGGTCCGCTCCACACCTAGGAATCTAAACGGTCGCGGCGTCCCATGGTTGCGCTCCGCACATTGGCCGCCACTTGTCAGGTCTGTTGCTCGTACCTTCTCCGAGGAGACGCGTCCGAGCCAGCTTTCCCCGGTTCCCTGTGCACAACTGGGCACAGGGCGCGCTCAATCAGGCAAGAGCAGGCCGGCCAGCCGCTCGGCGAGCAGCGAACAGCGCTGGAGCACCGGGGCGAGGATGTCGAGGAACGGCATCGCGTCCGGCTCGTCGGTTCCGGTCATGGCGCCAGCGTGCGCGCCATCCGGGCGCCGGCTCCAGGGTGGTTGCACGCTCGGCACGTGTGCCGGCTCAGCTGGACAAGCCGACGATCTAGGGTGAACGGGTGACCCGAGATCGCCAGACGTGGCCGCCGGTTCAAGTGGAGTGGCCGGAGCGGCATCCGGACGCGCCCGAGCCGGGCACGACGGTGGGGCAGCACTACGCGCTGTGCTTCGGGTGCGGCGACGAGCAGAGGCACGGGCTGCACCTGAAGGCGACGATCGCGGATGGTCACACGATCTTCGCGCAGTTCACCGTGACCGAGGCGCATCAGGGGGCGCCGGGGTTGGCGCACGGCGGGTTGCTGGCGTGTGCGTTCGACGAGGCGCTGGGCGCGACCGTCGGGCATCTGCTGCGCCAGCCCGCGGTGACCGGGCGGCTGGAGACGGACTTCCTGAAGCCGGTGCCGGTGGGGTCGACCCTGTACATCACCGCGACGCTGCGTGGGGTCGCCGGGCGGCAGGTCTACGCCTTGGCCGACGGGCGGCTGGACGGGGAGGAAGGACCGGTGGCGGTGCGCGCCCGGGCGGTCTTCGTGATCGTGCCGTTCAGCCACTTCACCGAGCACGGGCGGGCCGAGGACATCGCGGCGGTGGCGAAGGAACCCAGCGAGACCAGGCGCCGCAACTACGACATCAACCCGTAGGAGCGCCCGGTGCTGTTCGTGCTGGCGATCGGTGCGCTGGTCGTGCTGATCCACCTGTACCTGTGGAAGCGGCTGGTGCGGGACACGACGCGGCCGGGGCGGGCGCGGCGGGTAGGTGGGTTCGCGGTCGCCGGGCTGGGCGTGCTGGTGTTCGGCACGGTGATCGGGTCGCGGTTCGTGGGGCCGGCGGTGGCGCGCTGGTTCGCGTGGCCGGGGTTCATCTGGTTCGCGCTGATGGTGTACCTGTTCCTGTTCCTGGTGGTGCTGGAGGTGCCGCGGCTGGCACTGCGCAGGTGGGCGCGGCGCGGACCGCTGGTGGCGACCGCGACGAGCGCGCCGGAGGCCAACACGACGACGCCAGACGCCAACACAGCGACGTGGGAGGCAAACACGGCGGCGGGAGGGGCCAACACGCGGCGGGTGTTCTTGGCGCGGGGGTTGGGGGCGGTGGCTGGTGTGGGGGCAGCGGGCGTAGTGGGGGGTGGGATGGTGTCGGCGCTGGGGGCGCCGGAGGTGAACCGGCTGACGATTCCGTTGCGGCGCTTGGATCCTGGGTTGGCGGGGTTCCGGATCGCGGTGGTGGCGGACCTTCATCTGGGGCCGCTGCTGGGGCGCGGGCACACCGAGCGGGTGGTCCGGATGATCAACGAGACGGAGCCGGATCTCGTCGCGCTGGTGGGGGATCTGGTGGACGGCACGGTGGACGAGCTGGGGCCGGCGCTGGCGCCGGTGCGGGACCTGGTGTCGCGGCAGGGCACGTTCTTCGTCACCGGGAACCACGAGTACTACTCGGGATACGCGCCGTGGATCACCGAGCTGGAGCGGCTGGGCGTGCACCCGCTGCGCAACGAGCGGACGACGATCTCCCGTGGTGGCGCGGAGTTCGAGCTGGCCGGGGTGAACGACGTCAACGGGCGGTCCTATGAGGACAGTCCCGATCTTGACCGCGCGCTGGCTGGGCGGGATCCGGCGCGGCCGGTGGTTCTGCTTGCGCACCAACCGGTTCAGGTGGCCGACGCGGCGGCGCGCGGGGTGGATCTGCAGCTGTCCGGGCACACCCACGGCGGGCAGTTCTACCCGTTCCACTACGTGGTGCGCGCCGCCCAGCCGTCGCTGGCCGGACTGTCCAAAGTGGATGACACGTGGCTGTACGTGACGCGGGGTGTGGGGTTCTGGGGACCGCCGGTCCGGATCGGCGCCGCTCCGGAGATCTCCGTGGTGGAGCTCAGGTGAGCGTGCGCGGGCGGATCGTGTTGGCCTTGTCCACCAGCTCGTGGCGCCGTTCCGGGGCGCTGGCCAGCCGGGCGAGCGCACGGTAGCAGCGTTCCAGGCCGAACCGGAGCTCCCGCTCGGACAGCGCGCAGCCGAGCAGCTTGGCGGCACTGTCCGGGCCGGGCGCGGCGCCCGGACGGCCCGCCCGCACCCAGCCGTAGGCGGCCTCGAGCACCTCGCAGGCCAGCTGCGTGCGCCGCTCCGCGTCCAGTGCCAGCCGCTCCAGCCGGCGACCCGCGTCGTGCAGGTCGTGCTCGGCGACAACACCCATGCCGGTCAACCGGGTCTTGATCTTGATGGCGGCGACCTGCGCGGCCATGTAATGGCTGGACGTGTCCGGCACCGACTCCAGCACCTCGATCGCGCCGGTCCGGGCGGCCTGCGCCAGGTACACCCGGGCCAGGCCGAACGCGGCGCTGACGTAGCTGCGGTCGGTGCGCCAGACCATCTCGTAGAACCTGGCCGCGGCGAAGTACTCCCCGGCGTACTCCGCGCTCACCGCCAGCGCGAGCTTCGGCGCGACCTCACCGGGCACCGCGTCGTAGACCCGCTCGAACGCGGCCTGCGCCTCCTTGGGGTTGCGCACCGCGAGGGCGATCAGGCCGCGGTACCAGTCCGGGCGCCAGTCCGCGGGATCGGTGACGAGCGGCCGCGCCGACTCGAGGACGCCGGCCGCGGAGCGCAGGTCGCCGAGGTCGATGTAGGCCTTCACCAGGCGCAGCCGCACCTCGATGGAGTCCGGCGGCGCGGCGGAGAGCGCCAGGATCTGCTCGGCCGGCTCGGTGACCGTGATGCTGGCCAGCACGCTCGCCGCGTGGTCGTCGGTGTCCACCAGGGGAAGCGGGAGCACGGTGGCGACCTCGTGCGGGTCCGGCGCCGGCAGCGAATGGCCGGTGTCGCCGACCACCAGGCCCGCGCCGAACGTGCGGGTCTCCAGGGCGAACACGGTGGAGATGCCAGGGCGCGGGCGGCCGGTGCCCAGCGCCATCACCTCGCGCAGCACGCCGGTGAGCTGGTCGGTCATCTCCTCCGCGGAGCCGAACCGGCGCGCCGGGTCCTCGTGCGTGGCCCGCTTCAGCACCCGGTGGTAGGAGCCGAACAGCGCGAACAGCGGCTCGGTGTCCGGGCCGGGCAGGCTGTACTTGTGCCTCGTGGTGTAGCCGGAGAACTCGATGGACAGCACCGCGAGCGTGCGGCCGACGGTGTAGACGTCGCTGGCCACGGACGCACCCTCGGTGGCCAGCTCCGGCGCACTGTAGCCGAGGGTGAAGAACAGCGGGCTGTCGTAGTCGTCGGTGCGCCGCACCGCGCCGAGGTCGATCAGCTTGAGCTGCTCGCCGGACTGGATCACGTTGTCCGGCTTGAGGTCGCAGTAGAGCATGCCGATGCTGTGCAGGTAGCCGATGGCCGGCAGGATCTCCAGCCCGTAGGCGATCACCTGGCCGATCGGCAGCGGCTCGGCCCGCCCGGTCTCCCGGTGGTGCTCCAGCGCGAGCTGGCGAAGTGACTGTCCCCCAACGTATTCCATGACGATGTAGCCGACGCTGGTGCCGGTCTTCGGGTCCGGGTGCTGGACGAAGTTGTAGATCCGCACCACGTTCGGGTGCTCCACCTCGGCCAGGAACCGCCGCTCGGCCACCGCGGACGCCATCGAGGTGGCGTCGCCGGTGTCGATCATGCCCTTGAGCACCACCCAGCGGTCGGACACGTTGTGGTCCTTGGCCAGGTAGATCCAGCCGAGGCCACCGTAGGCGATGCTGCCGAGCACCTCGTACTGGCCGCCGACCAGATCGCCGCGGTGCAGCCGCGGGCGGAAGTTGAACGGGGTGCCGCACTTCGGGCACTCCCCCTCGGCCGCGCCCGGCTCGCCGTCCTTGCCCCGGCCGACCTCGGCGCCGCAGTTGTTGCAGTACCGCTTGCTCTCCGCGACGACCGGGTCCTCCAGCACCGCGGAGGCCGGGTCCTTCACCGGCACCACCGGGACGTCGACCAGCCCGGCACCCAGGCGGCCGCGGCCGATGGAGCGCGACTGGGTGCGCCGGGCCGTGCCGGGGAACGTGCCGGGTGCGGTGCCCGGGCCGGTGGCCGGTCCCGCCTGGGTGGCCGGCGGCTCCTCGGCGGGCGGCTTGGGCGGCTCGATGCTCTGCGTCTGCGGGGTCTCGCCGAGCACGCTGGTCGGCTGCGGCTCGTCCTCGTCGAGCGCGGTCGGCGGCCGGATGCCGGGCTGGCGCGGCGCCACATTCGGCATCGGAACCCCTTGCGGCCACGGCGTTCCGGGTGGTCCCGCGGGCGGCGTGGGCCACCGGGTGGGCGGCGGAGGTGTCCACTGTGGAGTGCTTGGTTGCCACTGACCCGGCGGCAGTGGCGGTTGACCGCCCGAGTTGGCGGCGAGGCCTGGGGCCGGCCAGCCTGAGCCGCCGGGCGCCGGCACCGCCCCGACGATCACGGTGGGCGGCTCTTTCGCCGGTGCCGGGGTTTCCGGTTTGCGGTGGCGGGGCGCGGGGGCCTCGTCGGAACCGGTGAGCACGTCCGGCGGCCGGAACCAGCCGGTCCTCTCCTCACCCTCGGCGGCCCGGCGGTGCAGTTGCTCGGCGGCCACCGCCGCCTGCCGGCGCAGCTCCTCGGCCTGCACGAGCGGGTCGGCGGGGCGGGCGACGGCGATTCCACACGTCTGGCAGTTTCCGTCGACGACCTTCCCCTCACACCCCGGCCGCGGGCAGCTGGTCATCATGGCTCACCTGTACTCCGGGACTGGCGGGCTCGCGTCCCCACTGCTGGCCCGCAGCCAGCGGTTGTAGCTGACCTGCCATGCGCCGTCCCGCACGGACTTCTCCAGCACGCCGTTGACGAACCGGACCATGTCCTCGTTCTGCTTGGGGATGCCGATGCCGTACGGCTCCTGCGTGAACCGGTCGCCGACCAGCTTCACGTTCGGGTCCTGCGCGGCCATCCCGGCCAGGATCGTGTCGTCGGTGGACACCGCGTCGACCTCACCCTGCTGCAGCATGATGAGACAGTCCGACCACGTGTCAGTGGCCACCGGGACGGGCTTGGCCGGGTGCTGGGTCAGCGTGTTGATCGAGGTGCTGCCCTTCTGCGCGCACACTTTCT
>NZ_DASYTH010000323.1:0-3604 GCF_036002505.1 Actinophytocola sp. | reverse complement strand
TCGTTCGCCGACGAGGTGACCCGGGTGGCCAGAGAGGTTGGTACGGAAGGAAAGCTGGGTGGTCAGGCCCAGGTGAAGGATGTGGCCGGGACGTGGCGGGACCTGACCGACAACGTCAACTACATGGCGTCCAACCTCACCGCTCAGGTCCGCAACATCGCCCAGGTGGCCACCGCGGTCGCCGAAGGTGACCTGTCGCAGAAGATCACGGTCGATGCGCAGGGCGAGATCCTCGCCCTGAAGCTCACCGTGAACACGATGGTGGATCAGCTGTCGTCGTTCGCCGACGAGGTGACCCGGGTGGCCAGAGAGGTTGGCACGGAAGGAAAGCTGGGTGGTCAGGCCCAGGTGAAGGGAGTCGCCGGGACGTGGCGGGACCTCACCGAGAACGTCAACCAGCTCGCCTCCACGCTGACCATCCAGCTCCGCGCGATCGCCGGCGTGTCCACGGCCGTGACCAGGGGCGACCTCACCCAGCAGATCGGCGTCCAGGCCAGCGGCGAGGTGGCCGAGCTGAAGGACAACATCAACCAGATGATCGTGGCGCTGCGGGAGACGACCCGGGAGAACGCCGAGCAGGGCTGGCTGGACTCCAACCTCGCCCGGATCGGCGGGCTGCTGCAGGGCCAGCGGGATCTCGCCGAGGTCTGCCAGATGATCATGAGAGAGGTCGTGCCGCTGGTCAACGGCCAGGTGGGCGCGTTCTTCCTGGACACCGCGGACGGTGGGGACGAGCCCGGCCTGTGGCGCCAGTACGGCGGCTACGGGCTCGGTTCCGGCGAGCGGATCCGGTTCGCCCGCGGGGAGGGGCTGGTCGGCCAGGCCGGCGAGTCCAAGCAGATGATCGTGGTGCGCGGCGGGGAGGCCGGGTTCCTGCCGATCCGCTCCGGCGTCGGCTCGTTCACCCCGGCCGCCGTCGTGGTGCTGCCGGTGCTGTTCGAGGGGGAAACCCTGGGCGTGCTGGAGATCGGGTCGGTCGCCCCGTTCTCCGAGCTGCACCTCACCTTCCTCGAACGGCTCGTGGTCACCATCGGCGTGGCGATCAAGACCATTCAGGCCAACCGGCGCACCGAGGAGCTGCTGCTGCAGTCCCAGCGGCTCGCCGGCGAGCTGCAGGACCAGTCGGCCGAGCTGCAGCGCACCAACGCCGAGCTGGAGGACAAGGCGGCACTGCTGTCCGAGCAGAACCGCAACATCGAGATCAAGAACCTGGAGATCGAGGCGGCCCGCCGCCGGGTCGAGGAGAACGCCCAGCAGCTCGCGCTCGCCAGCCAGTACAAGTCCGAGTTTCTCGCCAACATGAGCCACGAGCTGCGGACTCCGCTGAACTCCCTGCTGCTGCTGGCCCGGCTGCTCGCGGACAACCCGGACCAGAACCTGTCCGACCGGCAGATCGAGTTCGCCAACACGATCCACAACGCCGGCACGGACCTGCTCGCCCTGATCGACGACATCCTGGACCTGTCCAAGATCGAGGCCGGCCGGGTCAACATCGAGCTGAGCCCGGTCGAGCTGGAGGTGCTGGCCGGCGACGCCCAGCGGGCCTTCCGCGCGCAGGCCGAGGAGAAGGGCCTCGAGCTGCGGATGCGCCTGGCCGACGGGGTGCCACCGCGGATCGTCACCGACGGCCAGCGGCTCCAGCAGATCCTGCGCAACCTGCTGTCCAACGCGGTCAAGTTCACCGAGACCGGCACGGTCACGCTGAGCATCGGGCAGGCCGCACCGGAGCGCGCCTTCGGTGTGTCCACTTTGGACGATTCGGACGGGGTGGTGGCGTTCTCCGTGCACGACACCGGAATCGGCATCGCCGACGAGAAGTTCGCCATGATCTTCGAGGCGTTCCAGCAGGCGGACGGCACGACCAGCCGGCGCTACGGCGGAACCGGCCTGGGCCTGTCGATCAGCAAGGAGCTGGCCCGCCTGCTCGGCGGAGCGATCACCGTGGAGTCCCGGCTCGGCGTCGGCTCCACGTTCACCCTGTTCCTGCCGCAGACGCAGCCTTCGGACGGCACCGGGTCGCGCGGCCGGCCGGCGCTGCTCGCCGCGTCCGACGAGGGGCTGCCCCCGCTCACCGGCGACACACCGATCCTGCGGCCGGCCGCGGCCCGGTTGATCGGCGGCCGGCAGCTGGAGGGCATCACGGTGCTGATCGTGGACGACGACGTGCGCAACGTCTTCGCCCTCACCAGTGCGCTGGAGCTGCACGGGATGACCGTGCTCTACGCGGACAACGGAACGGACGGCGTGCGGATGCTCACCGAGCACCCGGAGGTCGACATCGTGCTGATGGACGCGATGATGCCGAAGCTGGACGGAAACGAGACCACCCGGCTGATCCGCTCGCTGCCGCACGGCGCCGAGGTGCCGATCGTGTTCCTGACCGCCAAGGCGATGCCCGAGGACCGCGAGTCGAGCCTGGCGGCGGGCGCCGACGACTACATCACCAAGCCGGTCGACCTCGACCAGCTGCTCGCGGCCATGTCCTCCTGGGGGGAGCGCAGCCGCAGCCGGCGCGTCGACGACAGACCGGCGACCGGGCGGTGACCGCGAAGGCCCTGCTCGTCGATGACCGCCGGGAGAACCTGGTCGCCCTCGAGGCGATCCTGCAGGGGCTTCCGGTGCTGGCCGTGTCGGTCACCAGCGGCGAAGACGCGCTCAAACAGCTGCTGCACCAGGATTTCGCGGTCATCCTGCTTGACGCCAGCATGCCCAACATGGACGGGTTCGAGACCGCGACCCACATCAAGCAGCGCGAGCGCACCCGGCACATCCCGATCATCTTCCTGACCGCGCTCAACTACGACGCGCGGCTCGCCTTCCGCGGCTACCAGATCGGCGCCGTGGACTACATCACCAAACCCTTCGATCCCTGGGTGCTCCGCTCCAAGGTCGCCGTGTTCATCGACCTGTGGACCAAGACCGCCGAGCTCACCGCCCAGGCCGCCGAGCGAACGGCGCTGCGGGCCGCGATCAACAGGGCGCTGGCCCTGCTCGACACCGCCCCACCGGATCCGGTCGCCGCCGCCGCCGTCCTCCACGAGACCCAGCAGACGACGCCCAACCGCCCACCGCCGAACTGATCCGACCGGAGAACGGGCAGCGCGCATGCCGTCAACCGCGACGGTCCACTGGACCCTACGTCACCAAGCTGACCACGGTACTGTGCCCGGCTGTGAAGCCTGCCAGTGACGCGTAGATCCCCAGATCGGGGTGCGGAGGCCGGCGAGCGGCCGGATCGGGAGCAGTTGATGACGGTCCGGTTGGCGGACCGAGACGGCGCGGTGGTCGTCACCGTTCTCGGCGAGGTTGACGGGTTGACCGCACCACAGCTGCGGAACACGCTTGCTGAGGCCTTCGACCGGCTCGATGGACGGCCGCTGGTGGTGGACCTGACCAGGGTGACACTGCTCGGCTCGGCCTGGTTGCGGGTGCTGCGGGACAGCGCCGACGAGGCCGTGCACCATCGTGGTCTGCTGCTGTGCGTCGTGGTTGACGAGAACCGGCCGGTGGTCCGGCCCATCGAGATCGTGCGGCCGGACCAGATCCTGGGGCTCTACCACTGTGTTGATCATGCGCTCGCGGGTGGCGAGTTGCACCCCTAGCC
>NZ_DASYTH010000322.1:0-76181 GCF_036002505.1 Actinophytocola sp. | reverse complement strand
CGGGACGCCGGTGGTCGCGGCGGGTGCGGACCGCCGGCCGAACGCGTCCACGGCGCGCACCTCGACCCGGCAGCGCCGGCCGTCGACGAGCCCGTCCAGCTCGGTGTCCGGCGCGATCACCAGCCGGGCCTGCGCAGGCCCGTCCGGCAGCTGCGCCCAGCGCACGTCGTAACCAACCGCCCCCGCCACCGAGACTCCGCCGGGCCGGCCGTCGTCCCAGGACACCAGCAGCCGGCCGGGCGCGGGCGCGGCGACCAGCCCGGCCGGCACGCCGGGGCGCTCGCCGGGCTGCGGTACCACCAGGTTGGCCGCGGCGTACTGGTTGATCCGCACCGGGGGCGCGACCGCGTCGGGTTGCGGCGCGGGCGGCGGCGCCGGCTGACCGTCGGTCGTGCGCAGCAGGATCACCGCCCCGGCCACCAGCGCCAGGCCACCCACCCACACCAGCAGGCGGGTTCGAATCGGCACGTTCGAAAGCCTAGGAGCCGGCTCTACCTGGTGGGCCGGCTGTTGCCTAAGTGAGATCGCCCCACTACGTAACGGAATCGGCCCAGTTGTCCGGACTGCGGACGGCCGTGGGTCAATTTCGTTGCAGTCTGGTCACGAGGGGGGCTGGGGCGTGACTCGCCCTGCATTGGTTACTACGTTCCGGCCCAGCCCTCTGACAGGGACGAGGGCGGGGTCCGGCATGCTTACCCGCATTGTTCGGACGAAGGCGCGGAGACGCGATGAAGGGACGTGACGTGCGAAACCAGACGGCGAAGGCCGCGGTGCTGGTCGCTGCTGGCGCATTGGTGCTCGCAGCTTGTGGCACAAACAAGACCGAGTCGGGCGGTGGTGGCGGCGGTCAGGCCTCGTGTGATCAGAGCAAAGGCACCCTCGTGGTCGGGGTCATCTCCCCGCTGACCGGTGAGCTGTCCGCGCTGGGGAAGGGCATCGAGAACTCGACCCGCCTCGCGGTCGACCAGGCCAACGAGAAGTGCGCCGTCAAGGGCTACAAGCTGGCCGTGGACGCGCAGGACGACCAGAAGAACCCGACGCTGGGCGCCCAGGCGGCGACCAAGCTGTCCACCGACCCCAACGTGGTGGGCGTGGTCGGCACGCTGAACTCCTCGGTCGCGCAGAGCGTGCAGCCCATCCTGGCGCAGAAGAAGATCCTGCAGATCTCGCCCGCCAACACCAACGACACGCTGACCAAGGGCAAGGACTTCGCGACCGCCCCGAAGCGGCAGTTCGACACCTACTTCCGCACCTGCACGGTGGACTCGCTGCAGGGCCCGACGGCCGCGGACTACCTGACGAAGAAGGCCGGCAAGAAGGCCATCGCGATCGTCACCGACGGCCTGACCTACGGTGAGGGCCTCGCCGACGAGGTCACCAAGCAGGCCCAGAAGAACGGTGCCAAGGTCGTCACCCGGGAGAAGGTGGGCGAGAAGGACACCGACTTCTCCGGCGTCATCGCCAAGATCAAGCCGACCAACCCGGACGCGCTGTTCTTCGGTGGCCAGTACCCGCAGGCCGGCCCGCTGTCCAAGCAGCTCAAGAACGCCGGCATCAACATCCCGGTGATGGGCGGCGACGGCATCTTCGACGACAAGTTCATCGAGCTCGGCGGCAAGGACGGCGACCTGGCCACCTCGGTCGGCGCTCCCACCGAGTCGCTGGACAGCGCTAAGGCGTTCGTCGAGGCGTACAAGGCGAAGAACTACAAGGAGGGCTTCAGCGCCTACGGTGCGTTCTCCTACGACGCGGCCAACGCGATCATCGGTTCGCTGGCCACCACGCTCAACGGCGGCGACTGGAGCGACAGCAAGCGCGCCGACCTGCTGACCAACGTGGGCAAGTACAAGTCCGGCGGGGCCACCGGTGAGATCGCGTTCGACCAGTACGGCGACAGCACGAACAAGGTGCTGACCGTCTACCAGGTGTCGAGCGGCAAGTGGTCCGCGGTCGAGACGACCGGCTGACCGAACGGTTCACTGACCCAACGGGGGTGGGCGCTCTGCCGCCCGCCCCCGTTGCGTACCGGAGGTAAGTAATACGTGACGACGCTGTTGCAGCAGATCGCCAACGGCCTCGTGTTGGGCGCGACCATCGGTCTGATCGCGCTGGGCTACACGATGGTGTACGGCATCATTCAGCTGATCAACTTCGCGCATGGTGAAGTGTTCATGGTCGGGACGTTCGGCGGGCTGGCCACGTTCCGGTGGATCCTGCCGTCGGGGATCAAGTCCCAGTGGTACCTGGCCCTGCCGTTGATGCTGCTGGGCGGCGTGATCGTGGCCGTGGTCATCGCGGTGATCATGGAGCGGTTCGCGTACCGCCCGCTGCGCAACGCGCCCCGGCTGGCCCCGCTGATCACCGCCATCGGCGTGTCGTTCTTCCTGCAGGAAGCGATCCGGGTGTGGTTCCCCAACGCCGACTCGGCCCAGCCGTTCCCCTTGGTGTTCATCGACGCGCAGGTCCGGATCGGGGACATCTCGGTGTCCGCCTCCGGCGTTCTGCTGATCGCGGTCTCCATCGTGCTGTCCGTGCTGCTGACCCAGTACGTGAGCCGGTCCCGGATGGGCCGGGCGATGCGGGCCATCTCGCAGGACCCGGACACCGCCCGGCTCATGGGCGTCAACCCGGACCGGGTGATCGTGCTGACGTTCATCCTCGGCGCCGCGCTCGCCGGCGTCGGCGGCGTGCTCTACGGGTCGTACATCACCAACGTGGACAACTCGATCGGCTTCCAGAACGGCATCTTCGCGTTCACCGCCGCGGTCCTCGGCGGCATCGGCAACCTGCGCGGCGCGGTGATCGGCGCGTTCATCATCGGGCTGATCAAGACCTTGGGCGGCCAGTACCTGCCCGGCGGGTCGTCCTACGACTACGTGTGGATCTTCCTGGTGCTGATCCTGGTGCTGGTGTTCCGGCCGCAGGGCCTGTTCGGCGAGGCCGAAAGGGTACGCGCATGAGCAACGCTGTCCAGGCGATCCGGCGCGGCGCGGGGTTCACCTCGACCCGGCCGCGGCTCGCTGTCCCGCTCTCCGCGCTGGGCGCGGTGCTGCTCATCGCCGGTTCGCTGCTGCCCTGGGCGACGTTCATCCTCAACGACGCGCCGTACCCGGAGAAGGCCACGCTGCAGTTCTTCGACGCGCCGTTCGAGGTCGGCGGGTACCGGGCGCATCTGCTGTGGTTCGGTGTCGCCGCCCTGGTCGTCACGTTCGTCACCCGGATTCCCGGCCGCGGCCGGGTGTTGCGGGCGCTCGGCTGGGGCGGTCTGGCGGTCGCCCTGATCACCACCTTCTTCATCGCCCAGCGCGGCGGCGGGCTCGGCGCGGTCACCGCGGCGGACGGGGCGACGGCCTTAGGCGGCATCGTCGGGATCGCCGGCGGGCTGCTGCTGATCCTCGGCGCCACCGCGGCGGGGATCGGCGAGATTCCGCAGTGGCGCACCGATCTGCCGCGACCGCTGGCCTGGCTGGTGCTGGCGGTCGCATTCGCCGGGGTGCTGTACCTGGTCTCGCTGACGCTCACCGCCGGGGGCACCGGCGGTGCGTCCAACCCGCACGCCGGGCCGGTGTTCGTGGCCTTCCTCGGTATGGCCGGGGGTCTGCTCGGTGCCCTGCACGGGCTGGGCGTCACCCGGTGGGTCTCGGCGCTGTCCGAGGGACACCGGGCCTTCTCGATCGTGGTGCTCGTGCTGTGCGCGCTGGCGCTGCCGCTGACCAAGGCGGACAGCGAGTACTGGATGACCGTCTCGGTCACCATCGGCGTCTACGCGGTCACCGCGATCGGGCTCAACATCGTGGTGGGTCTGGCCGGGCTGCTCGACCTCGGTTACGTCGCGTTCATGGGGATCGGCGCGTTCGTCGCGGCGAACCTGTCCGGCGCGACCGCCTCGAAGCTCGGCGTCACCCTGCCGTTCCCGATCGTGGCGGTGATCGCCGCGGTGATCGCCGGCGTGTTCGGCGCGGTGGTCGGCTCGCCGACGCTGCGGGTGCGCGGTGACTACCTGGCGATCGTGACGCTGGCGTTCGGGGAGATCTTCCGCAAGTCCGCGCAGAACAACATCGGCGGGCTGACCGGCGGGGCGAACGCGATCCCCGGCATCCCGCAGCTGGAGATCGGCGGCACCGCGTTCAGCGACTCGATCACCGTCGGCAGCGTGGAGCTGCCGGCCGGGGTGCTGTACTACTTCCTGATCGTGCTCGTGGTGGCCGCGGTGATGGCGATCTTCGCCAACCTCAAGAGCAGCCGGATCGGGCGGGCCTGGATCGCCATCCGGGAGGACGAGGACGCCGCCCGGGCCATGGGCATCAAGACCGGCAAGATCAAGATCCTGGCGTTCCTGGTCGGGGCGACCCTGGCCGGGGTGGCTGGGGCGATCTTCGCGCACAAGTTCAGCCAGGCCTCCTACGACCAGTTCACGTTCATCGAGTCGGTGACCCTGCTGGCCGCCGTGATCCTGGGCGGCATGGGCACGATTCCCGGTGCGGTGCTGGGTGCCTCGCTGCTGTTCGTGCTGCCGGAGCGGCTCCGGGAGTTCGCGGACTACCGGCTGATGATCTTCGGTCTGGCCCTGGTGTTCATCATGCGGTTCCGGCCGCAGGGCCTGGTGCCCGACCGGGTGCGTCGCGCGGAGTTCGCCGGGGAGACCGCCGAGGGCAAGTCCATCGAGGAGCTGGAGGAGGAGCTCGTGGCCGAGCACGAGCTCGCCGAGGAGGCCGCCGTCGGGGCGACTGCGAAGGAGAACCCCTCATGACCGCCGAGTTGGTCGAGCCGGTGGGCGTCGGGTACCCGGTACTCGAGGCGCGCGGCGTCACGATGATCTTCGGTGGGCTGACCGCGCTCAACGACGTGTCGCTGACGTTGCACCACGGGCAGATCTTCGGGCTGATCGGTCCGAACGGGGCCGGCAAGACCACGTTCTTCAACTGCCTCACCGGGTTGTACACGCCGACCCGGGGTGAGGTGGTGCTGCACGGGGTGCCGCTGACCGGCGACCCGGCCGCGGTCACGATCGCCGGGATCGCCCGCACGTTCCAGAACATCCGGCTGTTCCCGAACATGACGGTGCTGGAGAACGTGCTGGTGGGCCGGCACTGCCGGATGCGCCAGGGGCCGATCGCCTCACTGCTGCACGGGCCGGTGTTCCGCCGGGTGGAGCGGGAGGCCCGGGAGCGGTCCCGGGAGCTGCTGGCGTTCGTCGGTCTGTCCAAAATGGAGGGTGAGGTCGCGCGCAACCTGCCCTACGGCGACCAGCGCCGGCTGGAGATCGCCCGGGCGCTGGCCACCGATCCCAAGGTGCTGCTGCTGGACGAGCCGACCGCGGGGATGAACCCGCAGGAGACCGACGCCACCCGGCACCTGATCTTCCAGATCCGCGACACCGGCGTCGCGGCCGTGGTGATCGAGCACGACACCAAGTTCATCTTCGGCCTGTGCGACCAGGTCGCCGTGCTGGTGCAGGGTGAGCTGCTGGTGGAGGGGACCCCTGAGACGGTCCGCGACGATCCCCGGGTGATCGAGGCCTACCTCGGCAAGCCACGGGAAGAGGTGGAGGCCGAGGTGCGTGCCGCGGCGGCCGAGCACGGTAGGGAGGACGGCTGATGACTCCGTTGCTGGAGGTCCGGGAGCTCAGCGTCGCCTACGGCGCGATCGAGGCGGTCCGCAACGTCTCGTTCTCCGTGGAGCTGGGCCAGATCGTCTGCCTCATCGGGGCGAACGGCGCCGGCAAGACCACGATCCTGCGCACGATCTCCGGCCTGCTGCGGCCGCGCGCCGGCGACATCCTGTTCGAGGGCGCGTCGATCGCGAAGCTCCCGGCGCACGAGATCCTCAGCCGGGGCATCGCGCAGAGCCCGGAGGGCCGGCGGATCTTCGCCCGGATGACCGTCGCGGAGAACCTCCTTCTCGGTGCGTATGCCCGGCGGGACAACGAGGTCGACGCCGACATGCAGCGGGTGTTCACCCTGTTCCCGGTCCTGGGCGAGCGACGGCACCAGAAGGCCGGCCTGTTCTCCGGCGGCGAGCAGCAGATGCTCGCCATCGGCCGCGCGATGATGTCCAAGCCGCGCCTGCTGATGCTCGACGAGCCCTCCATGGGCCTCTCGCCGATCATGACCCAGCGCATCTTCGACACCATCAGCGAGCTGCAGTCGCAGGGCACCACGATCCTGCTGGTGGAGCAGAACGCCCTGGCGGCACTGGCCCTGGCGGATCGCGGCTACGTGATCGACCTGGGCCAGTCCACGCTCGAGGGTTCGGGGCACGACCTGCTGGCGGATCAGCGGGTGCGGGCGGCGTATCTCGGCGAGGCGTGAAGTGCGATGAAGGGGGCCTTTCTCACGCTGGAGGTGAGGAAGGCCCCCTTCATCGCATTACGGCCCCGGCGGCCGGTCGCGGACGATGCAGGTCAGCCGCGCCGTGCAGGTGCGGCGGCCCTGCTCGTCGGTGATCACGATCTCCACCGTCGCCGTGCTGCGCCCGGCGTGGATCGGCGTCGCCACCCCGGTGACCACGCCCTCGGTCGCGGCGCGGTGGTGCGTGCAGGAGAGCTCCAGCCCGAGCGTGGCGCGGTCGAGCCCGACGCTCAGGGCGGCACAGACCGAGCCGATGGTCTCGGCGAGCACCGCGTTCGCGCCGCCGTGCAGGAGGCCGTAGGGCTGGAGGTTGCCCTTGACCGGCATGGTGCCGACCACACGCTCCGCCGACCACTCGGTGATCTCGATGCCCATCTTCGTGGGCAGCAGCTGGTCGGCGATGTCCGGCCGGATCCCGGGAAACTGCGCGGTCAAGGTCCCTCCTCCGAGTGTCGGTGCCTCACCCTAGACTCGCCTCGTGACTGCCAAGCCCGGTACCAGCGCCGATCAACGCCTGCTGCTGCTCGTGGACGGCCATTCGATGGCGTACCGGGCGTTCTACGCGCTGCCCAAGGAGAACTTCTCCACGCAGACCGGCCAGCACACCAACGCGGTCTACGGGTTCACCTCGATGCTGATCAACCTGCTCCGCGACGAGCAGCCCACGCACATCGCGGTCGCCTTCGACGTGTCCCGCAAGACGTTCCGCAGCGAGGCCTACGCCGAGTACAAGGCCGGCCGCAGCAGCACCCCGGACGAGTTCAAGGGCCAGGTCTCGCTCATCGAGGAGGTGCTGCGCGCGCTCTGCCTGCCGTTCCTGTCCAAGGACAACTACGAGGCCGACGACCTGATCGCCACGCTCACCACGCAGGCCGTCGCCGCCGGGTTCCGGGTGCTCATCTGCAGCGGCGACCGGGACGCCATCCAGCTCGTCAACGAGAACGTCACGCTGCTGTACCCGAGCCGGGGCGTGTCCGAGATGTGGCGGCTCGACCCGCCGACGGTGCTGGAGAAGTACGGGGTCACGCCGACCCAGTACCCGGACTTCGCGGCGATGCGCGGCGACCCGTCGGACAACCTGCCGAAGATCCCCGGCGTGGGGGAGAAGACCATCGCCAAGTGGATCAACGAGTTCGGCACGCTGGGCGAGCTGGTCGACCGGGTGGACGAGGTCAAGGGCAAGGCCGGCGACGCGTTGCGCACCAACCTGTCCAACGTGCTGCTCAACCGGCAGCTCACGGAGCTGGTCAAGGACGTGGAGCTGGAGGTCGGGCCTAACGACCTGGCGAAGCGGCCGTGGGACCGGGACGCCGTGCACCGGCTGTTCGACGAGCTGGAGTTCCGGGTGCTGCGCGAGCGGCTGTTCGCCGAGCACACCAGCGTCGAGCCGGAGGCCGAGGAGGGCTTCGAGGTCAGCGGCGGCCTGCTGCAGCCCGGCGAGCTGAAGGGCTGGCTGGCCGAGCGAAACGGGCAGCGGCTCGGCGTCTGCTTCCGCTACACCCCGACCGGCGTGGCGAGCGAGGCGGTGGAGCTGCGCACGGTGGCCATCGCCGGGGTGGACGGCGGTGGCGTGTTCATCGACGCCGGCGAGCTCATCGAGGAGGACGAGCGCGCGCTGGTGGCGTGGCTCGCGGACGAGAAGCAACCGAAGCTCACCTACGACGTGAAGCGCTCGCTGCACGCGGTCCGGCACCGCGGCTGGACGCTGCGCGGTCTGGCCGCCGACACCCAGCTCGCCGCGTACCTGGTCCGGCCGGGCCAGCGCTCGTTCAGCCTCGATGATCTGGTGCTGCGCTACCTCAAGCGGGAACTGCGGGTGGAGGAGCAGCCCGAGGAGCGCCAACTGTCCCTTTTGGACGGCGTGGAGGGCGACGACGCGCAGCTCGCCTCCGGGGAGATCGTCAAGGCGCGGGCGATCGCGGAGCTGGCCGACGCGCTGGACGTGGAGCTGGAGCGCACCGGCGGCGCGCGGCTGCTGGTGGAGATGGAGCTGCCGCTGCTGGAGGTGCTGGCCGAGCTGGAGGCGGCCGGCATCGCGGTCGACGCGGATCTCCTGGCTTCGCTGGACGCGCACTTCGGGGCGCGGGTGAAGCAGGCCGAGCAGGAGGCCTTCGCGATCATCGGCAAGGAGATCAACCTCGGCTCGCCCAAGCAGCTGCAGGTGGTGCTGTTCGACGAGCTGAAGATGCCGAAGACCAAGCGCACCAAGACCGGCTACACCACCGACGCCGACGCGCTGACCAGCCTGTACGAGCAGACCGAGCATCCGTTCCTGGCGCACATGCTGGAGCACCGGGACGCCACCCGGCTCAAGATCACGGTCGAGGGCCTGATCAAGTCGGTGGCCGACGACGGCCGGATCCGCACCACCTACAGCCAGACCATCGCGGCCACCGGCCGGCTGTCCTCCACCGAGCCGAATCTGCAGAACGTGCCGATCCGCACCGACGAGGGCCGCACCATCCGCGACACGTTCATCGTCGGCAAGGATTACGCCGAGCTGATGACCGCGGACTACAGCCAGATCGAGATGCGGATCATGGCGCACCTGTCCGCCGACACGGCGCTGATCGAGGCGTTCAACTCCGGCTTCGACTTCCACGCCGCCACCGCGGCCCGGGTGTTCTCCTGTGACCCGACGGAAGTCACCGGCGCGCAGCGGGCCAAGATCAAGGCGATGAACTACGGCCTGGCGTACGGCCTGTCCGCGTTCGGCCTGTCCCAGCAGCTGCGGATCTCCACCGAGGAGGCCCGTGAGCTGATGGACGAGTACTTCGCCCGGTTCGGCGGCGTCCGCGACTACCTGCAGTCAGTGGTCGCGCAGGCGCGCAAGGACGGCTACACCGAGACGATCTTCGGCCGCCGCCGCTACCTGCCGGACCTCACCTCGGACAACCGCCAGCGCCGCGAGATGGCCGAGCGGATGGCGCTCAACGCCCCGATCCAGGGCAGCGCCGCGGACATCATCAAGGTCGCCATGCTCGGCGTGCACCGCGAGCTGAAAGCCGCCGGCCTGCGCACCCGGATGCTCCTCCAGGTCCACGACGAGCTCGTCCTCGAGGTCGCCGAGGGCGAGCACGCGGCCGCGGAAGCCCTGGTACGCAAGGAGATGGGCGGGGCGTACGCGTTGGATGTGCCGTTGGACGTCTCGGTGGGCTTCGGGCGGAGCTGGAACGATGCGGCGCACTAGGCCGGCGGTAGGGGTGAACTGTGCTCGCGGAAAGCGCTCGCCGGGGCCGGCCTGATCTGTGTTCTCTGGGGGCCAAGCCCCCAGACCCCCGGCCGGCGGGGCTCCGCCCCCCGGACCCCCCTAAGCGGGTCACTCCGCTCCTTGTCGAGGTGCTCGTGCACCTCCGCAAGGCGCGGGACCTCATGGACGCGCGGTTCGCCGAGCCGCTCGACCTCGACGCGATGGCCGCGGCGGCGGGGTTCTCCCGGTACCACTTCGCGCGCGAGTTCCGCGCCGCGTTCGGGGAGACGCCCGGTGTCTACCTGTCGCGCAGACGGGTTGAGCGGGCGAAGGATCTGCTCGCGGCGGCGAACCTCACCGTCACCGAGGTGTGCATGCTGGTGGGGTTTTCCAGCCTCAGCTCGTTCATCCGCCGGTTCACCGAGCTGGTGGGCTGCAGCCCCGCGGTGTACCGGCGCCGCGTGGTCGAGCGTGGCGGGCCGCCGCCCATACCGGGATGCTTCGTGATGGCGTGGAGCAGACCCGGCACAGCAATCGAGGACAAGGCGGCGGGTCACGGGTCCTCATAGCGTGACGTCCACATCGGATAGGACGAGTGGAGGACGAGATGATCACCAGGATGTCGCATGTCTGCCTGTACGTACTGGATCAGGACGCGGCGAAGGCGTTCTACACCGAGAAGCTGGGCTTCGAGGTGCGGTTCGACATCGACATGGGGGAGGGGTTCGAGGGCGGCGGCAAGGGGTTCCGCTGGCTCACCGTCGGGCCGCCGGACCAGCCCGACGTGCAGATCACCCTGGCCGACTGCCGGATGGGCCACGACGAGCAGACCGCCGAGGAGGTGCGCGCCCTGGTGGCGAAGGGCGCGCTCGGCGCCGCGGTGTTCAACACCGACGACTGCCACAAGACGTTCCGCGAGCTGTCCGAGCGCGGCGTGGCGTTCCTGTCCGAGCCGGCCGAGCGCCCGTACGGCATCGAGGCGGTGTTCCGCGACGACTCGGGCAACTGGTTCAGCCTCACCCAACCTAGGGGCTGATCGGTCAAGGGGATCACCCTCCGCTCGGAGCGAGTACCCTGACGGCTTCATCGCCTCGGCGAGCGGAGGGTGCATGACCCGGCGAGCGCTGGTCATCGGCGGCACGGGAATGCTGGCCGGCTGCGTGGCCGCGCTGGTCCGGGAGGGCTGGCACGTGGTCGTGCCGAGCCGCCGCTACGCCCCGATCCCGGACGAGGCCGGCAACGGCGACCGCAAGTCGCTCTGGGTGCAGGCCGACTGGTCGGCCCCGAAGGAGCTGGCCGCCCGCGCGGACAAGGCCCTCGACGGCAAGGCCGACCTGCTCGTCGCCTGGGTGCGCAGCACCGCCCGCCCCTCCGTGCTGCGCGCGGTCGCGCCGCTGCTGGCCCCCGGCGCCCCGGTGGTCGAGGTGCACGGCAGCGCCTCGGCCAACCCCATCGACGGCTGCCCGGACCCGGTCCTCCCCGACCACCCGACTCAGCAGGTGGTGCTCGGCTACGTCCGCCAGGCCGGCCGCACCCGCTGGCTCACCCACACCGAGACCGTCGCCGGTGTCATGGACGCCGTCCGCCGTGCCCTCGCCGGCCGCTCGCCCGCGGTGCACCATGTCGGCGAGTTCCGCCCGCCTTTGCTCAGGTAACCGTGTAGCGCAGCCAGTAGACCCCGTCAAGGGACCAGGTGTACACAGTGGACGGATAGGTGTTGCTGACGAAGTAGCCGCCGCGGTTCCATTCCACGTGGCCGAGGAGGTCGCGGTTCCACTGGAAGGTCCGGCCGCCGTCGGTGCTGACATAGGTGGTTCCGGACTGGGTGGCCACGATCAGCTTGCCGTCCGCCGCGGCCACCACGACCCCGTTGATGCTGCGCGGTTCCCGGGAGCCGGACGCCTGCCAGGTGCGCTCCCAGGTTCGGCCGCCGTCGGTGCTGCGGAAGATCGCGAGCAGCCAGGTGCCGCCGTCCGGCGTGCGGGTGATCGCGGTGGCGTAGGCCGCTCCCGAGGTGGCGGTGATCGAGAGCCCACCGTAGGGCGTGCCGTCGAAGGCCGGCAGGGCGCCGACCGTCCAGCTGCGGCCGGCGTCCCGGGACACCGCGGTCGCCGGACGGCCGGTGGCCGGGTCCAGCCCGGAGACCCACCAGGCGCCGTCCCCGGCCGGCACGGTGCCCGGCGACACCTGCTGCAGCGGCGGCGGGTTCGCCAGCGCCGCGGACCGGCCGGAGTCGGGCAGCATCACCAGGAGCCGGCCGAGCCGGCGGCACACCGTGGTGACCACCGCGCACTGCGGCTCGAGCACCCCGCCTTCAGGGATGGCCTCGACCGACAACCCGCGCTCGATCGGCACCTTGCGCCAGGAGCGCCCGCCATCGTCGCTGTACCAGCGTTCCCGCGGTGCCTCGACGACGACCTTCTCCTGCCCCAACACATAGAGTTGCTGCAGCAGGCCGGACTCGGCCTTGCCGTCGGGCGCCGGCAGGGTTCGCGGCTCCCAGTGCGCGGCGTCCTCGGTGGCCAGCAGCTGTGCGCCGCAGTCGGTGGTGCCGTTGGTCGTCGCGCAGTTTCCGCGGATGGCGTAGGCGTGATCCCGGTCGGCCCAGCGGACGTTGTAGGTGAACGTCCCCGGGCCGCTGGGCAGCCACGACGGCAGCGTGCCCCGCGGAATCGGCGGGGCGGGCGCCGGCGGCTGCTCCTCGGCGACGGGGCCGAGCTGGGTGCGCAGCAGTGGGATGGCCGCACCGGCCAGCAGCACGGCGGTGATGGAGCCGACCAGCATGCGCCGGCGCGGCTTGACGCCCAGTTCCCAGTCGCGACCGCGCAACGGCGCCACCCCCGAAAGGTTCCAGCGGGCCTGCGATTCCGCGCACCTGTTGCGGAATCGAGACCCTTACCTCACCCATGGTGCGCTCTGGCCGGAAGACTTGCCAGTCCATGGACACGGGTCAGCGCAGGGCGCTGGCCGGCCGGACCTCCCAAGTCGTCCACAGTGGACGGTAGCCCTGCCGGGCCCAGAACACCGAGGAGAGCGGATTCGGCGGGTGGTAGTAGAGAAAAGTGCCGACCGCGCCGCGCCGCTCGAGCTCCCGGTGGGCCACGGCCATGAGCGTCCGGCCCACGCCCGCGCCGCGCTCGCCGGGCAGGACGGACAGGCAGTTGACGTAACCCCAGCGCCCGGGTGGCAGCCGGATCGCCGTCCAGGAGCCGGGTTCCGCGTCGGTCAGCCAGCACTGCGCCATGCCCACGGTCAGCCCGTCCCGCTCGGCCAGCCACACCGGGTCGTCATGCTCGAGGTGCCGGGCCACCGAGGCGCGCTTGATCTCCGCCGCCTCCGGCCGGGTGATCGCGCCGCCGACCAGCGCCGAGTACTCCAGTTCCGCCAGCTCGAGCTGGACCACGATCTCGGCGTCGACCCGGGTGGCCCGCCGGACGGTCAGCGCGGACGCGGGCAGGTCCGGCGCACCCTCCTTGCCGGTCCGCACCGCGATCGCCGACAGCGGCACGAAACCGTGGTCCAGCAACGCCCTCGTGGCCTCGGCGTCCCGGGTCGGCCAGGTCACCACGCACGCCGAGTCGGCGCCGACCGTGCCCCGCGCCATGATCCGCCGCCACTGCCGCAGCAACGGGTCCATCGCGCGGCCGCCGGCCAGGCCCAGCAACGGGTGCAGCTCCCACACGTCCAGCGCCGACCACAGCGTGCCGACCGAGCCCGGCGGATGCGCCGTGCGGACCACCACGCCGGCCACCCGCTCGCCGTCGCGCAGCGCCGCGGTGATCACGTCCCCCTCCGGCGGCTGGGTCGCCACCGGCAGCAGCGGATCGAGACCGGCGAACCGGGCGGACTGCGCCTGCAGCAACAGATCCGCCACTCTGTTCATTGCGCTCGCTCCGCTCGCGCGGTGATCGGCCTCTGGATCCGGTGTCTGCACGCCTGCGCTGCTCGGTCGCTCGTTCCTCGCTCCCTGCGCTGCTCGGCGCGCAGACACCGGCGGCCGATCACGTTACGGGCTCCGGCTTGTCGCACACGAAGATCGCGGTGCCGGGGAAGAGGGCGCCGCGCAGCGGGCTCCACTGGCCCCACTCGCGGGTATGGCCTTCGGGCCATTCCGGTTCGATCACGTCCCGCAGGTTCAGGCCGGCGGCGGTGAGGGCGCGGACGAAGTCGCCGAACGTGCGGTGGTGCTCGGCGTAGGTGGCCTGGCCCCCGGCGTCCACCTCGAGGTAGGGCGTGCGGTCGAAGTAGGAGCTGGTGACCCGTAGGCCGTCCGGCCCGGGGTCGTCCGGGAAGATCCACCTGATCGGGTGGGTCACCGCGAACACCCAGCGCCCGCCCGGCCGCAGCACCCGGGCCACCTCGCCGAACACCGCGGCCACGTCGGCCACGAACGGCACCGCGCCGAACGCCGAGCAGGCCAGGTCGAAGGAACCTGTGGCGAACGGGAGTCGTTCGGCGTTGCCGCGCACCAGCGGCACCTCGATGCCGGTCAGCTCGCCGGCCGCGGTGGCGTAGCGCAACATGGCCGTGGACAGGTCCAGCCCGACGACGTGCGCGCCGTGGGTGGTGAGCCAGCGGGCGCACGGCGCGGAGCCGCAGCCGACCTCGAGCACCGCGCGCCCGTCGACGTCACCGAGCAGCCCGGCGTCCTCCTCGCGCAGGCCCTCGGGACACCAGACGAAGTCCGCCACGCCGAGGAACTCGCCGTGCTCGGCGTGGTACTCCTCGGCGTAGGCGTCCCACCACGCGGTGTTGGCCGCCACCGTCTCGGCCGAGTCGGCCTGCCGGCGCGCAATCCCCGCCGTGCCGAGCGCGCGCTCCGCCGGTGACTGCCACAGCGCGGAGGGTGGTTTGCCGAGGTCGTTCTGCACGGTGACCGTTATAGCCGGTCGGGGGCGTGCTCCGTACCCTGGGTTTGCCGCGCCCTCGCGTGGCCGCGTAGGATACCGCCGCGCAGTGGTTTCGTGCTGCCGTGGGTTCGCCGTGCTGGGAATCAAGAGCGGTCGCGCGGCGTTTGCTGATTGTGGGCGAACTTTCTCCGCCGCGTGACAAGAACTCCAGATCCCAACCCACAGCGAACTCTGGGGGCAAGCCCCCAGACCCCAATCCCTATCGGAGCTACCCACCTGATGTCCACCGATACCACAACCGTCCCGTCCGGCACCGCAACGAGGCAGCAGGTTGCCGTCAACGACGTCGGGACGGGTGAGGACTTCCTCGCCGCCATCGACAAGACCATCAAGTACTTCAACGATGGCGACATCGTCGAGGGGACCA
Source organism: Actinophytocola sp. (assembly GCF_036002505.1). Taxonomy (GTDB): domain Bacteria; phylum Actinomycetota; class Actinomycetes; order Mycobacteriales; family Pseudonocardiaceae; genus DASYTH01. Next base: position 61,364 of record NZ_DASYTH010000322.1, on the reverse strand, counting down.
TCGTCAAGGTTGACCGTGACGAGGTCCTGCTCGACATCGGCTACAAGACCGAGGGTGTGATCCCCTCGCGCGAGTTGTCGATCAAACATGACGTCGATCCCGCCGATGTGGTGAGCGTCGGTGATGAGGTCGAAGCCCTGGTTCTCCAGAAGGAGGACAAGGAGGGCCGGCTGATCCTGTCCAAGAAACGCGCGCAGTACGAGCGGGCGTGGGGCGCGATCGAGGGTCTCAAGGAGGCCGACGAGCCGGTCAAGGGCACCGTCATCGAGGTGGTCAAGGGTGGCCTGATCCTGGACATCGGGCTGCGTGGGTTCCTGCCCGCGTCGCTGGTGGAGATGCGCCGGGTGCGCGACCTGCAGCCCTACGTCGGGCGCGAGCTCGAGGCCAAGATCATCGAGCTGGACAAGAACCGCAACAACGTGGTGCTGTCCCGCCGGGCGTGGCTGGAGCAGACGCAGTCCGAGGTACGCAGCGAGTTCCTCAACCAGCTGCAGAAGGGCCAGGTCCGCAAGGGCGTGGTCTCCTCGATTGTCAACTTCGGCGCGTTCGTCGACCTCGGTGGGGTGGACGGCCTGGTGCACGTGTCCGAGCTGTCCTGGAAGCACATCGATCACCCGTCCGAGGTGGTCGAGGTGGGCCAGGAGGTCACCGTCGAGGTGCTCGACGTGGACATGGAGCGCGAGCGGGTTTCCTTGTCGCTCAAGGCGACGCAGGAGGACCCGTGGCGCCAGTTCGCGCGCACCCACGCGATCGGGCAGATCGTGCCGGGCAAGGTCACCAAGCTGGTGCCGTTCGGCGCGTTCGTCCGGGTGGACGAGGGCATCGAGGGTCTGGTGCACATCTCCGAGCTGGCCGAGCGGCACGTGGAGATTCCCGAGCAGGTCGTGCAGGTCGGCAACGAGGTCATGGTCAAGGTGATCGACATCGACCTCGAGCGGCGGCGGATCTCGCTGTCGCTCAAGCAGGCCAACGAGGGCGTCACGCCGGACACGGAGTTCGACCCCACCCAGTACGGCATGGCCGCCGAGTACGACGCCGAGGGCAACTACATCTACCCCGAGGGCTTCGACCCGGACACCCAGGAGTGGCAGGAAGGCTTCGACAAGCAGCGTGAGGAGTGGGAGCGCCAGTACGCCGAGGCGCACCTGCGCTACGAGCAGCACATGAAGCAGGTCCGGGCCGCCGCGGCCGAGGCCGCCGAAGCCAGCGCCGCGGGCGCTGGCGACGACGACGCCGTGGACGGCGAGTACTCCTCCAGCAGCAGCGAGACCGCGGCCAAGAGCGGCGGCACCCTCGCCAGCGACGAGCAACTGGCCGCCCTCCGCGAGAAGCTCTCCGGCGGCCAGTAACCCCAACCATCCCGAAAGCCCCGCGGCCCCAAGCCGCGGGGCTTTCGCACGCGAGTCCCCGATTCCAGCACACGAGTCCCCGATTCCGGCACCTGAGTTCCCGGTTCCGGCACCTGAGTTCCCGGTTCCGAACTATGAACTCACGCTCCCGAACGCTGAACTCGGGCGCCTGAAGTGGGGACTCGCGTGCTGGAACGTGCGACTCGCGTGCTGGAACGTCGAACTCGTGGGGTGAGGGCTTACCGTGGAGGGGTGCGCATGGTGATCACGGCGCTGGCCGCGTTGGTGGTGGCGGGGTGCTCGGCGGAGCCGCCGGCGGCCCGGCCGAATGTGCCCGCGGTCAGCTCGTCGGCGCCGGTGTCGTCGAGTGCGGCCAAGGAGGTGCCGAAGACCTGCGGCGGGCTGGCCACGCTCGGCGAGATCACCGAGATCCTCAACGCGGCGGTGACCGGGCAGACCCTGCCGATCGTCGGCGTGCCCGAGCCCAAGATCGGCCGCACCGCGCGGCTCGACTGCTACTACGGCGTGCCGGACGGCCAGCCGGTAACCGCCGCGGTGGTCACCATCGGCCTGGCCACCTACACCGACGAGACCGCCGCGCAGCGCCGCCTGGCCAGCACCATCGAGACCGAGCGCGAGGCCGGCGCCAAGTCCTCCCAGGTCCCGGTCGGCCCGGGCCAGGGCGTCCTGCTCCTCGGCGCCAAGCGCATGCTGGTCGCCTCCCGCGGCCGGACCACCGTCGTGATCACGGTGATCCCCGACCTGCTCCCCGAAGACCGCGCCGCCAACGCCCTCTCCCACATCGCCGAACGCGCCCTCACACCTCGGTGAGGCTGCGCGCCCAACCCATCAAATCTCGGAGAGGCGGACCGCCGGGGCCCAGGCGCGCTCGGCCGCTGCGGTGGCGGCGCGGCGGCGGAGGCCGGCGAGGGTGTGTCTGGCGGGGACGAGGATCGCGCTCCACCAGTTGCGCCGGTACTCGACGAGTGCTGTTGCGACCGCTCTGTGCTCGATGCAGTGCCTGAGCCCCGGCGTGCCAAGCCGGTGCCGTCCCGCGTGCCCGCCCGTGCGAACCACTCCGCCCTCCGCGTCCTTGCCCCGTGCGGGCACCCTAGGCGATCAAGCTCGGAAAACCTCGCAAGCCCCCGGCGTGTCACCAGCCCCACCGATAACAGTGGAGACGGTTCTTTCTGGGGACAAGCCCCAGACCCCCCTTGCATGGCTAAGACCCCGCCACACTCGGTGAGCGGACCCCGCTGCGACAATGCCGGCATGCTGCGCGTGGGGCTCACCGGTGGGATCGGGTCCGGCAAGTCCACTGTGGCCGGTCGGCTGGCCGAGCATGGCGCCGTCCTGATCGACTCCGACCTACTGGCCCGCGAGGTGGTCGAGCCCGGCACGCCCGGGCTGGCTGAGATCGTCGCGGCGTTCGGCGCCGGCATGGTCACCCCGGACGGGAGCCTGGACCGGGCGGCGCTGGCGGGCACCGTGTTCAACGATCCCGGCGCCCGCGCCCGGCTCAACGCCATCGTGCACCCCCGGGTCGGCGCCCGGACCGCGGAGCTCATGGCGGCAGCCCCGCCCGACGCCGTCGTCGTGCACGACGTGCCGCTGCTGGTGGAGAACGGCCTCGCGCCCAACTATCACCTGGTGATCGTGGTGGATGCGCCGGAGGACGTCCGGGTGCACCGCCTGGTCACCGAGCGCGGAATGTCCGAAGTGGACGTTCGGGCCCGGGTCGCCGCGCAGGCCACCGCGGAGGCCCGCCGCGCCGCCGCCGACGTGTGGCTGGACAACGCCGGCGCGCTCGACGAGATCCTCGCGGCGGTGGACGCGCTCTGGGCCGACCGCCTGGTGCGCTACGAGTCGAACGTGCGGTTGCACCGCAAGGCCGGCTACGGCTCGCCCCGGTTGTACGAGCCCGATCCGACCTGGCCGGCCCAGGCCGAGCGCCTCGCCGCCCGGATCCGGCGCGCGGCGGGGGAGCGGGCGCTGCGCGTCGACCACGTCGGCTCCACCGCGATACCCGGGCTGCCGGCCAAGGACGTGATCGACCTCCAGCTCACTGTGGCCACTGTGGACGATTCGGACCCGCTTGCCGCGCCGCTCACCGAGGCGGGGTTCGTGTTCCGCCCGGGCATCGCCGACGACCAGCCGCACGGCGCCGGCGACCCCGCGCTGTGGCGGAAGCGCTATTACAACGGGGCCGATCCGGGCCGTCCGGTGAACCTGCACGTCCGCGCGCACGGCTCACCCGGCTGGCGGTTCGCCCTGCTGTTCCGCGACTGGCTGCGGGCCGAGGAGTCCATCCGGGACGAGTACGCGGCGCTGAAACGGGACCTGGCCAGGAAGTTCGCGGCGGACGAGCGCACGATCCGGTACGCCGAGGCCAAGGAGCCCTGGTTCGCCGAGGTGTACCCGCGGATGGAGGAATGGGCCCGCCGCACCGGGTGGGAAGTGCCCTGAAGGCCGCCTTCGGGACGTCCAACGTCCCGAAGGCGGCCTTCAGGGCATGTCACCCCGGCCACTCCGCACCGGCCCGCAACACCGCCCGCGCCAGCTCCACCAGCTCCGCCGCGATCCCCGGCCGGGCGGCCAGGCGCGGCGTGCGGGTGAGGTCGTTGACGATGGTCAGCGCCGCGTGCACGGTGATCCGGGCCTCCCGCTCGGCCAGCGCCGGGGCAGTGGCACCCAGCAGCCGCACCCACTCCGCCACGTAGGCGCGCTGCATCCGGAGCAGCTCCTTGGCGTCCCGCTCGGCCATGGCGACCGACTCGGTGGTGAACACCGCCAGCAGGTTGTCCGACCGCAGCACGGTGTCCACATAGGACCGAACGAGCCGGTCCAGCGCGTTGCCGGGGCCGTCGGCCTCGCCCAGCGCCCGCTCCGCGTCCAGCCGCAGCCGGTCCGCCATCCGGTACCCGGCGGCCACCAGGATGTCCGCCTTGCCGGCGAAGTACCGGTAGATGCTCGGGCCCGCGATGCCCGCGGCCCCACCGATGTCCTCCATGCTCACGGCGTGGTATCCGCGCTCGCGGAACAGCCGGGTGGCCGCGCTCAGCAGCTTCTCCCGGCGCGACGCCGGCGCCAGCCAGGCCAGCCCACCGGCCCCGTTCACCACCGGCGCGGCCGCGGCCTCGACCGTGTGGGAGAGCACCGCGGCGGCGAGCGCGGCGAGCAGCGATTCGAAGCGCTTCCGCGGCAGGCTGAGGTGATGCACCGCCACGCTGCCGAACACGCTGAGCGCCGCCCAGCAGAGCAGCTCCGCGTGCTCCGGAGCGAGCGCGGGCCGGGTCGCGCGCAGCGCCACCGCCCAGCGGTCCATGATCCGCGCACCGGCCCGCCGGATCGTGGTGCGGTCGGGTTTCGGTAGATGCCCGCCCTGCCACCGCCAGAGCGCGGTGATCTCCCGGCGCTCCACGGCGAGCGCGGCGACCGCCTCGAGCATCCTGCGCAGCGCCTCGTCCGCCGCTTGAGCGCCGGCAAGGGCCTCGTCGGTAGCCTGGCCGAAAACCTCCAGGCCGGTGAGCAGGACATGCGCCAGCACGTCCTGCTTGCTGCCGAAATGCCGGTACACGGCCGGGCCGGTGACGCCGGCGGCGCACGCGATGTCGTTCACGCTCACCGCGTGGTAGCCGCGCCGGCCGAACAGCTCGGCCGCCGCCTCGGCGAGCGCGGCTTTCCGCGGCGACGTCCTGTGAGGCACGTCTAACACGCTAGGTGACCGCGCATCCGTTGACAACCAGCGAATACGTGCCACGATGTTAATGAGGATTAGCGCGCGAGAGGACATCAACGTGGCTGTATCGCCTTCGGAAGCCTTCATCTACGACGCGATCCGCACGCCCCGCGGCCGCGGCAAGAACACCGGCTCGCTGCACGGCACGAAGCCGATCTCGCTGGTCGTCGGCCTGATCGACGAACTGCGCAAGCGCAACCCGACCCTGGACGAGGACCGGATCTCCGACATCCTGCTCGGGGTGGTGTCCCCGATCGGCGATCAGGGCATGGACATCGCCAAGACCGCGGCGATCCTGGCCGGCATGCCGGCCACGGTCGGCGGCGTGCAGCTCAACCGGTTCTGCGCGTCCGGGCTGGAGGCGGTCAACATGGCCGCCCAGAAGGTCCGCGCCGGCTGGGACGAGCTAGTGATCGGCGGCGGTGTGGAGTCGATGTCCCGGGTGAAGATGGGCTCGGACGGCGGCGCGTGGGCGATGGACCCGGTCACGAACTACGACACCTACTTCGTGCCGCAGGGCATCTCCGCGGACCTGATCGCCACGATCCGGGGCTACTCGCGGGAGGACGTGGACGCCTACGCCGTCCAGTCCCAGGAGCGCGCGGCCAAGGCGTGGGCCGGCGGCTACTTCGCCAAATCGGTGATCCCGGTGGTGGACCAGAACGGGATCACCGTGCTCGACCACGACGAGCACATGCGCCCTGAGTCCACTGTGGACTCGCTGGGCAAGCTCCCGTCGTCCTTCGCCGCGATCGCCGAGATGGGCGGGTTCGACGCGGTAGCGCTGCAGAAGTACCACTGGGTGGAGAAGATCAACCACGTGCACCACGCCGGCAACTCGTCGGGGATCGTGGACGGCGCCGCACTCGTGCTGGTCGGCAGCGAGCAGGTGGGCAAGGACCTCGGGCTGACCCCGCGAGCGCGGGTCGTGGCCACCGCGACCTCCGGTGCCGACACCACGATCATGCTCACCGGTCCGGTCCCGGCCACCGAGAAGCTGCTGGCGCGCACGGGTTTGAGCGTCGACGACGTGGATCTGTTCGAGATGAACGAGGCGTTCGCCTCCGCCGTGCTCAACTATCAGCAGGCGCTGCAGATTCCCGACGACAAGCTCAACGTCAACGGTGGCGCGATCGCCATGGGCCACCCGCTCGGTGCCACCGGAGCGATGCTGCTGGGCACCATGGTCGACGAGCTGGAGCGGCGCGAGGCGCGCACGGCCGTCGTGACGGCGTGCATCGGCGGCGGCATGGGCGTTGCCACCCTGATCGAGCGAGTCTGAAGGAGCGGACGTGAGACCGCGATGTCGGCTTTCCGAAGGAGCAGCGCAGGTGCGAGGAACGAGCGCCGAGCAGCGCACGGAGGAAGCCGACATCAGCTGCGGCCGAGCGGGAGCGACCAATCGAAACTGAAGGAGCCTCAACTCTCATGAGCGAGCGCAACACCATCCGCTGGGAACAGGGTGACGACGGGATCGTCGTGCTGACCCTGGACGACCCGGAGCAGTCGGCGAACACCATGAACGCCGCCTACCTCGCGTCCATGGGGTCCACTGTGGACCGGTTGGAGGCGGAGCGGGACGGCATCACCGGCGTGGTGATCACCTCGGCCAAGAAGACGTTCTTCGCCGGCGGCGACCTCAACGACCTGATCCAGGCGCAGCGGGAGCACGCGCCGCAGGTCTTCGAGCGGATCACCGAGATCAAGGCGCAGTTCCGCCGGCTGGAGAAGCTGGGCAAGCCGGTGGTCGCGGCCATCAACGGCGCGGCGCTCGGCGGCGGCCTGGAGATCACGCTGGCCTGCCACCACCGGATCGCCGCCGACGTCAAGGGCTGCGTGCTGGGCACGCCCGAGGTCACCCTCGGCCTGCTGCCCGGCGCCGGCGGGGTCACCCGCACGGTGCGCATGCTCGGTATCCAGACCGCGCTGCTGTCCGTGCTGCTGCAGGGACAGCAGCACAAGCCGAAGGCCGCCAAGGAGCTCGGCCTGATCGACGACGTCGTGTCCACTGTGGACGAGTTGGTGCCGAGGGCCAAGGAGTGGATCAAGGCCAACCCGGCGCCGGTTCAGCCCTGGGACGTCAAGGGCTTCAAGATCCCCGGTGGCTCGCCGTCCAGCCCGTCGTTCGCGGCGAACCTGCCGGCGTTCCCGGCGAACCTGCGCAAGCAGCTCAAGGGCACGAACATGCCGGCGCCCAAGGCGATCCTGGCCGCGGCCATCGAGGGCGCCCAGGTGGACGTGGACACCGCACTGACCATCGAGTCGCGCTACCTGGTCGAGCTGGTCACCGGGCAGGTGGCCAAGAACATGATCAAGGCGTTCTTCTTCGACCTGCAGCACATCAACTCCGGCGGCTCGCGGCCGGAGGGGTTCGAGAAGTGGAACGCGCGCAAGGTCGGCGTGCTCGGCGCCGGGATGATGGGCGCCGGCATCGCCTACGTCTGCGCCCGGGCGGGCATGGAGGTCGTGCTCAAGGACGTCTCCCTTGCCGCGGCAGAGAAAGGCAAGGACTACTCGGTCAAGCTCACCGAGAAAGCCGTTTCCCGCGGGAAGACCACCCGGGAGAAGGGCGACGCGCTGCTCGCCCTGATCACGCCGACCGAGCAGGCCGAGGACCTGGCGGGCTGCGACCTGGTGATCGAGGCGGTGTTCGAGAGCCAGGAGCTCAAGCACAAGGTGTTCGCCGAGATCGAGGGCGTCGTGGCGCCGGACGCACTGCTCGCCTCGAACACGTCCACGCTGCCGATCACCGGCCTCGCCGAGGGCGTGCAGCGGCAGGAGGACTTCATCGGCCTGCACTTCTTCTCCCCGGTCGACAAGATGCCGCTGCTGGAGATCATCGTCGGCGAGCGGACCAGCGACGTGGCACTGGCCCGGGCGTTCGACGTGGCGCAGCAGATCAACAAGACCCCGATCGTGGTCAACGACAGCCGCGGGTTCTTCACCAGCCGGGTGATCGGCACGTTCCTCAACGAGGCCATCGCCATGGTCGGCGAGGGCCTCAACCCGGCGTCCATCGAGCAGGCCGGCTCCCAGGCCGGCTATCCCGCGCCGCCGCTGCAGCTGATGGACGAGCTCACCCTCACCCTCCCCCAGAAGATCCGCAAGGAGACCAAGGCCGCGGTCGAGGCCGCCGGCGGCACGTTCCCCGAGCACGGCTCGTACTCCGTCGTGGACCGCCTCGTCGAGGAGTTCGACCGCAAGGGCCGCTCCACCGGTGCCGGTTTCTACTCCTATGTGGACGGTAACCGCACCGGCCTCTGGGACGGCTTGTACGAGCACTTCCACAAGCCGGGCCACGAGATCCCGTTCGAGGACATGAAGGAGCGCATGCTCTTCGCCGAGGCCCTCGAGACGGTGAAGTGCTTCGACGAGGGCGTCCTCCGCTCGGTGCCGGACGCCAACATCGGCTCCATCATGGGTATCGGCTTCCCGCCGTGGACCGGCGGCGTGATCCAGTACATCAACGGCTACCCCGGCGGGCTCGCCGGCTTCGTGGCTCGCGCCCGTGAGCTGGCCGAGCGCTACGGCGACCACTTCCAGCCGCCCGAGTCGCTGGTGAAGAAGGCCGAGCAGGGCGAGATCTACGAATAGGTATACCGAACGTCATAGCGCCGAGCGCAGCAGAGCATCCAACTCCTCGCCCACGCGGTCGAGGGGACGGGTGCTTCGCTGCGCTTTGGCCACGATGATGGCGCCCTCGATGGAGCAGACGATCATGGCGGCCAGGGTGTCCGCGCGCTGGGCGGGGATGCCGTGCTGCCAGAGGGCGCCCGCGAGGGTGGACTCCCAGGAGGTGAAGGCCTCGCCGGCGATCGCGCGGGCGCCGGGGGATTCGCCGCCTTCGAGGGCGCCGGCCACTACCGGGCAGCCGATGGTGAAGTCGCTGGCGCGCAACTGGTCCCGGTAGAGGTCGATGAGGGCCTCGACCGTCCCGGCGGGGCCCTTCGCGGCCATCCATTTGCTGATCGTCTTGCCCATCAGGCGGCCGCCGAGGGCGGTGGCCTCCTCGGCGAGCTGGGCCTTGCCGTCGGGGAAGTAGTGGTAGAGGGAGCCGCGCGGGGCGCCGCTGTGCTCGACGACGTCGGACAGGGCGGTCGCGGCGACGCCGTGCTGGCGGAACAGGTGCATGGCGCTGGACACCATCCGGTCGCGCGGGTTCTGCGGTTGTGCCACGCACTGAGCATAGATTATGTTGGCCGTCATAGTCAGATCACGAACCCGACATAGGCCGGTGGTGGCATGGAGTGGCGGAAGTCGGCGTGCATCCTGTGTGAGTGCAACTGCGGCATCGAGATCGGGGTCGAGGGGCGGCGGTTCGAGCGGATCCGGGGGGACAAGGAGCATCCGGCGTCGGCGGGATACACCTGCAACAAGGCGCACCGGCTTGATCACTACCAGAACGGGCGGGATCGGCTGACGTCGCCGCTGCGGCGGCGGGCGGACGGGACGTTCGAGGAGATCGGGTGGGACACCGCGATCGCCGAGATCGCGGCGAAGCTCGCGCGGGTTCGGGACACCTACGGTGGGGACAAGATCTTCTTCTACGGCGGGGGCGGTCAGGGGAACCACCTCGGCGGGGCGTACAGCGGCGCGCTGCTGCGGGCGCTCGGGGCGCGGTACCGGTCGAGCGCGCTGGCGCAGGAGAAGATGGGTGAGGGGTGGGTCGACGCGCACCTCTACGGCGGGCACGTGCGCGGCGGGTTCGAGCACGCCGAGGTGGCCGTGTTCCTCGGCAAGAACCCGTGGCAGTCGCACAGTTTCCCGCGTGCCCGGGTGGTGCTGAAGGAGATCGCCCGCGATCCACATCGGACACTGATCGTCATCGACCCGGTGCGGACCGAGACCGCGGACCTTGCCGACATCCACCTGCAGGTGAAGCCGGGCACGGACGCCTGGTGCCTGGCGGCGATTCTGGGCGTGCTGGTCACCGAGGATCTCGTCGACCACGCGTTCCTGGCCGAGCGCACCACCGGCGCCGGGGCGGTGCTGGCCGCGTGCGCGGAGGTCCCGATCGCCGGGTATGCGGCCGCGTGCGGGGTGCCGGAGGAGCGGATCCGGGACACCGCACGGAGAATCGGGACGGCCGGCAGCGTGTCGTTCTTCGAGGACCTCGGCATCCAGCAGGCGCCCAACAGCACGCTGTGCTCGTACCTGGAGAAGCTGGTGTGGCTGCTCACCGGGAACTTCGCCAAGCCCGGCGCGATGCAGCTGCACTCCTGGATGGCGCCGATCGCCCGGTACGAGACCAATGTGCGGACCACGCCGGTGACCAAGACCCCGATCTTCGGCGGCCTGGTGCCGTGCAACGTGATCGCTGAGGAGATCCTCACCGAGCACCCGGACCGGCAGCGCGCGATGATCATCGAGTCGTCGAACCCGGTGCACTCGCTGGCCGACTCCGGCACGTTCCGCACCGCGCTCGGCGCGCTGGACCTCGTCGTCGTGATCGACGTGGCGCTCACCGAAACCGCCCGGCACGCCGACTACGTCCTCCCCGCGGCCAGCCAGTACGAGAAGTGGGAGGCCACGTTCTTCACGCTGGAGTTCCCGCGCAACACCTTCCACCTGCGCGCCCCGGTGCTCGACCCGCTGCCCGGCACGCTCGCCGAGCCGGAGATCTACGCGCGGATCATCCGCGCGCTGGGCGTCGTGACCGAGGCCGACCTCGAGCCGCTCCGCGCCGCGCTCGCGTTGGGGCGCAAGGAGTTCATGGCCGCGATGTTCGGTGCGATGGCCGACCGGCGGATCGCCGGACTCGCCGCGTACGTGCTCTACGAGGTGCTCGGTCCGTCCCTTCCGGACGGTGCGGCGTCGGCCGCGGTGCTCTGGGCGTCCGCACACCAGGTGGCGCAGCGGAACCCGGACGCGGTGCGCCGGGCCGGGCACGCCGACGGCGAGGCGCTGTTCGACGCGATCCTGGCCGGGCGCTCCGGTGTGACGTTCACGCTGGACGACCCGGACGGCTCCTGGCACTACGTCAGCCATCCGGACAAGCGCATCCCGCTGGAGATCCCGGAGCTGCTCGACGTGCTCGCCAACCTCGACACCACGCCGGCCGGGCACACCACCGAGGAGTTCCCGTTCGTGCTGGCCGCCGGGGAGCGCCGGGCGTTCACCGCGAACACGATCATCCGGGATCCACTGTGGCGCCGGCGCGACACCGGCGGCGCGCTGCGGATCTCCCCGCAGGACGCGGAAAGGCTCGGTCTCGCCGACGGCGCCCGGGCCTGCGTGATCACCCGCCGCGGCCGGACCGAGGCCCTGGTGGAGGTCAGCGACCGGATGCAACCCGGCCATGCCGCGCTGCCGAACGGCCTCGGGCTGGACACCCTGGACGACGCCGGCAACCCGGTCCGCACGGGTGTCGCGGTGAACGAGCTGACGGACCTCGCCCGCCGCGACGAGTTCGCCGCGACGCCCTGGCACAAGCACGTCCCGGCGCGCATCGAAGCTGGTTGACGGTCTCGAGTGTCGAACTCAGTTGCCCGAACGTCGAACTCGGTTGTTTGAGCGTCGAACTCGCGGGGTTAGCGGCGGGTGACGCGGAAGACTCGGATCTCGCGGGCGGCGCGGGCCTGATAGTCGTGGTAAGCCGGCCAGGACGTGGTCACGGTCTTCCAGGCCTGCTCCCGGTCCTCGCCCGTGAGCAGGGTCGCGGTGACCGCGAAGTCGTGCCCGTTGATCTGGGCGGTCGCGTTCGGGTTGGCGATCAGGTTGGCCGACCAGTGGGGATGGTGGGGCCGGCCGAAGTTGGACGCGACGAGCAGCAGGCAGTCGCCGTCCGGTATCGCGATCAGGGGTGCGAGCCGGGGCTGGCCGGTGCGGCGGCCGGTCGTGGTCATGGTGACCGACCGGAGCCCGGCCAGCCGCCCGAACGAGATCCGCCCCCCGGTCCAGCGTTGCAACCTGATGTCCGCATTGACGATGCGCGGTCCGACCGCGGTCAGCCACGGCTGCCGCCCGATGAGCTGCGCCAGTCTCGTGACAGCTTTCACGGCTGGCACCGTACCGGATGAGCCGGGCCGGGCGTGCCACGGTCGCGCGGCCCGGCACATCCGGGTGCGCGGACTTACGGTTGTGCGGCGGGTACCCGGTCGCCGTAGGCGTATTCGGAGACGACGGTTCCGCCGGTGTCGCGGAGTTTGGCGGTGTCCCCCTTGTCGTTCCAGATGGGTCGTTTGATGCCGTAGTTGAACCCGCCGGACTCGGGGTGGACCTCGTTGGTGTACACCTTGATCCGCTGGCCGGGTTGGAGGATCGTCCCGGGCGGGAATCGATAGTCCTGTCCCGCGTCGTCGGCACCGAGCACCCATCCGGAGATGTCCGCGGGTGCCGTGCCGCGGTTGACGATCTCGACGTACTCGTCGGCCTGGGTGTACTTCACGCCGCCCTTGTAGCGGACGGTGGAGATGTGGACGTCCGGCACGCCGGCGCGGGCGAACATGGCGACGACGTCCGCACTGTTGGCGCCGTTCTCCGGGCTGATGAACTTCCGGACAACCACCCCGTTCTGTTTGAACCCGCTGATGAGAACGGCGTATTCGGTGCCGTCGACGACCACCGTCTCCGGCGAGATGAAGGTGGGCAGGTCGACCTCGTCCTCGGGTGAGGGACCGACGTTGGGGGTTTCGTTGTGGTGGAAACGGAAGCTGAAGTTGGTCCGGGTTCCGTCCTCGAACACCACCTGCACGGTGAGGTCCACGTCGAACTGGCTCTGCGGCATCCCCTGGATCGGGAAGTTCTCGTGAGTGAACGTGCCGAGGGTGAATTCCGTGCCGTCGAGCTGAACCTCGACGGTGCCGCCCCGGAAAATGTATCCGCTCTTGCCGCCGCCGCCCGCGGGAATTCCCCAGGTGACGTGGTCGGTTCCCAAGCCTGAAAGATTCGGTGGCGTTGTGCTCATGGACGGCCACGAGCCGGACGTGTTGGCAGTACTCATCGATTCCCCTCACTATTGGATCAATACGCGCGACGTGGTCGACCTGGTCCAGCATGCAGGTGGGTCGGCCGGTGCGAAACCGCCTTTTGAGCGACCCGGCACATACGAAGGATTTGTGCGGGCACACGTTCCGTATGAGCGGTGGGATCAGTTCAGGTGACGGTTGAATCGCCAAGCAATGGGTCGAGCGGACGGTCACGATCGTGCGCGGTCACATCACCTGCTCGGCCGCCGGCATACGGCCGTGTGGGGGTGGTGGCTCAAGGAATGCGATGACGGCCACGTTGTCGACGCGGGTGGCGGCGACCGCGGGGGAGAGGTGGCCGGTGTCGGGGTCGCGGGGGTGCTGGGTGATGGTGCCGGCGCGCTGGTTGGCGACGTAGACGAAGCGTTCGCCGGGGCTGAGGTTGAAGTGGCGCGGCCAGTCGTCGGTGGGGGTGGAGGCGACGTGGGCAATGCGTGCACCGCCGTCGTGGATGGTGAAGTGCGCGATGGTGTTCTCGCCGCGGTTGGAGGCGTAGAGGTGCTTGCCGTCGCGGGTGATGGCGATCTCGGCGGGGGCGTTGGTGGCGGAGGTGGTGGGGACGACGGACGTGGCCGTGAGCGTGCCGGTGGTGGGGTCCCAGGTGGCGACGGTGATCTCGGAGCGGTGCTCGCCGAGGAGGTAGGTGTGCCGGCCGTGCGGGTGGAAGGCGAGGTGGCGGGGGCCGGCGCCGGGTGGCAGGTGGAACCGTTGGTGCAGGGCGAGTCTGCCGTTGTCGAGAGTGAGGCGGTAGACGAGGACCGAGTCGGCGCCGAGGTCGGTGGCGAGGACCCACTGTCCGCTGGGATCAGTGACCACGTGGTGGGCGTGTGGCTCGGTCCCGTTGTGCTGCACCAGGTCTGTGGGTTCGCCGAGCGCACCGCCGGGGAGGAGCGGGTGCACGGCCACGGTGCCGTCGCCGTAGTTGGCGGTGAGCAGGTAGCGGCCGCTGGGGTGCACGCTCAGGTGGGTGGGGGCGGCGCCGGCCGGGGCATGGTTCAGGACCACCGGGTGCTGCGGATCGTGGATGTCGAGGGCGGTGACGGTGCCGTCGCGTGCCAGCTCGTTGGTGGCGTAGAGGGTGTGGCGATCCGGGGAGACGGCGAGGAACGAGGCGTCGGGGACGTCGGGCACGGTGCCGGTGACGGTCAGCGCGCCGGTGTCCGGGTCGGCGGTGGCGACGTCGAGGTCGCGGCCGAAGGCGCCGATGTACACGCTGGTCATGGTTGTCGAAGCGCTTCGACGAATTCGGTGGCCCGAGTGCGGATCTCGGCGAACCGGGATTCCGCGGCGAGCGCCGGGGCGACGACGCCGCTGCCCGCGGTCACGGCGAGGGCGCCCGCGGCCAGGTATTCGGCCGCGTTTCCGGTGTGCAGGCCACCGGTCATCACCAGCGGGGTACCCGGGAACGGGCCGAGGAGATCCTTGACGTAGGCCGGGCCGAGCCGGGCGGCCGGGAACACCTTGACCGCGGTGCTGCCGGCGTCGAGCGCGGCGGCGACCTCGGTCGGGGTCATCGCGCCGAGCACCACCGGGACGCCCAGTCGAAGCGCTTCGACGGCGACGTCCGGCCGGACGCCGGGGGTGAGCAGGAACCGGGCGCCGGCCGAGATCGCGTCCCGGGCCGCCGCCGCGGTGAGCACGGTGCCCGCGCCGAGCAGCACTCCGTCCACTGTGGACGCCAGCTCGATCAGGTTGAGGGCGTCCGGTGTGGTCAGGGAGAACTCCACGAGCGGCAGCCCGGCGTCGACGAGGGTGCCGGCGAGGCCCACCGGATCCGGGATGGCCGGGGCGCGCACGATGCACAGCGCGCGCCGGGCCCGCAGCTCCGCGAGCAGATCCATCAGGAGGCCCGGCGGATCGCGCGGCCGGGCAGCGCGCCGGTGTGCCGCCCGTCGTCGATCACCGGGGTGCCGTTCACCAGCACGTACGGGATGCCGGCCGCGGGCTGCTTCGGGTTGTCGAACGTGGCCCGGTCGGCGACCGTGGCCGGGTCGAACAGCACGAGGTCGGCGCGGTACCCCTCGCGGAGGAACCCGCGGTCGGGAAGCTTGAGGCGCTTCGCCGGCCGGCCGGTGAGGTGCGCGACGCACTCCTCCAACCCGAGCACGCCCAGCTCCCGGACGTAGCGGGCGAGGTAGCGCGGGAACGTGCCCCAGGCCCGGGGATGGGGCCGCGCGCCGGCCAGCAACCCGTCGCTGCCGCCGGTGTGCACCCGATGCCGCATGATCGCCTGGACGTTCTCCTCGTTGCCGACGTGCATCAGGCAGGTGGTGCCGAGCCGCTCGGCGATCAGCGTGTCGAAGAAGAACTCGATCGGTGGGCGGCCGGCCCGGCGCGCGGACTCGGCGATGGTCTGCCCGACCAGACCGGCGCTCTCCGGCAGGCGCACACCGTTGATCTCGACCCAGCTCCAGTCCACCGGCACGCCGTTGAGCCCGTCGGAGCCGTGCAGTTCGAGGTCGACCCGGATCCGCTCCCGGAGGTCCACATCGGACAACCGGGCGAGCGTGGCCGCCGGGCCGCCTTCGGAGGCCCAGCTCGGCAGCAGCGCCGAGAGGTAGGTGGAGGCGGGCAGGTACGGGTAGGTGTCCAGGGAGATGTCGACGCCGTCCGCGATCCCCTTGTCCACCAACGAGAGCAGTTCGCCGGCGCGGCCGGTGTTGACCGGGAAGTTGAGCGTGGCGTGGGTCAGGTGCACCGGGCAGCCGGAGCGCCGGGACACCTCGATCATCTCGGCGTAGGCGTCGATCGCGCCGGCGCCGTAGCTGCGATGGTGCGGGCTGTAGTACCCGCCCAGGTTTCCGGCGACCGTGCACAGCTCGACCAGCTCCTCGGTGCCGGCGTACATGCCCGGCGTGTAGGTCAGCCCGGAGGACAGGCCCAGCGCGCCCTCGGCCATGCCGGTGGCCACCAGCGCGCGCATGGTGTCCATTTCGGACTCGGTGGCCGGCCGGTCCGCCCAGCCGACCGCGAGCATCCGGATCGTGCCCTGCGGCAGGAGGTACGCGGCGTTCACCGCGATCCCGCCGTCCAGCCGGTCGAGGTATCCGCCGACGGTGCGCCAGCTCCAGTCGAACCCCGGCGGGTCGTCGTTCCAGCCGGCGAGCTGGGTGCGCAGCGTCTCCAGCGTGGTGTCGTCGACCGGCGCGTAGGACAGCCCGTCCTGGCCGAGCACCTCCAGCGTGACACCCTGCGCGACCTTGGCCAGGTGGTCGGGGTTCGCCAGGATCTGGATGTCGGAATGGGCGTGCATGTCGATGAACCCGGGCGCCAGCACCAGACCGGCGGCGTCGATCACCCGGGTGGCGGTCGGCACGGTGCCGATCTCCTCGATCAGCCCGTCCCGGATTCCCACGTCCGCTTGAAAACCGGGTGCGCCGGTGCCGTCGACCACGGTGCCGCCGCGGATCGTGATGTCCACAATGGACTCCTAGAAGTAGGTGCGGATGAGGTCCACCACGGTCTCGCCGTCCGCGTCGACCACCGGGATCAGCTGCCACTTGTCGAACGTCGTGCACGGGTGGGACAGGCCGAACCCGATCCAGTCGCCCACCTCGACGCCGGCGTCCCGGCCGAGCCTGAGGAACGTGTGCTGGTCGTTCAGCGCGGTGACCTCGCAGCCGGTCAGCGGTGCCACCCCGTCCGGTCGCCGGATCCGTTGCGGCATCGGGAAGTCCAGGTCGTACGGGACGTCCCGCTTGCCCATGGTGAGCAGCGCCAGGTCGGCGGTGGGCCGCGAGGTGACCTGTGCCCAGGCCCGCAGGGCGGACCGCAGCGGCGGCGCGCCGGCGATCCGCGTGGTCTCGCCCAGCGGGGAGGTGCGGCGGTAGAAGCCGTCGTCGTGCGTGACGTACGCGCCGCTGCGCAGCACCGGGAGCACCGGCAGCCCGTCCGGCCACGGTGCCGTGAACGCGTCCGCCACCAGGTCGAAGAACGAGCTGCCGCCGGCCGTGACGATCACCCGGTCGAGCCCGTCGAACAAGCCGTGGCCGGCCGTGGCGACCACCAGCTCGCGGAGCCGGGCCAGGTACGCCTCCACTGTGGACAGTCCGTCGTGGGAGGCGGTTTTGGCGATCGCGCCTTCATAACCGGCCACACCGACCAGCCGCAGCGCAGGACTGGCCGACACGGCAAAGGCCAGCGACAAACCGGTGCGGACGTCCCGTACGCCGGTGCGCCCGCCCGGGGCGCCCAGTTCCACGAGCACGTTCACCGGGCGCCGCGCCTTGACCCGGCGCAGTGTCTCGTCCATCTGCATGACGCCGCGCTCGGAATCGACCCAGCAGCAGAACTCGAAATCCGGGTCGCGGTCGAGTTCCGCGGCGAGCCAGCGCAGGCCGGCCGGGTCGAGGAACTGGTTGGCCAGCACGATCCGGTTGATCCCGAACGCCCGGTAGACCCGGAGCTGGCTGGCGTTGGCGGTGGTCATCGCCCAGGCGCCGAGCTCGAACTGGCGGGCGAAGAGCTGCGGCGCCATCGTGGTCTTGCCGTGCGGGGCGAGCGCGGCTCCTGTGGCGGCACACCAGTTCGCCATGGTGGTGAGGTTGTGCTCGAGGGCCGGCGCGTCGAGCACGACGAGTGGCCCGAGGAAGCCGTCGCGGAACAGGTTGAGCCGCCGCTCGACCGCCTCCGCCACCGTCAGGCCCTGGGCGGCGGCCGGCAAACCCTTGAAACGCCAGTCGATCCGCTCGGACTGAAGCGCCGCGACGGCGTCCTTGTCGATACGACCGGGTTCGACCACCGGTATCTCCATTGCGTAATCTGCAACGCTCATTGCACTATGTGACTCATCGTGTCTAGCATCCCTTCCCGAGGCCAGTCAATCAGGGAGCGGGCGTGGTACGGGTGTTGTGCCTGGGTGAGTCCATGGCGATGTTCCTCCCCGAGGGACCGCCGGACCGGGCGCGGACCTGGAGCCGGGCGGTCGGCGGCGCGGAGTCCAATGTGGCCTGCCACCTGGCCGGGCTCGGGGTGCCCGTCGCGTGGGTCAGCGCGGTCGGTGATGACGCGCTCGGCCGGGCCGTGGTGGCCGAGGTGGCGGCGGCCGGCGTCGAGGTGTCCGGCGTCGTGGTCGACCCCGGGCGGCAGACCGGCTTGTACCTCAAGGAATCCGGCACGGTGCGGTACTACCGGACCGGCTCCGCGGCCTCGTGCCTGGGGCCGGAGGTGCTCGACCGGATCGACTTCGACGGTGTCCACTTGGTACACACCAGCGGGATCACGCCCGCGCTGTCGGAGAGCTGCCTGGCGTTGATGCGGGCGCTGTTCGCGATGCCCCGGCGCAGCCACCGGATCTCGTTCGACGTGAACTGGCGGCCGGCGCTGTGGGCCGGCCGGGACCGCGCGGTGCTGGCCGAGCTGGCGAACGCGGCGGACATCGTGTTCGTGGGTGCGGACGAGGCGTCAGAAGTATGGGGAACGGCTGAGCCACAACGGATTCGGACCGTCCTCACGGGACCGGAGATGCTGGTGGTGAAGCAGGGCGAGCACGGGGCCACGCTGATCGAGCGCGATCGGGCTCCGGTGTTCGAGCCGGCCTTGCGAATGGACGTGGTGGAGCCGATCGGCGCCGGGGACGCGTTCGCCGCCGGGTTTCTGGCGGCGTTGCTGGACGGTGCGCCGCCGCGGCACCGGTTGCGGGCGGGGCACCTGCGGGCGGCGTCGGCGTTGCGCACCCGGGAGGACGTCGGCCCGCCGCTGCCGCCGGAGGTGGTGGCCGCGCTGCTCGACGCGGACGAGCGGACCTGGGCGGCGTGGAGGATGTCCCGGTGAGCCAGAGCCTGGACCGGGCGCTGACCGTGCTGGCCGGGCTGGCCGAGGGCCCGCGCACGCTCGACCAGCTCGCCGAGCTCGCCGGGGTGCACAAGTCGACCGTGCTGCGCCTGCTGCGGACGCTCGAGGTGCACCGGTTCGTGCAGCGCGACGGGGTGCGGTACTACCGGCTCGGCACCGCGTTGTTCGACCTGGCCTACCGCGCGCTGGAGGAGCGGGACGTGCGCCGCCTGGTCGAGCCCGCGCTGCGCGATCTCAACGCCGCCACCGGGCACACCGTGCACCTGGCCAGCTACGAGGGCGGCGAGGTGGTCTACATCGACAAGTTCGAAAGCCGCCACCACGTGCGCATGTACTCCCGGATCGGCCGGCGCGCGCCGCTGTCCTGCACCGCGGTGGCCAAGGTGCTGCTCGCCGCGCTGCCCCCGGCCGAGCGCCGCGCGGTGGCCGTGTCGATCGACTACCCGCCGTGCACCGCGAACTCGATCACCGGCCCCGAGGCGTACCGCGCCGAGCTCGCCCGGGTGGCGGAGCGCGGGTTCGCCGTCGACAACGCCGAGCACGAAAATTTCATCAACTGCATCGCGGCGCCGATCCGGGGTATCCGCGGCGAGGTGCTGGCCGCGGTGTCATTGTCGGTGCCCACGATGCTGCTCGACCTGGACGGTTTGCTCGGCCTGGTTCCGGACCTGCTGGCCGCCGCCGCGAAGGCCTCGGCGGAGTGCGGCTGGTCCCCTGGTGAGAAGGAGAGATAGCGCATGGCGAAGACCGCGATCCACGTGCCGGGTGCCAAGCCGGTGCCGGTGCCCCTGTCACCCGGCATCCGCAAGGGCAACATCCTGCAGGTGGCCGGCCAGATCCCGGCCGACCCGGCGACCGGCGAGATCGTCGGCGGCACCGTCGCCGAGCAGACCGCCCAGTCCATGCGCAACGTGCTGGCCGTCCTCGAGGCCGGCGGTGCGAGCGTCGACGACGTGGTCATGTTCCGGATCTACCTCACCGACACCGCCCACTTCGCCGAGATGAACGCGGCGTACGAGAAGTTCCTCACCGAGCCCTACCCGGCCCGCACCACCATCTACGTCGGACTCCCCACCGGCCTCCTGGTCGAGATCGACGCGCTCGCCGTCCTCGGGTAGCGCAACTGCCCTGAAGGCGGCCATCAGGGCATCCCGGTCCAGGGCCGGAGCTTCTCGGGGTTCAGTACCGCCCAGATGTGCTTGATCCGGTCGGCCGCGACATCGAACGCCAGCACGCCGATGGTGACGCCTTCTTGCTGGGCTACCAGGCCGGGTTGGCCGTTGACCGTGCGTTCCAGGATCGTCACGTTGTCGGGTCCCCGGTTGGCGAGGCCGACCAGGTAGCGCGCGATCTGCTCGCCGCCTTCGACGGGGTGCAGGGAGGCGCCGGCGAGGCCGCCGCCGTCGCCGGTCGCGGTGGCGTCGGGGTCGAGGAGGTTGATGAGGGCGTCGATGTCCTTGGCTTCCCAGGCTTGTTTGAAGGCGCGGACGACGTCGGCGCGCTGGACGGCGGGGGTTGTGGGGGCCTGGGCGGCCTGGATGCGGCGGCGGGCCGAGGTGGCGAGTTGGCGGCAGGCGGCGGGCGTGCGGCCGGTGATCTCGGCGATGTCGGTGAAGGGGTAGCGGAACACGTCGTGCAGGATGAACGCGACGCGTTGGGCCGGGGTCATCGATTCGAGCACGACGAGGAAGGCCATGTTGATGGACTCGTCGAGGGTGATCCGGTCAGCCGGGTCGGCGGGGGTGCCGCTGGACCGTGCGCTGATCCATTCTGTGCGGTCGGGCAGCGGCTCGGGGATCCATTCGCCGACGTAGCGTTCCCGGCGGGCCCGGGCGGAGCCGAGCAGGTCGAGGCAGATGCGGCTGGCGACCGTGGTCAGCCAGGCGCCGGGGGTTTCGATGGCGTCCTGCTGCTCCGGAGACATGGCGTACCAGCGGGCGTAGGTCTCCTGCACGACGTCCTCGGCGTCGGCCAGGGAGCCGAGGAGCCGGTACCCGAGATTGATCAGCCGGCGCCGCTCGCTCATGATCGCGTCCAGGCCCGGATCGGTCATCGCGTCGCCCCTCCCTTGGTGTCACCAGTTCGACGGGACAGCGTGCCGAAGTGTGAGCCTCACATCCCGCGGGGCTGCGTCGTCGTACCGGTATGAACATCGCTCTGTGGATCATTGCGGGGCTGCTGGCCGTGGCCTTCCTGGCCGGCGGTGCCCTGAAGCTGATCCTGTCCAAGGAGAAGCTGGCCGCTGCTCCCGGCGGAGGATGGGCCGAGGACTTCAGTGCCGACGCCATCAAGGCCATCGGCGCCCTCGAGGTCCTGGCGGCGGTGGGCCTGATCCTGCCCGCCGCGCTCGGCATCGCGCCGGTCCTGGTGCCGCTGGCGGCCGTCGGTCTGGTGCTGCTGATGATCGGCGCGATCGTCACCCACCTCCGCCGGCACGAGGCGAAGGTGATCGTGGCGAACCTGGCCTATCTCGCCCTGGCCGGCTTCGTGGCGTGGGGCCGCTTCGGGGGTGTCGCATGACTGACCTTCAGGCCATCGCCGACCGCGTCGAGATCGAGGCGCTGCGCACCCGAGTTCACCGACGCGGGGATGATGAGCGACCACGACCGTCTCGCCTCGCTGTTCACCCCGGTCGGCGTGCTGCGGATGCCCAATGCCGACATCGAGTTCGCCAGCCGGGAGGAGATCCGCGACGGCAGCTCACACCTGAACTGCGCCCTCTACCACGACCGCTACCAGCGCACTCCCGACGGGCTGGAAGTTCGCCGAGCACACCTACGAGGTCAGGTACGTCGACACCACGCCGCTGCCAGGCTCGGCACGATTCCGACCGCGACCAGTAATCAACAGCATCACGTCCAGTAGGAATCCAACGCCGCCGGCCGGCCCCGGAAGCCGTTGGCCGTCAAGGCATCAGTGCAAGACCGGACTCATTGAGCCGATAATTGTCCAGATGAGCCCAGATCCACCGAATAGAACCGCAAGCAGCAGCCTCAGCACCCGATAGGAATCGCGGCGCTGGATCTCGCTGGACGCTGCACTTCGTACCCATGTTGGCGTCTCACGTACCCATGTTGGCGTCTCACGTCGCCGTGTTGGCGCGCCACGTCGCTGTGTTGGCCTCTGGTGCGGGTGTGTTGGCCGGTGACGCCGCCACCGGACACAACTCACGACAACCCGGCACACACTCGGCCAACGCGACGACGCCTGCCCGGCGCGTGGTACCGGCCGGGTGGGCTCTCCCACGTTCGCCGGCACGGATCTCATGGCGTTCGACGACCCGAGGATCCGCTGGATGTGCGCCGGTCACCTGGTCCGGGAGCTGCACAACTGCACGATGGTGGACCTGAGTCACGAGGCAACTGAACAACGCAGGTGAACTACAGTGCCAGGATGCCTAGCGAGTCCCTGGAGGAGTTGAACACGGCGGAACCCGAGCGCGCCGAGCGGGAGTTGCTGGCCTGCTGCGCCGCGCGCCGGTGGGCCGACGAGTTGATCGTGCGGCGGCCGTATCACGATCTTGGAACGTTGCGGCGGGTGTCCGACGCGGTGTTCCACGAGTTGGCCTGGGAGGACATCGAGGAGGCGCTGGCCGCGCACCCGCGGATCGGGGAGCGGGCGAGCGGGGACGGGCGCGAGGCGGCGTGGTCGCGGGAGGAGCAGTCCGCGGCGGCCGGGGGCGGCGAGGCCGAGTTGCGGACCGCGAACGAGGAGTACGAGCGGCGGTTCGGGCGGGTGTTCCTGATCGCCGCGGCCGGGCGGTCGCGCGAGGAGATCCTCGGTGAGCTGCGGAACCGGCTCGGCAACGACGAGGAGACCGAGCGGGCGGTGGTGCGCGAGGAGCTGCGCAGGATCGTCAACCTGCGGCTGGGGAAGTTGGTGGGGGCATCGTGAGCCTGTCGACGCATGTGCTGGATACCAGCCGCGGGCGGCCGGCGGCCGGGGTGCCGGTGCGGCTGGACTGGCAGGAGGGGCCGGCGTGGCAGCCGCTGGACGAGGGGCGCACCGACGGCGACGGGCGGGTGTCCGGCTGGGGAGTCGAGCGGGCCGGGGTGTACCGGCTGGTGTTCGGCACCGGCGAGTACCTCGGGCCGGAGGCGTTCTACCCGGAGGTCGCGGTGGCGTTCCGGATCGCCGACCCGGACGAGCACTACCACGTGCCGCTGCTGTTGAGCCCGTTCGGCTACTCGACGTACCGGGGGAGTTGATCATGGCGATCCGGCTTGGGGACAATCAGTACGGCAAGGCGGAGACGCGGCTGGTGCGGGTGGACCGTGGCGCGGGCGGGCACACGGTCACCGACCTCAACGTGACCACGACGCTGGCCGGCGACCTGGACGCCACGCATCTCACCGGGGACAACAGCGGGGTGCTGCCCACCGACACGCAGAAGAACACGGTGTACGCGTTCGCCCGCGACGGGGTCGGCGAGATCGAGGACTTCGCGCTGCGGCTGGCCCGGCACTTCGCGGACAAGACGCCCACGATCACCCGTGCGCGGGTGCACATCGAGCGGTACACCTGGGAGCGGATGGGCGACTGCTCGTTCCGCCGGGGTGCCGGCACCCGGACCGCGACCGTCAGCTACGAGAGTGGACAGGCGTGGGTGGTGTCCGGAGTGGAGGATCTGGTCGTGCTCAACACGACCGGGTCCGAGTTCCACGGCTTCCACAAGGATCGCTACACCACGCTGCCCGAGACGAAGGACCGCATCCTGGCGACCGCGGTGTCGGCGCGCTGGCGGCACGCCGCGGCGGAGGGCGACTGGGCCGCCTCGTACGACACCGCGACGCGGAGCCTGCTGGAGGCGTTCGCCGGCACGTACAGCCTGTCGCTGCAGCAGACGCTGTACGCCATGGGGCAGTACCTGCTGTCCCATCAGGACGGTGTGGCCGAGGTGCGGCTGGCGCTGCCGAACAAGCACCATTTCCTGGTCGACCTCGAGCCGTTCGGGCTGGACAACCCGGGCGAGGTGTACTTCGCCGCGGACCGGCCGTACGGGTTGATCGAGGGCACCGTGCTGCGCGACGACGCACCCCCGGCCGGGCTGGCCTGGTGGTGATGTTGGACGCGCGGAGTGCGATGAAGGGGGCCTTTCTCACGCCCAGCGTGAGAAAGGCCCCCTTCACCGCACTCCTCCCCCCGGAGGGTGCACCGTGGACTTCCTGACCCCATCCACCCTCGACGAAGCGCTGGCGGCGAAGGCCGAGCACCCGGACTCGGTGCCGATCGCCGGCGGCACGGATGTCATGGTGGAGCTGAACTTCGACCTGCGCCGACCGGCCGCGCTGCTGGATCTCACCCGGGTGGCCGAGCTGGCCGAGTGGGAGAACGTGAACGGTGCGGTCCGGGTGGGTGCGGGTGTTCCCTACGCCCGGATCATCACGGAACTGGGCGCGGTGCTGCCGGGGCTGGCGATGGCCTCGCGCACGGTCGGCTCGCCGCAGATCCGCAACCGGGGCACGGTCGGCGGAAACCTCGGCTCCGCCTCGCCGGCCGGCGACGCGCACCCGCCGCTGCTGGCCGTCCGGGCGATGGTCGAGATCGGTTCGGTGCGCGGCACCAGGACGTTGCCGGCCGAGGAGTTCTTCGTGGGCCCCAAGCGATCCGTGCTGCAGCCGGACGAGCTGGTGACCGCGGTGCTGGTGCCCCGGGCCACCGGGCCGCAGCAGTTCGCCAAGGTGGGCACACGCAACGCCATGGTGATCGCGGTGTGCTCGTTCGCGGTGAGCCTCGACCCCGGCACCCGGACGGTCGGCACCGGGATCGGTTCGGCCGGGCCGACGCCGCTGCGCGCGCCGGCCGCCGAGGCGTTCGCCGCGGCCGAGCTGCACGACCGGTGGGACGGCCGGAAACCGTTGCCGGACAACGTGCTTGCCCGGTTCGGGAAGCTGGTCGGACAGGCCGCCCGGCCGATCGACGACGTGCGTGGCACGGCGGCCTACCGGCGGCACGCGCTGTCGGTGCTGGCCCGGCGCACGCTGACCTGGGCCTGGCGCGAGCACTGCGAAGGAGGGGCCTGATGCGGGTGAGCTTCGAGGTCAACGGGGAGCCGCGGACCGCGGACGACGTGTGGCCGGGGGAGAGCCTGCTGTACGTGCTGCGTGAGCGGCTCGGCCTGCCCGGTTCGAAGAACGCCTGCGAGCAGGGGGAGTGCGGGTCGTGCACGGTGTACCTGGACGGTGTTCCGGTGTGCGCGTGCCTGGTGGCCGCGGGCCAGGCCGAGGGGCGTGAGGTGCGCACGGTCGAGGGGCTCGCCGAGGGTGACGCGCTGGACCCGGTGCAGGAGGCGTTCGTGCGGACCGGCGCGGTGCAGTGCGGGTTCTGCACGCCCGGCCTGGTGGTCGCCGCGCACGACCTGGTGCGCCGCAACCCGAACCCGTCGGACGCCGAGATCCGCGAGGCGCTGGCCGGGAACCTGTGCCGCTGCACCGGATACGAGAAGATCCTGGACGCGGTGCGGTTGGCCGCCGCTCAGGTGGGTGCGTCATGAGGATTGTGGTCGAGGACGCTGCGGTGTCCACTGTGGATGAAGTGGGCACGGAGTACGGCGCCGGACACGTGATCATCAATGACGGGGTGATCGAGCGGGTCGGGCCGGGGCCGGCGCCGGATCTCGGGCCGGTGGACCGGCGGGTCGACGGGCGGGACTGCCTGGCCACGCCGGGGCTGATCAACACCCATCATCATCTGTACCAGTGGGCCACCCGCGGGCTGGCCCAGCAGGCCGACCTGTTCCAGTGGCTCACCACGCTGTATCCCATCTGGGCCAGGATCGACGGGGAGATCACGCACGCCGCGGCCACGGCCGGCCTCGCCCGGCTGGCGCTGACCGGGTGCACCACCGCGGCCGACCATCACTACGTTTTCCCGTCCGGCAAGGGAGATCTGCTCGCCGCGGTGGTCGAGGCCGCCGGGGCGGTGGGCATCCGGCTGCACGCGGTGCGCGGGTCGATGGACCGCGGGCAGTCCCGGGGCGGCCTGCCGCCGGACTCGATCGTGGAGACGATGGACGGCGCGCTGGCCGGCACCGAGGAGGCCATCGACAGCTACCACGACGCGTCGCCGGAGGCGATGGTGCGGGTCGCGGTCGGACCCTGCTCGCCGTTCTCGGTCAGCCCGGAGCTGATGAGTGCGGCGATGGAACTGGCGCGGTACAAGGGAGTCCGGCTGCACACCCACCTCGCCGAGACGGTCGACGAGGAGGAGCAGTGCCGCGCGGAGTTCGGCTGCACGCCCGCGGAGTACGCCGAGAAGCTGGGCTGGCTGGGCCACGATGTCTGGCTGGCGCACGGAATTCACCTCTCTGACGGCGCGGTTCGCCGGTTCGGGGACAGCGGCACCGGGGTGGCGCACTGCCCGACGTCCAACGCCCGGCTGGGGGCGGGGATCGCCCGGGTGCGCGACCTGACCGGGGCCGGCGCGCCGGTCGGGCTCGGGGTGGACGGCGCGGCGTCCAATGAGGACGGTGGGCTGGGTGCGGAGCTGCGCTGGGCCACGTACCTGGCCCGGCTGCGCGGTGGCCCGGAGGCGCTGACCGCCCGGGACGCGTTGCGGCTGGCCACGATCGGCGGCGCCCGGTGCCTCGGGCGGCAGGAGGAGCTTGGTTCGCTGGAGGCGGGCAAGCAGGCCGACGTGGCGCTCTGGCGGCTCGACGGGGTCGAGCACGCCGGCATCGCCGACCCGGTGGCCGCGCTGGTGTTCGGCACCCTGCCGCCGCTGGCCCTGCTGCTCGTCGGGGGTCAGACAGTGGTGGAGGACAACGAGATCCGCACGGTGTCCACTGTGGATACTGCTGATGCGCTTCGGGTGGCCAGCGCCAGGTTGGTGGAGGTGGCCGGATGACCGGGGCGCTCAGCACGACGATCGCCGGCGGGGTGGGGACCAGCCCGACCCGGCCGGACGGGGCGTTGAAGGCGCGCGGCGAGTTCGCGTACTCCTCCGACCTGTGGGCCGACGAGATGCTCTGGGGCGCGACGCTGCGCAGCCCGCACCCGTACGCCCGGATCCGGTCGGTCGACATCTCCCAAGCCCTTGCGCTGCCCGGGGTCTACGCCGTGCTGACGCACGAGGACGTGCCGGGTGAGAACATCTACGGGCTTGAGCACCCCGACCAGCCGGTGCTCGCCGTGGACGTGGTGCGCTACCAGGGAGAACCGGTGGCGATCGTCGCCGCCGAGCACCCGGAGACCGCCCGGCGCGCCGCCGACCGGATCGTCGTTGACTACGAGGTGCTGGAGCCGGTCACCGACGCCGAGGCGGCGCGGGATGCGGGCGCTCCGGTGCTGCACCCGTCGAACGCCGGCGGGAACGTGGTGCGGCACGTGCGGATCCGCCGCGGGGACCCGGATCCGGCGGCCGACGTGGTGGTCACCGGCGAGTACATGGTCGGCATGCAGGACCAGGCCTTCCTCGGTCCGGAGTCCGGGCTCGCGGTGCCAGCCGAGGACGGCGGCGTCGACCTCTACGTCGCCACCCAGTGGCTGCACGTCGACCAGCAGCAGGTGGCCCGGGCGCTCGGCCTGCCGGTCGAGTCGGTGCGGCTGCACCTGGCCGGCGTCGGCGGTGCGTTCGGCGCGCGGGAGGACCTGTCGATGCAGGTGCACGCGTGCCTCCTGGCTCGGCACACCGGGAAGCCGGTCAAGATCGTCTACGGCCGGGCGGAGTCGTTCTTCGGGCACGTGCACCGGCATCCGGCGGTGCTGCGCTACGAGCACGGCGCCACCCGCGAGGGCAGCCTGGTCTACGTGCGCGCGGAGATCATCCTCGACGGCGGCGCGTACGCGTCGACCACCGCGGCGGTGGCGGGGAACGCGGCCACCCTCGGGGTCGGGCCGTATGTGGTGCCGCACGTGTCGGTGGACTGCTGGGGCATGTACACGAACAACCCGCCGTGCGGCGCGATGCGCGGGTTCGGCGCGGTGCAGGCCGCGTTCGCCTACGAGTCCCAGATGGACAAGCTGGCGGCGGCGCTCGGGGTGGACCCGGTGGAGCTGCGCATCCGCAACGCCGTGGCCGAGGGCTCGGTGCTGCCGACCGGGCAGGTGATCGATTCGGCGGCGCCGGTGGCCGAGCTGCTGAAGTTGGTGCGGGACAAGCCGATGCCGCCGCCGTTGGCGGCTCCGGTGGATCTTCGGGAGATGCCGGGCGGGGTCTCCAACACCACGCACGGCGAGGGTGTGGTGCGCGGCGTCGGGTACGGCGTCGGCATCAAGAACGTGGGTTTCTCCGAGGGTTTCGACGACTACTCCACCGCGCGGGTGCGGCTGGAGGTGATCGGCGGCGAGCCGGTGGTCTCGGTGCACACGGCGGCGGCCGAGGTGGGTCAGGGCCTGGTGACGCTGCAGGCGCAGATCGCCCGCACCGAGCTCGGCGTGCCTCGGGTGATCATCCAGCCGGCGGACACCGGGGTCGGCAGCGCCGGTTCCAGCTCGGCGTCCCGGCAGAGTTACGTCACCGGTGGCGCGGTGCGGGCGGCCTGCGAGGCGGTGCGCTCGGACGTGCTGAAGCTGGCGGCGGATCGGCTGGGCGCCCCGGTGTCGTCGCTCGACGAGGTGGATCTGGTGGCGGTGCTGGGTTCCGCGGCGGTGGAGCGCACCGTGGAGTGGCGACACCGGCCGACGTCGGCGCTGGATCCGTTGACGGGACAGGGGAACGCGCACGTGCAGTACGCGTTCGCGGCGCATCGTGCGGTCTGCGACGTGGACGTGGAGCTGGGTCTGGTGCGGGTCGTCGAGCTGGCCTGCGCCCAGGACGTCGGCCGGGCGATGAACCCGGACGCGGTGGTCGGGCAGATCCACGGCGGCTCGGCGCAGGGCCTGGGGTTGGCGGTGATGGAGGAGATCCAGCTGGCCGGCGGGAAGATCCGCAACCCGTCGTTCACGGACTACCTGATTCCCACCGTTCTTGACATGCCGCCAATGTCGGTGGACGTGCTGGAGCTGGCGGATCCCCATGCGCCGTACGGTTTGCGGGGGGTGGGGGAGCCGCCGACGATTTCCTCCACGCCGGCGATCGTGGCGGCCATCCGGGCGGCCACCGGCCGGGCGCTGACCCGGGTTCCGGTGCGGCCGGAGCACATCGTTGACTGCTAAAAGCCACTAGGTCCACCCGATCGGGGCAACAACAGAGTCCGACAGCCCTGTTCCCTTACCTGGTCAACTGGTACTCAGTAAGGTGTTGGTCACTATCCGATAACCGATTGGTGTGCGCGTCGTGGTGGAGACGTCGAGCTGGGTGCCGGACGGCATCGACATCGACCTGCCCAGCGCGGCGCGCGTCTACGACTACCTCCTCGGCGGCGGGCACAACTTCGCCGCGGACCGGGCGCTCGCCGAGGACCTGGGCAGTGTGCTGCCGGTCCGGGACATGGCCCGGATGAACCGGGCGTTCCTGCGGCGGGCGGTGCTGTTCATGGCGGACGCGGGCATCGGCCAGTACGTCGATCTCGGGTCCGGTATCCCCACCGTCGGCACCGTGCACGAGGTGGCGCAGCAGGCCCGTCCGGGCAGCCGGGTCGTGTACGTCGACCATGAACGGATCGCGGTCGCGCACAGCGAGCTGCTGCTGCGGGACAACGACGACGCCGCGATCATCCAGGCGGACATGCGCAAGCCGGAGGCGATCCTGTACGCGCCGCAGATGCGGAGCCTCGTCGACTTCACCGAGCCGGTCGGCCTGCTGATGGTGGGAGTGGTGCAGTTCGTCCCGGACGGCGACGACCCGTGGGCGCTGGCCGCCCGGTACCGGGACGAGGTCGCGACCGGCAGCTACTTCGCGCTGTCCGCGTTCACCTGGGACAACGCGCCGGCGGGGATGGCCGGTGCGGTCGAGATGTTCAGGCAGAGCCAGGACCCGATCTACCCGCGGACCCGGGCGGAGATCACCCGGATGTTCGACGGGTACCACCTGGTCGAGCCGGGCGTCGTGTACACACCGCAGTGGCGTCCGGAGCGCCCGGAGGACATCGAGGACGATGTTGGGCAGTCGAACCTGTATGCGGGAGTTGGTTACAAGGCGTAATTCACTCTTATGGGGTAGGGCCGCAGCCACCAAATGTGTGCATTCGGGGTGGCGCTCGGTACCCACATGGGTGCAGAGTTGGTCCACTCTGACCACTAGCAACACTTGACTGGCAACTGGTAAGTTGCCGCAGCTCAGCTGAGAAGGACAGCACGATGACGTGGCCCGTGGATGGCGCCAGTGGATAGAGCCGAGCTGGCCAGACAATGGGCGGGACAACTGACCCAGGTGATCTACGTCGCGCGCTCGCGTGACGAGATCGAGCAGACCCTGCTCGAGCTGCTCGACGCCCTGGTCGACACGGTGCGTGCCGAGGACTTCGACGCCGACCCGGGTGGCGAGGTGGGCGCCCGGATGGTCGTCATTGGCTTCACCAAGCCGATCTGCTTGCGGAGCACGATCGACCTGCTGGGCCGGTGGCTGGCTGAGATGCCCGAGTTCGACGCCCTCACCGTGGACTGCGTCCGGCACCGGGTCATGGCGGTGCTCGGGGCGCTCGCCGCCGGGTTCTCCACGGGAATGCGCAGCCGGCTGTTCGCCGAGCAGGAGGACATCAAGCGGGCGCTCACCCACGCCAAAGAGAACGTGGAGCGCGATCTCCAAGCCAGCGAAGCGCTATTCCGAGAAATCTTCACTTCCTCGTCGGTCGGCATGGCGCTCTCCGACCTCGACGGCGCCCTCGTCCGCACCAACCGCGCCCTCGCCGACATCCTCGAATACCCGGCGCGCGAACTCGGCGGCATGAACCTGCGCGACCTCTATCACCCGGACGAGGCCGCCCTCATCGCCTCGCGCTACGAGGAACTGCTCGAAACCGACGCGCTCCCGTTCCGCGAACGCCGCCGGCTCCGCCGCAAGAACGGCGACGAGGCGTTGGTGTACCTGTCCGGCTCCGTCATGCGCCACCCCGACGGCACGCCCCGGCACTTCGTCACCACCGTCGAGGACATCTCCGACAAGCACCTGCTCGAAGACCGGCTGCGCTTCCAGGCCACCCACGACGCGCTCACCGGCCTGGTCAACCGCCAGCGCTTCCTCGGCCGGCTCGAGGAAGCCCTCGCCGGCAAGTACGCCGTCGACGCCGTCACCCTCTTCCACATCAACCTCGACGGCTTCGCCGCGATCAACGACGGCCCCGGCCGGCACGTCGGAGACAAGCTCCTCCAGGTCGTCGCCCGCCGGCTGCTCACAGTCGTCGCCGGTGAGACCGCCACCGTCGCCCGCCTCGACGGCGACGAGTTCGGCATCATGATCGAGGTCTCGCCGACCACCCCCAGCGCCGAAACCATCGCCCAGCGCATCAACGACGAGCTCGGCGAACCCTTCTACGTCGGTGACAACGGCGTCGCCACCACGGCCTGCATCGCGGTGCTCGAATACCCCCGCCCCGACGCCGACCCCATGGACCTGCTCCAGGCCACCGACATCACCCTCCGCCGTCTCAAAGCCGCCGGCCGCCGCCAGTGGGCCATGGTCGACACCGACCTCGGCGCCCGCGACCGGGAACGCTTCAACCTCTCCGCCTCCATCCCCGGCGCCTGGGAGAGCGGCGAGATCGACCTCGAATACCAACCCCTGGTCTCGGTCGACGACCGAAGAATCACCGCGGTCCAGCCACTCCTCCGCTGGGACCACGCCCTGCACGGCACCCTCGACCACAACAGCTGCATCGACGCCCTCGAAGAGACCGGCCTCTCCCTCCCCATCGGCCGCTGGATGCTCAGCCGCGCCTGCGAGCAGATCATGGCCTGGAAGCACCGCCTTTCCGCCGACCTCCCCCAGCTCTATGTCGAGCTCACCCGCCAGCAAGCCGCCGACCCCGACCTCGTCCGCACCGTCCAAGCCGCCCTCCTCGACACCGGCCTGCCCAACGACCAGCTCCGCCTGGGCATGCCGGTGCAGGCGCTGTGCATGATGGACGGTCTGGCTGAGGACAATCTGGATGTCCTGGTAGATCTGGGTATCTCCACCGTGCTCTACGAGTTCGGGACGACGCGTGGGGATTTGGCTTGCCTGGAGGATCTGCCGGTGCACGCGGTGAAAATGGCGGATCGGGTCATCAACCGGGTTACGAGTGGTATGGAGAACGAGTCGCTGTTCCTTCGTGCTACGCGTGGTCTGATTCCGCTGGTGCGGGACACCGGTGCCGTGGTGATCGTGGGGCAGATCGAGTCGGAGGACCAGCTGGCGTGGTGGCGCGAGGTGGGTGCGACGGTTGCTTCGGGTCCGCTGTTCGGGTGTGCGGGGCCGGCGGAGGATATTGAGGCGCTCTTCGTGTAGTGCTCCATTTGGGGTGCTGCGGCTTGGGGTTCGGCTCGGGGTGTTGCAGTTCGGGGTGTTGGCGGGTGGCCGCGGCGCGGCGATCGGCGAAGCCGACGCGAAGCGCCCTTGAGGCCGGAGAGGCGACCCCGCACAATGCGCGCCGCCCCCGAACCCACCCCGAAGCGCCACACCCTGACCAACCCCCAAGCGCTGCACCCTGACCAACCTTCAAGCCCCGCACCCAGTCACACCCATACGTCCCCGAACCACATTCTCAACGCGTCCAACAACCCCTCGCCACCCAACCATGCAACATATCCATCCGGCCTAACCAGCACCCCATCACCCCCGAACTCAGCAACCGGCCGCGCCTCGACGATTTCCACCCACTCCGACCACGCCCGCGCCTCGTCCCCCACGGTCCCGCCGGAGAAGTCCACGAGCACCCCGCGCCCACCCGCCAACAGTGCCGCCACCGACGTCTCACCCCCCGGCGTCGACAACGGCAGTTCCCCGATCTGCTCGCCGACCGGTCGATGACCTTCCTGTCCCATTGTCGGATATCGAGCCGCCGTAGCCAGTTTGAGCAGGTGCTGGTTAACGTCTCCGAAACCCAGGATATCCGACATGATATCGCGCAACGGCCCCACTCGATCAAGCGGGTGCATCAGCGCGAACTGCGCGAGAGCGTGCGTCCGGGCCTGTTCTCCGGCGACGTGGCGCTCCATGTGGTATGTATCCAGCAAATCCGCCGGCGCCCATCCCTTGACAGCCGCGGCGAGCTTCCAGCCGAGGTTCGCGGCGTCCTGAATTCCCAAGTTCAAGCTCTGGGTTCCGGAAATGTAGAGCACGTGCGCGGCGTCGCCGGCCAGGAACACTCGGTCTCGGCGGTAAGTTTCGGCTACGCGGGTCGCTCCGCCGAAGCGGGACAGCCAGCGGACCTCTCCGATATCCGGATCGGTACCGGTCACCCGGCGGATCGCCGCCCGCAGTTCGTCGGCGGTGACAGGGACGTCGTCGCCGGGGCGCTTTGTGTCGAATTGTATGGTCATGAGCCGCAGCATTCCGGCTTGCAACGGGAGGGCGCCGAACATTCCGTTGGGGTGCAGGCCGGCGGCGAACTCGGGATACACGCCGTCCGGAAATGCCACGTCGCCGAGTACCCCGTAGTAGCCCGAGTCGATTCCGCCGTCGTCGAAGGGGATTCCTGACAACCGGCGGACCACGCTGTCCTCGCCGTCGCAGCCGACGACGTAGCCTGCTTCGACGCGATACTCGGCGCCGTCGGCCAGCACGGTCAGGGTAACCCGGTCCGGGCCGTTGTCGAGCGCTACCACGGTGTGGCCGCGGCGTAGCTCAGCGCCGAGGTCAACCGCCCGCCGTTCGAGGATCTTTTCCAGGCGCCACTGGGGGAAGGCGTACGTGTGGTCCCGTTCGTCCGCTCCGGCCAGGTCGAGCCACAGGAACGCGAACGGGGTGCGGGGCCAGGGGAAGACCCCGGCGGCGGCGATCTCGTCGGCCAACC
The DNA here is from genome assembly GCF_036002505.1 of Actinophytocola sp. GTDB lineage: Bacteria > Actinomycetota > Actinomycetes > Mycobacteriales > Pseudonocardiaceae > DASYTH01. The sequence goes on along the minus strand of NZ_DASYTH010000322.1, from coordinate 27,707 downwards.
CTCGCTGGCGCAGGAACTCCAGGGACCGGCCGTGCAGGGCCATGCCGTTGGAATGCTCGGCGATCCCGGTCCGTGTTTCGAGTACCACGGCCGGCACGCCGGCGAGTCTCAGCTCACCGGCGAGCAGCAGTCCGGTGACGCCGCCTCCGACGATCACGACGGGATCGCTCATGTGGCCCCTTCTCGATGAGTAGCCGGAATCCCTGGCGCCACGCCGTTCTCGCTCGGCCTCCCGGTGGGCGCGGTTGGCTTGCCTGCCTTGATTCCGAGCAGGGTCAGCACGATCATGGCGCCGATGAGGACCGTCGCGACGGTGAAGGTCGTGGCGATGCCGTCGGTGAGGATGGTCTTGGGCGCGTTGGGGTTGTGCTCGGCGGAATGGCGGGAGGCGGTTCCGAAGACCGTGACGAGGATCGACAGGCCGAGCGCGCCGCCGAGTTGCTGCATGACGTTGACCAGGCCGGACGCGGCGCCGGAGTCCTTGGGTGGCACGGCGGCCAGGGACAGCAGGGTGAGCGTCACGAAGGGCATGCCCATGCCGATGCCAAAGAGGATCATCGGGCCGAGGATTCCGGTCCAGTAGTTGGTGGTCTCGGAGATGAAGCTCAGCCAAACCATGCCGAGGGTGGTGACGGTGACTCCGGTGACGGTCAGCGATTTCACGCCGTACCTGGGTATCAACCTCATCACCAGTTTTGCCGAGACCAGGATCAGCACGGTCGACGGCAGGACGGCGAGGCCGGCCTCCAGGGGGCTCCAGTCGAGCACGTTCTGGGTGAACTGGGTGAGGAAGAAGAACATGCCGAACATGCCCGCCACGACGAAGAGGCGGGTGACGAAGGCGATGGCGCGGTTGCGGTCGGCGAACAGGCGGAGCGGCACGATCGGTTGTTTGGCGGCGGTTTCGTTGACGACGAAGGCGACCAGGAATACCAGGGCCAGGCCGAACGCGATCAGACCGTAGCGGTCGCCCCAGCCGTTGGTGGCGGCGCGGATGAATCCGTAGACCAGGGCGGACATTCCGATGGTGGAGCTGAGCGCGCCGAACAGGTCGAACCGGCCGGGTTGGCGGTCGGACTCGGCCAGGTAGCGGGGGGTCAGGGCGGCGATCGCGAGGCCGATGGGCACGTTGACGTAGAGGACCCATTGCCAGGAGACCCAGTCGGTGAGGACGCCGCCGAGGATGAGGCCGAGACCGCCGCCGGCGCCGGCGACCGCGCCCCAGGTGCTCATCGCCCGGGTGCGTTCCGGGCCTTCGCGGAAGTTGGTGGCGATCAGCGCGAGGGCGGTGGGGGAGGCGATGGCGCCGCCGACACCCTGGGCGGCGCGGGCGGCGATCAGCCACGGCGCGTTCTGGGCCAGGCCGCCGAGCAGTGAGGCGGCGCTGAACAGCAGCACGCCGAAGAGGAAAACCCGGCGCCGGCCGAGGATGTCACCGGCGCGGCCACCGAGGAGGAGTAAGCCGCCGAAGGTGAGGGTATAGGCGTTGAGCACCCAGGACAGGCCGGTGGGCGTGAAGTGGAGTGCGTCTTTGATCTGGGGGAGCGCCACGTTGACGATGGTGGTGTCCAGTACGACCATCAGCTGGCAGGTCACGATGATCGCCAGCGCGATGCCGGGCCTGGGCACCGGAGATGCCGACGGGGTCGACATGCCGCCTCCAAGATTCGGAACGATTCCGTTCACTATGCGACTGAATGTAACACCCTCGCACCTCTCGAAGGAACGGATCATTCACGAAAAGTGACTCAGCGGACACCTACCGTAGCAGCGGCCGGTGCGCCGAACCAGGTGTCCAGCGCCCGCCGGAGGGCCGACGGATCCCGGTCCGCCAGCGCGACATGCCCGTCCGGCCTGATCAGCAGCACCGGCGCGGCGAGCCGGTCGTGCGGCTCGGCCTGGACCACCCGGAGCCGGCCCGCCCAGCCGTCGCAGTCGGGCAACTCCGCGGCGTCACCGGACAGGTCCAGCAGCACCCCGTTGCCGTCCCGGAGCAGTTCGGCGACCGTGACCTCACCGTCCACAGTGGACAGCGTGACGTTCGGTGCGCGCCGGCCGAGCAGCGGGTGGTCCGGGACGTCCGGCATCGGATAGGTCACCGCCAGGCCCGCGACCATCTCCACCAGATACCGGTTCACCTCGGGGAGCCTCGTCAGCTCCGCGAACACCTCGCGCAGCGGATTCACCTTCGGCACCGGGTACATCAGCGCCAGCTGCGCCTGCGAGTTCGCCAGCACCTTGGCGCCGACCGGGTAGCGCTCGGTGTGGTAGCTGTCCAGCAGCCCCGGCGGCGCCCAGCCGCCGAGCTCCGCGGCCAGCTTCCAGCCCAGGTTCACCGCGTCCTGGATCCCGGTGTTCAGGCCCTGCCCGCCCGCGGGGAAATGGATGTGCGCGGCGTCGCCGGCCAGCAGCACCCGGCCGGCGCGGAACCGCTCCGCCATCCGGAACCCGCTGCTGAACCGGGACATCCACTGTGGTTCGGGGAGGTCGAGGTCCTTGCCGGCGACCCGGCGCGCGCTGCCCTTCAGCTCCGCCAGGGTGACCGGTGTGCTGCGGTCCGGCGCCTCCACGTCGAACTCCACCGACATGATCCGCAGCATGTCGTCCTGGCCCAGCACCTCGACGTACATCCCGGTCGGGTGCAGGCTCGGCGCGAACCGCTCCCGCGGGCCGTCGATCCTGACGTCGGCCAGCACCCCGTAGTACTTCAGCCCGCCGAAGTCCTCGAACCCGATGCCGGCGAGCCGGCGCACCGCGCTCCCGCCACCGTCGGCGCCCACCACGTAGTCCGCGGCCAGCTCGTAGTTTCCGGTCGGCGCCCGCACGCCGACCGTGACCTGGTTGTCGTCCTGCGAGAGCGCGGCCACCTCGTGCCCACGGCGGACGTCGACACCCAACTCGCCGGCGCGCTCCTCGAGGATCTGCTCCACCCGCCACTGCGGCATGACCAGTGTGTACTCGTCTTCGTCCACAGTGGACATATCGAGCCAGAACAGGGCGAAGTGCACCTTCGGCCACACCAGCGGGTTGTCCCGGTAGAGCCGGTCCCGCAGCCCGCGCTGGTTCAGCAGCTCCACCGAGCGCGCGTGGAAACCCATGCCCCGCGACTCGCCGCTCGGCTCGGCGCGCTTCTCCAGCACGACGGTTTCGACGCCGAGCAGCCCGAGCTCGCAGGCGAGCATGAGCCCGGTCGGTCCGCCACCGGCGATGATGACCTTTCCCGACATGGAAAAACATCCTGCCGGGTAGGTCTTTGCCGGGGCTAAAGCCTCAGAGTGAGCACACCCGCCACTCGCCGTCCTCCTTGATCAGCGACAGGTCGTGCCGTTCGTTGACGCCGTCGAATGTGGCGGAAATGGTGAAGGTGCCGGAACTGTCGCCGGCGTTCACCCCGACGAGCTGGATGTTGCTCACGCCCTGCAGACCGGAGACGTCCCGGACTTCGTCCTTGACCCGGGCACACGCCAGGCTCGCCAGGGTGTTGCCGTCGCGGGCGTTCATCGCGTTGACGAACTGCTGCGCCACGCTGTCCGGGCTGCCACTGGAGCTGCCGCCCAGCAGCACCACGAGGAGCACGGTCACCACGGCCGCCACGGCGACGCCCACGCCGATGACCAGGGGCAGCTTCGACCTCCCCGGGTGCGCGATGGGTCGCTGCGAGGCCGGCATGGTGGCCAGCTGGTGCGGCTGGATCAAGGGCATGGCGCCTCCCGCGGCTGGCGCCGGGACCGCGGCGAATTCGGGGCCCCGCTCGTCGATCGCCCGCCCGTCCTTCCAGACCTGGCTGGTGAAGCCCCGCCCGCCCCACCAGCGCCGCTCGAAGTCCCCCTCCGGATCGAACCGCCAGCCTGGTGCCAGCGCCTCGTCAAGGTCGGGGAGCAATGCCCGGGCGAGGTCCGCCCGGTCGCGCAGAGCGACCAGCAGCTGCAGGATCGTGGCCTGGTCCTCCTCGTTGTTCAGCTGCGCCCGCAGCTGCGCGAGCAGCTCCATCTGCGCGCTGTAGGTGAGCTCCGGCGACCCGAGGCGCTCCGCGTAGGCGTTGAGGTACGAGGTGGGGATCGCCGGCTCCGGCGGCAGCGGTTGCGGGAGCGGGCCGGGCCTCGGCATCCTGTTGAACCCGTTCAGCAGCGAGAACACCGTGTCCGTGGTGCGGTTGGTGTAGTCGATGATCTGCGTGTTGGCCACGACCGCGGGTGCCGTGGACGGGTTCACCGAGCGCACCATGATCGGCAGGATCGGCCGGCGCAGCACCTCCGCGTAGTTCAGCTCGGCGAGGCAGGCCCGGGAGGTCACGGAGTAGGGGCTGAGTACGAACACGAACACGTGGCAGTCCCGGATCTGCTGCAGAATCGTGCTCCACCACTGGTGGCCGCCGGAGACGTCCTGGTCGAACCACACCGCGTGACCGAGCTGATGGACGTCCGCCCGCAGCTGGGTCGCGCGTGCCTGGTCCTTCCTGGCGTAGCTGATGAACACGTGTAACGCCATCTGTCCCGCCCTCACCGACCCGACCGTAACTGCCAACCAGGTTTATATCGCTCGAACGGCGGCAAGGGTGACGGGGTCCCGCGGGACTTCCCGATCAGTCCAAACGCGCCCGCAGGTAGTCGGCGAGCGCGGCCGGCGTGGGATGCTGGAAGATCACGACCGGGTCCAGGTCGAGGCCGGTGGCGGCGGCGAGGACGTTGCGCAGCTCCAGGGCGGTGAACGAGGAGAAACCGGCGTCGGTGAAGGTGCGCTCGGCGTTGACGTCGGTGGCGGAGGGGTGGTCGAGCACCGCGGCGGCGTGCGTGCGGATCAGGTCGAGCAGGATCGTGTGCCGCTCCCCGGCGTCCCGCTCGCACAGCGCGGACCTCAGCCGGTCGGCGGGATCGATGCCGTCGTCCGGGTCCGGGTCGGGGTCGTCGTGGCGAACCTCGGGCGCGCCGAGCCAGTAGCGTCTGCGCTGGAAGGGATAGCCGGGGAGGTCGGCGCCGGGGCCGGGGCCGAGCAGGGCGGGCCAGTCGACCGTGCCGCCGTTGACGTGCAGGCCGCCGAGGGCGGTGAGCAGGGTCTGGTCCTCGGGGCGGTCGGCGCGCAGGGCGGGGAGCAGGGTGGCCGTCCGGTCGAGACAGCCGGCGGTCAGGGCGGTGAGCACGGCGTCCGGGCCCACCTCGACGAACGTGCTGACGCCGAGGCGGTCCAGGGTGCGCACGCCGTCGAGGAAGCGGACCGGGTCGCGGGCGTGGCGAGCCCAGTAGCCCGGGGTGTACTCGGCGATCTCCCCGGTGCGGTTGGAGATCACCGGGATCTCCGGCGGTGCCAGCGGGATTCCGGCGGACACGCGGTCCAGCTCGCCGAGCGCACCGTCCATCGCGGGGGAGTGGAAGGCGTGGCCGACGCGCAGGCGTTTTGTCTTGCGCCCCAGGGTTCGCCAGTGCCGGGTGACCTCGGCGACCGCGCCGGCGTCCCCGGAGATCACCGTCGCTTGTGGACCGTTGACGGCGGCGACGGCGACGGTTTCCGGGAGAGAGGTGCGGACCTCCGCCTCGGTGGCCTGGATCGACACCATCGCGCCCGCGGGCGCGGACCGCATGAGCCGGCCGCGGGCGGCGACCAGAGTGGCGGCGCCGGGCAGGGTGAGCACGCCGGCCACGTGCGCGGCGGCCAGCTCGCCGATGGAGTGGCCGAGCAGATACCCGGGACATGGGCCGTAGTGCGTGAGCAGCCGGTAGAGCGCGACCTCGAAAGCGAACAGCGCCGCCTGGGTGTAGTCGGTCCGGTCGAGCAGCTCGGCGTCCCCGGACCTCGGCGGCGCGAAGATCACGTCGCGGAGCGGTCGGGTCAGGTGCGGGTCGAGGTGCCGGCACACCTCGTCGAGCGCCTCGGCGAACACCGGAAACCGTTGGTGCAGGGTGCGTCCCATGCCGGGCCGCTGGCTTCCCTGGCCGGTGAACAGGAACGCGGTGCGGCCGCCGGCCTCGCCGCCGGCCAGGTACGGGTCGCGCAGGCCGGCCGCCGCCTCCGCCCGGTCCCGGGCCACCACCACGGCGCGCCGGTCGAACACGGTGCGGGTGGCCAGGGTCCGGGCCACCGCGGCGAGATCCGAACCGGCGGTCACGGCCTTGTGCACGGTTTCGGCCAGGGCGCGCAGGGCGGCTTCGGACTTCGCCGAGAGCACCAGCGGCACGGGGAGCTCCCGGGGCTCGGCCGGGGTTTCGGCGAGCGTTCGGGCCTGTTCGAGGATGAGATGGGCGTTGGTGCCGGAGATGCCGAACGAGGACACCGCGGCGCGGCGGGGCGTCTCGCCGTCCGGCCACGGCCGTGCCTCGGTGAGCAGCGCCACCGGCCCGCTCGACCAGTCCACATGGGACGACGGGTCGCCGGCGTACAGCGTGGGCGGCAACATGTTGTGCCGCAGTGCCTGCACCATCTTGATGATCCCGGCCACCCCGGCCGCGGCCTGGGTGTGGCCGAGGTTGGACTTGACCGAGCCGAGCCACAGGGGGCGGCCCCGGTGCTGCCCGTAGGTGGCCAGGAGCGCCTGGGCCTCGATGGGGTCGCCGAGTACGGTGCCGGTGCCGTGCGCCTCCACCGCGTCGATGTCCGAAGTGGACAAGCCGGAGTTGGCCAGGGCCCGGCGGATGACGCGCTGCTGGGCGGGCCCGTTCGGTGCGGTGAGGCCGTTGCTGGCGCCGTCCTGGTTCACCGCGGAACCGCGGATCACCGCGAGGATCGGGTGGTTTCGGCGGCGTGCGTCGGAGAGCCGCTCCAGCAGGAGCAGCCCGGCGCCCTCGCCGAACCCGGTGCCGTCGGCGTCCCCGGCGAACGAGCGGCACCGGCCGGTGGGGGACAGCCCGCGCTGCCGGCTGAACTCCACGAACACGCCCGGCGTCGACAGCACGGTGACCCCGCCGGCCAGCGCCAGCGAGCATTCGTGCTGCCGCAGCGCGGTGATCGCGAGATGGCAGGCGACCAGTGAGGACGAGCAGGCCGTGTCCACGCTGACCGCCGGGCCCTCCAGGCCCAGGGTATAGGCGATCCGGCCGGAGGCGACGCTGGCCGCGCTGCCGCTGCCGAGGAACGGCTCGTACTCCGGCGGCGCGGTGCCCAATCGGGTCGCGTAGTCGCCGTACATGATCCCGGTGAACACGCCGGTCTCGGTGCCGCGCAGCGAGGTCGGGTCGATTCCGGCGTGCTCGGCGGCATGCCAGGCGGTTTCCAGCAGCAGCCGCTGCTGCGGGTCGGTGGCGGTGGCCTCGCGCGGGCTGATTCCGAAGAACGCGGCGTCGAACTCGTCGGCGTCGTACAGGAACCCGCCCTGGCGGGTGTAGATGGTTCCTGGGTGGTCCGGGTCGGGATGGTAGAGCGCGTCGAGGTTCCAGCCGCGGTTGGTGGGGAACGGGCCGATGGCGTCGACGCCGTCCCGGACCAGCCGCCACAGGTCGTCGGGGTGCTGGACGCCGCCGGGGAAGCGGCAGGCCATGCCGATGATCGCGATGGGCTCCCGGTCGACGACGTTCTCCGCGGTGGATGGTGGGACGACCCGGCTCACCGGGGCCGGTTCGAGGCGGGTTCGGATGTGCTCGGCCAGCGCGGCCGGCGTCGGGTGGTCGAAGACCGCGGTGGCGGCCAGGTGCAGCCCGGTGGCCGCGCGCAGCCGGTTCCGCAGCTCGACCGCGGTCAGTGAGTCGAAACCCAGGTCCTTGAACGGCTTTTCGGGGGCCACGCTGGCCGGCGCGGAGTGACCGAGCACGGCGCCCGCGGTGCGGCGCACCACGTCGAGCACGAGGATGGCCCGCTCGGCCGGTGGTGTGGCGGCGAGCCGGCCGGCCAGGTCGGCGGTCGCCTCCGGGCGGACCGGTGCGTCGACCAGGCCACGGAACAGGTGCGGCAGCGTGCCCGCCGCGGCGTGGGCACGCAGGGCGGGCAGCTCGAGCTTGACCGGAACCACGGCCGGTCCGGCCGTCAGCGCCGAGTCCAGAAGTGACAGTCCACTGTCGACAGACAATGGCGTGAGCCCGGTTCGCTGGTGGTTGGTCATTCGACTCGTCACGCCCCAGAGGCCCCAGGCGAGCGAGACCGCGGGCAGGCCGTGGTGGGCCCGGTGCTGGGCGAGCGCGTCGAGGAAGGCGTTGGCCGCGGCGTAGTTGGCCTGGCCCGCGCTGCCGAGCACGCCGGCCGCGGAGGAGAACAGCACGAACGCCGCCAGGTTCGACCCGGCGGTCAGCTCGTGCAGGTTCAGGGCAGAGAGGACCTTGGGGCGCAGCACGGTGTCCAGCCGCTCCGGGGTGAGCGACTGGAGGATGCCGTCGTCGAGCACGCCGGCCATGTGCACCACGGCGGTCAGCGGATGCTCGGCCGGCACGTCGGCCAGCAGTGCGGCCAGCGCCTCCCGGTCGGCGGCGTCGCAGGTGACGATCCGCGCGGTGGCGCCGGCCTTGTGCAGCTCCGCCACCAGGTCCGCGCCGCCCCCGCGCCGGCTCACCAGCAGCAGGTGCTTGACCCCGTGGGCGGCGACGAGATGCCGGGCCACGATCCGGCCCAGCGCGCCGGTTCCGCCGGTGATCAGCACCGTGCCGTCCGGATCGAGCCGGACCTTGTTGTCCGATGTGGACGATGGAGCCAGCCGGGGTGTGTGCGGCCGGCCGGAGCGTAGCGCGAGTTGTGGCTCGCCGGTGGCGACCGCCGCGGCCAGGGCGGCGGGGGTGGCGTGGTCGTCGAGGTCCAGCAACACGAACCGGTCGGGGTTCTCGGACTGCGCGGAGCGCACCAGGCCCCAGGTCGCGGCGCCGGCGAGGTCGGTCACGTCCGCGCCCGGTTCGGTGGCCACCGCGTTCCGGGTGAGCACGACCAGGCGGGAACCGCCGAGCCGCTCGTCGGCCAGCCATGCCTGGAGCAGGGCCAACATGCGGCGGGTGCGCTCCGGGACGCCGCCGCCGGTGTCCCCGGCGTGCAGCAGGACTTCCGGTGCCGGGGCGCCGTTGTCGAGCGCGGCCCGAAGCCCGGCCAGATCCGGGTAACCGTCGAGTCCTGGCTGGGGTGTACCGAGCGTGACCCAGCCGGTTGGCTCGGTGTGCGGGCCAGCGGGGATCACCGGCCAGTCCACCGTGTACAGCGGCAGTCGTGTCCCGGTGAGTTGCAGGTCGGGGGCCGGGCGGGTGGTCAACCGGTCGACGGTGACGACCGGCCGCCCGGACTCGTCGACCGCGGTGAGCGACACGGTGTTGTCTTCGACGGTGGTCAACCGCACCCGGAGGGCCGTGACCCCGGTGCGGTGCAGGGTCACTCCGGTCCAGGCGAAGGGGATGCGCAGGTCCGCGCCGCCCACGGTGTGCAGAGCGGCGTCGAGCAGCGCGGGGTGGATGGCGAACCCCTGGCTGTCAATGCCGTCGGGGAGAGCGACCTCGGCGTAGTGGTGCCGGCCGCCGGTCCACGCGGCGCGGAGCCCTTGGAACGTCGGCCCGTACTGGTAGCCGTGTCCAGCCAGCCGGGCGTAGTGCTGGTCGAGGTCGATCGGGGTGGCATCGCGGGGCGGCCACGGGAAGCCGGCGCCGGGTGCCGTGGGCGCCGCGAGGATCGCGGTGGCGTGGGTGGTCCAGCCGGTCTCGTCGGCCGGCCGGGCGTGGATGGTGACGTCGTGTCCCGAGTGGACGACCTGGAGTTGCCGCGTTTCGCCTGCGGTGAGGGTGAGCGGGGTGTGCAGGGTGAGCTCTTCGATCGACTCGGTCGTGACGTGCAGGGCGAGGTCGAGGAAGGCGGTGGCGGGCACCAGGACGGTGCCGAGGATGGCGTGGTCGGCGAGCCAGGGGTGGGTGCTGCGGGAGATCTGTCCGGTATAGACGGTGAGGTCGGTGCCGGCGGGTTGGATTGTGGCGTTGAGCAAGGGGTGCTGTGCGGGCGTGAGCCCGAGACCGGCGGTGTGCCGTGCCGGAAGCCAGTAGGTCCGGCGCTGGAACGGGTAGGTGGGCAGGTCGGGCAGCGCCCGACTCACCATGATCCGGTTCCAGTTCACTGGGACGCCGTTGACGTGGGCGTCGGCGAGGGAGAGCAGGAAGCGGTGCGGAGTGTCGTCGTCGCGGCGGAGGGTGCCGGTGGCGGTGCCGAGGGTGTGGGTGAGGACGGGATGGGGGCTGATCTCGATGTGGTGGTCGGCGTTGAGTTGGCGAATGGTGTGGTCGAAGAGGACAGGCTGGCGGAGGTTGCGGTACCAGTAGTCGGCGTCGAGGGTGGCGGTGTCGAGTGCGGTGCCGGTGACGGTGGAGTGGAATGGGATTTCGGCCGACCGGGGTTCGATGGCGGCGAGCGCCGGCAGGAGGTGCTCGCGCACGCGTTCGACGTGCGGTGTGTGAGAGGCGTAGTCGACGGGGATGCGGCGGGCGCGGACGTCGTGGGTGAGACAGTGGGTGAGCAGCCGGTTGAGGGCGTCGGGGTTGCCGGCGAGGACGGTGTGGGTGGGTCCGTTGACGGCGGCGATCCAGACACCGTCGGGTAGGTCGATGGCGTCCGCCGGTAGGGGAACCGAGAGCATGCCGCCGTGGCCGGTGAGGTGGGTGGCGATGGCTTGGGAGCGCAGGCAGACGATCCGGGCGGCGTCATGGAGAGACAGTCCGCCGGCGATGTGGGCGGCGGCGATCTCGCCTTGGGAGTGGCCGACCACCGCAGCGGGCCGCACCCCGAACGATTCCCAGAGCCGCGCGAGGGAGACCATGATCGCGAACAGCGCGGGTTGCACGACGTCCACCCGCTCCAGTGCTTCGGTGTCGCCGAGGACGTCGAGCAGCGACCAGTCACGGTACGGACCCAACGCCTCGGCGCAGGCGTCAAGATGCTCGGCGAAGACCGGGAACTCTTGGCGCAGCTGCAATCCCATGCCGGCCCATTGCGGGCCCTGACCGGGGAACACGAACACTGGCGCGATGCTCTCGGTGGCCTGCCCGGTGACGTGGTTGGCGGCCTGGTCGCCGCCGGCGAGGGAGTCGAGCCCGGCCAGCAACCCGCCGCGGTCGGCGGCCACCACCACGGCCCGGTGGTCGAACGTCGCGTTCGCCGCCAGACCGGCGGCCAGCTCGGCGGGTTCCAGGTCGGTGCGGGCGACGGTATAGCCGCGCAACTGGTCGGCGCGGGCCCGGAGCGCCCTGGGGGTACGGGCAGAGATCAGTACCGGCGCCGTCTGTCCACTTCGGATTTCCGCGGGTGCGTGCTCCGGCGCCTGCTCGATGATGACGTGGGCGTTGGTGCCGGAGATGCCGAACGAGGAGACGGCCGCGCGGCGTGCGGTGCCCGGCCAGGGACGGGTCTCGGTGAGCAACTGGACGGGTGTCGCCGACCAGTCGACGTGCGGGGACGGCTCGGAGATGTGCAGCGTCCTGGGCAACGTGCGGTGCCGCAACGCCTGCACCATCTTGATCACACCGGCCACACCGGCGGCCGCCAGTGTGTGGCCGATGTTGGACTTGATCGTGCCGAGCCAGAGCGGCCGGTCGCGGTTCTGGCCGTAGGTGGCTTGGAGTGCGTGGGCTTCGATGGGATCGCCGAGAGATGTGCCGGTGCCGTGGGCTTCGACGGCGTCGATGTCTGTTGTGGACAGTCCGGCGTTGGTGAGGGCCTGGCGGATGACGCGTTGCTGGGCGGGTCCGTTGGGGGCGATGAGTCCGTTGCTGGCGCCGTCCTGGTTGACCGCCGAACCGCGGACCACGGCCAGGATCGGGTGGCCGTGACGTTGCGCGTCGGAGAGACGCTCCAGCAACACCAACCCGGCACCTTCACCCCAGCCGGTGCCGTCTGCCTCCGCGGAGAACGCTTTGCACCGGCCATCGGCGGAGAGCGCCCGCTGCCGGCTGAACTCGATGAAGTTGGTCGGCCCGGCCATGACCGACACACCGCCGGCCAGGGTGAGGTCGCATTCGCCGGTCCGGAGCGCTTGGCTCGCCCAGTGCAGGGCCACCAGGGAGGAGGAGCAGGCGGTGTCCAGGCTGACCGCCGGGCCCTCCAGGCCGAGGGTGTAGGCGATCCGCCCGGACGCCACGCTGGCGGTGTTGCCGATGGACAGGTGGCCCTCGAATCCGTCTGTGACGGCGGCGTAGTCGCCGGTGATGATGCCGGTGAACACGCCGGTGTTGCTGCCGCGCAACGAGGTCGGGTCGATCCCGGCGCGTTCCACCGCCTCCCAGGCGGTTTCCAGCAGCAGCCGCTGCTGCGGGTCGGTCGCCGTCGCCTCGCGCGGGCTGATCCCGAAAAAGGCGGCGTCGAAGTCGCCTGCGTCATAAAGAAAACCACCCTGGCGGGCGTAGCTCGTGCCGGGATGGTCCGGGTCGGGATCGTAGAGCGCGTCCAGGTTCCAGCCGCGGTTGGTCGGGAATGGGCCGATGGCATCGACCCCGTCCCGGACGAGCCGCCACAGGTCCTCGGGACTCCTGACCCCGCCGGGAAAGCGGCAGGCCATACCGATGATCGCGATCGGTTCATCGGTGTGGCTCGCGGTGACCATGGCTGGGGCTCCGGCCGGGCCGGCCAGGTATTCGGCGACGGCGGTGGGCGTGGGATGGTCGAAGATCAGCGTGGCGGGCAGGGGCAGCCCGGTCGCGGTCGCGAGGCGGTTGCGCAGCTCGATCGCGGTCAGGGAGTCGAACCCCAGCTCGGTGAACAGCCGGGTCGCCCCGATTTTCGTCGCGTCGGTATGCCCCAGTACCACGGCGGCCTCGGCCCGGACCAGATCCAGCGGGGGCCGCTTCCGCTCCGGTCCGGCGATCCGCCGGGCCGGTGCCCGGACCTGGCTCCGCACCAGGGATCCCGGCAGCCGTGCGGGAACCAGTAGCGGGTCGGCGGATGTCAGCGCGGTGTCGAGGAGGCGGAGCGCCTCCGCGGTGGTGAGCGGGGTGATGCCGGCGCGGGCCAGCCGGGTGCGGTCCGCCTCGGTCAGGCGCGTGGCCAGGCCGGTGCCGTCCCACGGACCCCAGGCCAGCGACAGCGCGGGTAACCCCTGGGCGTGCCGGTGCTGCGCCAGGGCGTCGAGATAGGCGTTGGCCGCGGCGTACGCGCCCTGCCCGGCGTTTCCCAACACCCCGGCCACCGAGGAGAACAGCACGAACGCGGCCGGGTCGCGGTTGCGGGTCAGTTCGTGCAGGAGCCAGGCACTGTCTACTTTGGAGCGAAGGGTGGTGTGCAGGGCGTCGTCCGTCAGCGTGTGCAGCGGGCCGTCCCCGGCCGTGCCGGCCAGATGGATCACCGCGGCCAGCTCGGGGATCGACCACAGCAGCGTGGCCACGGCGTCCCGGTTGGCCAGGTCGCAGGCCACCACCCGGACCCGGGCGCCCAACTCGGCGAGCTCGCCGGCCAGTTCGGTGGCGCCCTCGGCTCGCTCGCCCTGCCGGCTGGCGAGCACCAGCTCGCGCACTCCGTGCCGGGTGACCAGATGCCGGGCGAGGTGCCGGCCGAGTGCGCCGGTGCCGCCGGTGACCAGGACCTGTCCCTCCACAGTGGACGGGATGGTGAGCACGAGCTTGCCGGTGTGCCTGGCCTGGCTGAGGAACCGGAACGCCTCGGACGCCCGCCGGACATCCCAGGCGGTGACCGGCAGCGGCCGCAGCACGCCGGCGTCGAACAGCTTCACCACCGTGATCAGCATGTCCTGGATTCGTTGTGGCCCGGCTTCGAGCAGGTCGAACGCCCGGTAGGCGACGCCGGGGTGCGCGGCGGCCACCTCGCCGGCTGCCCGGATGTCGGTCTTGCCCAGCTCCAGGAACCGCCCGCCGCGGGGGAGCAGCCGCAGCGACGCGTCCACGAACCCCCCCGCCAGTGAGTTCAGCACCACGTCGACCCCGGCACCCCCGGTCGCCGTCCGGAACCTCGCCTCGAAGTCCAGCGTGCGGGATCCGGCGAGGTGCCGCTCGTCCAGGCCGAACCCGTGCAGCGCCGGCCATTTCGCCGGGCTCGCGGTGCCGAACACCTCCGCACCCAGGTGTCGCGCCAGCTGCACCGCGGCCAGCCCGACGCCGCCGGCCGCCGAGTGCACCAGCACCGACTCACCGGGCCGCACGCCGGCGAGATCCACCAGGCCGTGGTAGGCGGTCAGGAACACGACCGGCACCCCGGCCGCCTGGGCGAACGACCAGCCGGCCGGCATCCTCGTCACGAGCGCCCGTTCGGTGATCGCGACCGGGCCGACGCCGCCGGAGAGCAGGCCGAAGACCCGGTCCCCGGTGGCGAGATCGGCCACCCCCGGCCCGGTCTCGAGCACGATGCCGGCACCCTCGCTACCGATCAGCGCCGCATCCGGGTACCGGTCCAGGGCGATCAGCGCGTCGCGGAAGTTCAGCCCGGCCGCGCGGACCGCCATCCGCACCTCGCCCGGGCGCAGCGGCCGGGCCGCGTCGGGATGCTCGACCAGCGCCAGGTTCGTCAGCGTGCCGGGCGCGGTGGTGTCGAGGTGCCACAGCCCGCCGGCCGGCACCGGCAACGCGCCGGCGACCGGGGCGAGCCGGGGAACGTGCGGGACGCCGTCGCGGATGGTGACCTGGGGCTCGCCGGTGCCGACGGCGGCGTCCAGCGCGTCCGGGGTGGTGGCGGCCTCGATGTCCACAACGGACACCCGACCCGGGTGCTCGGCGGCCGCGGTGCGGACCAGTCCCCACAGCGTGGCCGCCGCAGGGTTGGGCACCGGATCGCCCGGCCGGGCGGCGACCGCGCCGCGGGTGAGCAGAACCAGCCGGCCGCGGTCCTCGGCGACCCAGTCGCGCAGCAGGCCGAGCGCGCGCCCGGCGACCTCGTGCGCGGCGGCCGCGTCCGGCCCGGGGTCGAGGAAGGGCACGGACAGCACCGCCCGTTGCGCCCCGGGCGGTTCGGGGTTCGCGGCCGGCACCGGGATCCAGTCCACTGTGTACAGTGGTGCTGCCTCGGCGGCCGGCAGCTCGCGCAGGGCAAGGGATTCGATCGAGGCGACCGGTGCTCCGCCGGGGTCCGCGACGAGCAACGACACCGTGTCGCCGGATCGCCTGATGCGAACCCGCAGGCGGGTCGCGCCGGTGGCGTGCAACGCGATGCCGGTGCAGGAGAACGGCACCGTCGGTGCTCCCTCGTTGGTCAGCAGCAACGGGTGCAGCGCCCCGTCGAGGAGCGCGGGATGGACGCCGAACCGGCCGGCCTCGGCCCGCAACTCGTCCGGTAGCTCGACCTCCGCGTAAAGGTCGTCGCCGGCCGTCCAGGCCGCGCGCAGTCCTCGGAACGACGGGCCGTACCGGTAACCGCGTGCGTCGAGCCGGTCGTAGGCCCCGGCGAGATCGAGCGGGATCGCCCCGGCCGGCGGCCACTCGCCCAGCTGGTCGGGCGGGGTGGTCGCGGCGTCCTGGCTCAGCCGCGCTCTGGCATGCCGGACCCAGTCGCCGCCGTCCTGTCTACTGTGGATATTCAGGTCGCCGTGCTGGTCCAGCACGATCTCGAGTTGCCGGCCGGTGCTGTCGACCGGGAGCGGCGCCTCGAGGGTCAGCTCGGCGACGCGCAGCCCGCCGGCGTGCTCGGCGACGTGGACCGCGAGGTCGATCAGCGCGGTGGCGGGCAGCAGCACGGTGCCGGCGACGGCGTGCTGGGCGAGCCACGGCTGGGTGGCCGTGGACAGCCAGCCGGTGAACACCGTGCGGCCCTCGCCGGCCAGCTCCAGGGTGGCGCCGAGCAGCGGGTGCCCGGCGGTGCGCTGGCCGAGCCGCTCGGCGGTGACGGCCGGGCGCCGGGTGAGCCAGAACCGCTGGCCCTGGAAGGGATACGTGGGCAGGTCGACCCGGGTGGCGCCGGGCAGCACGGCGCGCCAGTCGACCCCGGCACCGCGGTTGTGCAGCTGGGCGACCGTGGACAGCAGCGCGCGGTCCTCCTCGTGGTCACGGCGCAGGGCCGGCAGGAACAGCGTGTCCCCGGGGGCGCCATCCTGTGCCAGCACGGTGAGCGCGCCGTCCGGGCCCAGCTCCACGAACGTGCGGACCCCCTGTGCCGCCAGCGTTCGCACGCCGTCGTGGAACAGCACCGGCTCGCGGACCTGCCGCACCCAGTGGTCCGGGTCGGCCAGCTCCCCGGTCACCAGCCGCCCGGTCAGCGTCGACACGATCGGAATCGCCGGTGTGCCCAGCGAAACACGCCGCAGGGCGGCGCGGAACCTGGCCAGCATCGGCGCCATCAGCGGCGAGTGGAACGCGTGGCTGACGGGCAGCCGGCGGGTCCGGTGACCGGCCGCGGCAAGCTCACCGGCGAGACGCAGCACGGTCGGCTCGGCGCCGGAGATCACCACCGAGGCCGGGCCGTTCACCGCGGCGAGGGCGGCGTCCTCGTGGCCCGCCAGCAGCGGCAGCACCGTGCCGGGGCCGGCGGCGACCGAGATCATGGCGCCACCCGGCGGAAGCGCCTGCATCAGCTGGGCGCGGGCCGAGACCAGCGTGCACGCGCCGGGCAGGCTCAGCACCCCGGCCACGTGCGCGGCGGCCACCTCACCGATCGAGTGGCCCAGCAGGAGATCCGGTCGCACCCCCCACGACTCCAGCAGCCGGAACAGCGCCACCTCGAGGGCGAACAGCGCCGGCTGGGCGTGGCCGGTCTGGTTCAGGTCGACCGTGCCGCCGAACACGCCCCGAGGCGAAAGTCCCAGCAGGGCACAGGTTTCGTCGAACGACTCGGCGAACACGCCGAACCGCTCGTGCAGCCGGCGGCCCATGCCGGCGCGCTGACCGCCCTGTCCGGAGAACAGGTACGCGACCTTGCCGTCCGGGTCCGTGGTGGTACGGAGCACCTCCGGCGCCGGCTCGCCCGCCGCCAGCGCGGCGAGGGTTCGCTCGAATCCGGCGCGGTCTTCCGTCACGATCGCTGCCCGGTGTTCGAACCGGGTTCTCGTGGTGGCCAAGGAGAAAGCGACGTCGGCGGGTGCGCCGGGGAGGTCTCGCAGCCGGCCGGCCTGTGCCCGCAGCGCCGGTTCGGTGCGGGCCGACAGCATCCACGGGACCGGACCGGTGACCGGCGCGTTCGTGGTTTTGTCGGGTGCGGGCGCCTCTTCGATGATCACGTGTGCGTTGGTGCCGCTGACGCCGAACGAGGACACGCCGGCCCGGCGCGGAATGTCGTTGCGTGGCCACGGTTTCGGCTCGGTCGCGAGCGCCACCGAGCCGGCCGTCCAGTCCACGTGCCGGCTCGGCGCGTCCACGTGCAGCGTGGGCGGGATCTCCTCGCGCTGCAGCGCCATGATCATCTTGAGCAGGCCGGCGACGCCCGCGGCGGCCTGGGTGTGGCCGAGGTTGGACTTGACCGAGCCCAGCTGGAGCGGGCGGTCGCGGCGCCGGCCGTAGGTGGCGATGAGCGCGTGCGCTTCGATGGGGTCGCCGAGGGTGGTACCGGTGCCGTGCGCCTCCACCACCCCGATGTCCGAAGTGGACAGATCGGCGTTGGTCAGCGCGGCGCGGATGACCCGCTCCTGCGCCGGGCCGCTCGGCGCGGTGAGGCCGTTGCTGGCCCCGTCCTGGTTCACCGCCGTGCCTCGGATCACCGCGAGCACCGGGTGCCGGTGGCGGACCGCGTCGGAGAGCCGTTCCACCAGCAGCAGACCGGCGCCCTCGGCGAACCCGGTGCCGCCGGCGCTCTCGGCGAACGAGCGGCAGCGCCCGTCGGGGGAGAGCCCGCCCTGCCGGCTGAACTCGGTGAACAGCGCCGGCGTGGCCAGGACGGTCACCCCGCCGGCCAGGGCGAGCCCGCACTCCCGGCGCCGCAACGCCTGCACCGCGAGGTGCAGGGCGACCAGCGACGACGAGCAGGCGGTGTCCACGGTGACCGCCGGTCCCTCCAGCCCGAACGTGTAGGCGACGCGGCCGGAGGCGAGGCTGGTCGTGTTGCCGGTCAGCAGGAAGCCTTCCACCTCGGGCGGCGTCTCCGCCGGGCGCGGCGCGTAGTCCTGCGCGATCACCCCGACGTAGACGCCGGTGTCGCTGCCGCGCAGGGACTCCGGCAGGATTCCGGCGGACTCGACGGCCTCCCAGGTGATCTCCAGCAGCACGCGCTGCTGCGGGTCCATCGTCTCGGCTTCGCGCGGGCTGATGCCGAAGAAGTCCGCGTCGAACCGGTCCGCGCCGGCCAGGAAGCCCCCCTTGTCCACAGTGGACTTATCGAGGATGTCGCCCCAGCCGCGGTCGGCGGGGAAATCGCCGATCGCGTCGCGGCCGGTGGACACCAGCTCCCACAACTGCTCCGGTGAGGCCACTCCGCCGGGGAAGCGGCAGGCCATGCCGATGATCGCGACCGGCTCACGGTCGCGCTCCTCCAGCTCGCGGACCCGCTGGTTGGCTTGGCGCAGGTCCGCGGTGGCCCGCCGGAGATAGTCGCGGAGCTTGTCCTCGGTGTTCAACCTGGGGCGCCTCCCCGGGCCCTGCCGAGCTCGTTGTCCAGTGCGTCGAACAATTCCTCGTCGCTCGCCGCGGCGAGGTCGCCGGTGTTCTCGCCGGTGAGGCCCTGCCAGCGGGAGAGCAGCGACCGCAGCCGCGCGGTGACCCGATCGTCCGGCCGGACCGTGGGCAGCGCCGCCTCGATCCGGTCCAGCTCGGCAAGCAGCGCGCCGGCGGGGTCGGGTGCCAACCGCTCCCGCAGGTGACCGGCGACCGCGGCCGGCGTGGGGTGGTCGAACACCAGCGTGGCCGGCAGCCGCAGTCCGGTCGCCGCGGCCAGCCGGTTGCGCAGCTCCACCGCGGTCAGCGAGTCGAAACCCAGGTCCTTGAACGCTTTCGCCGGATCCACCGCGGTGGCCGCGGTGTGGCCCAGCACCGTGGCCGCGTGGGCGCGCACCAGCTCGTCCAGGTCCGCTATGTCCACGGTGGAATCGGTGGCGACCCGTGGCGACTGGACGAGGTTGCGTAGCAGCGGAGGGATCTCGCCGGATCGCAACGCCGGCAGGTCCAGCAGAACCGGGAGGAGCGTGGGCCGGTCGCCGGCGCGGGCGCGGTCGAACAGGGTGAGGCCGAGCGGAGTGGGGACGGCCGCGAGCCCGGACCGCCGCAGCCGGGCCACGTCGGCGGCCGGCATCCCGCGGGTCATCGCGCTCGCGTCCGCCCACAGTCCCCAGCCGAGCGAGACGGCCGGCAGCCCGGCGCGGGCCCGGTGCGCGGCGAGCGCGTCCAGGAATGCATTGGCGGCCGCGTAGTTGGCCTGCCCGGCGGTGCCGAGCGTGCCGGCCGCCGAGGAGAACAGCACGAACTCGGCGAGATCGAGGTCGCGGGTCAGCTCGTGCAGGTGCCAGGCACCGTCGACCTTGGGGCGCAGCACCGCGTCGAGCCTCTCCGGGGTCAGCGACCCGACCACGCCGTCGTCGAGCACCCCCGCGGCGTGCACCACCGCGGTGAGCGGGTGCGCAGCCGGGATCGCCGCCAGCAGCCCGGCCAGCGCGGCCCGGTCGGCAACATCGCAGGCCGCGAGGATCACGTTGGCGCCCAAGGCCTCGAGCTCCGTTGCGAGCTCGGTGCCCACTCCGCTCCGGCTGGTCAGCACGAGGTGCCGGATGCCGTGCTCGACCATGAGGTGGCGGGCGACGCGGCTGCCCAGCCCGCCGGCGCCACCGGTGATCAGCACGGTTCCCGCGGGGTCCATTGTGGACGGAATGGTGAGGACGATCTTGCCGGTGTGCCGGGCCTGGCTCAGGTGGCGCAGCGCCTCCGGGGCGCGCCGGATGTCCCATGCGGTGACCGGAAGCGGTGGCAGCATGCCGGATTCGAACAGCTCGCGCAGTGTGCCGAGCATCTCGAGGATGCGGTCCGGGCCGGCGTCCATCAGGTCGTAGGCCCGGTACCGGATTCCCGGGTGGTCCTCGGCGACCCGGTCCGGATCACGCCGGTCGGTCTTGCCCAGTTCGAGGAACCGGCCGCCCGGGCCCAGCAGCCGCAGCGATGCGTCGACGAACTCCCGGGCCAGGGAGTTCAGCACGACGTCCACCGGCCGGCCCATGGTGGCCCGGAAGTGCTCCTCGAACTCGAGCGTGCGGGACGAGGCGAGGTGGTCGTCGTCCAGTCCGAGCGCGCGCAGCGTCGCCCACTTGCCCGGGCTCGCGGTGGCGAAAACCTCGACGCCCCAATGCCGCGCCAGGTGCAGCGTGGCGAGCCCGACGCCGCCGGTGGCCGCGTGCAGCAGCAGTCGCTGACCCGGTTCGAGGCCGGCCAGGTCGACCAGTCCGTAGTAGGCGGTCAGGTAGGCGACCGGCGCGGCGGCGGCCTGCGCGAACGACCAGCCCGTGGGCATCCGGACCAGCATCCGCCGGTTGGTGACCGCGACCGGCCCGACCCCGGTCTCCAGCAGGCCCAGCACCCGGTCGCCCGGTGCGAGGCCGGTGACGTCCGGTGCCACCTCGAGCACGACCCCGGCGGCCTCCCCGGCCGCCGGCCGGCCGTCGTCGGGCACCAGGTTCAGCGCCCGCATCACGTCGCGGAAGTTCAGGCCCGCGGCCCGGACCCCTACCCGGACCTGCCCGGGCGCCAACGGTTCCAGCGCTTCCGGGTTCGGTTCGAAGGCCAGGTCGTCCAGCGAGCCCGAGCCGCGCAGGGTCAGCCGCCAGCTCGGCGCACCGTCCACAGGAGACTTACCTGGGTGGGCGCGGTCGAGCCGTGGCACGTGGATCCCGCCTTCCCGCACCGCGAGCTGCGGTTCACCGGTGGCCAGCGCGGCGGCGACGGCGGCCGGGGTGTTCGGGTGGCCGTCGAGGTCGAGCAGCACGAACCGGCCGGGGTGCTCGGTCTGCGCCGAGCGGAGCAGGCCCCAGACCGCGGCGGCAGCCGGATCGACCTTGTCGCCGGGATGGGTCGTGACCGCGCCGCGGGTGAGGACGACCAGCCGCGCGGCGGTGAGCCGGTCCTCGGCGAGCCAGGCCCGGACCAGGTCGAGCGCCTGCCCGAGCGCGGCCCGGGTCCGTGCCGGCTCGTCGTCCCCGGGATCGGGCATGATCGTGGCCAGCACGATCTCCGGTGCGGTGGCGGCGATCGCGGCAAGATCGGGGCGGATCTCGACGCCGACGCCGGCTTCGTGCAGGGCGCCACCAATCGAGAGGAGGTCCGGAGCCAGGACCGCCCACGGGCGCGCCGGCCGGGGTCGGGCCATCGGTTCGAGGACCGGCCAGTCCACTGTGTACAGCGGTGGCCGCGCGGTGAGCTGCTGCTGGGTGACCGGGCGGGTGGTCATGGCGCCGATCGTGAGAACGGGCTCGCCGCCGGTGCCGGTCATGGTCAGCGCCACGCCGCCGCCGTCGAGCGTGGTGAGGCTGACGGAGGCGGCGGTGGCGGCCGGCTTGTGCAGCCGGATGTCGCTGAACGAGAACGGGATGCGCAGGTCGTCCCCGAGCGCCAGAACGTGCAGCGCGGCGTCGAGAAGAGCCGGGTGGACGGCGAACCCTGTGCTGCCAACGCCTTCGGGCAGGGCGACGTCGGCGTAGTGGTACCGGCCGCCGGTCCAGGCGGCGCGGAGGGCGCGGAACGCGGGACCGTACTGGTAACCGCGGTCGGCGAGACCCTCGTACAGCCGGTCGAGGTCCAGCGGTGTGGCGGACGGCGGGCGGGAACCGTCTACTTTGGACTTCTGGGTGCCCGTGCCGACGGTGGCGGTGGCGTGGGTGGTCCACTCGGCGTCGTCGGGCCGGGAGTGGATGGTGAGTGTGTCTCCCGCGCGGACGACCTGGAGCTGGGTGGCCTGGTCGCCGGTGAGGGTGAGCGGGCTGTGCAGGGTGAGCTCGTCGAGGGTGCCGCCGGCCGCGTGCAGAGCGAGGTCGAGGAAGGCGGTGCCGGGCAGGAGAACGGTGCCGAGGATGGCGTGGTCGGCGAGCCAGGGGTGGGTCGTGCGGGAGATCTGTCCGGTGTAGACGGTGGTGCCGGTGCCAGCGGGTCGGATCGCGGCGCTGAGCAACGGGTGCTGTGCGGGGGTCAGCCCGAGATCACGAGCGTCGGTGATCTCGGGCGTGGCGTCGAGCCAGAAGCGCTGGCGCTGGAAGGGATAGGTCGGCAGCTCGAGGTGGCCAGGCTGGCGCGGGAGCAGGGGTGACCAGTCGACCGTGACGCCGTTGACGTGGGCCTCGGCAAGTGACAGCAGGATCCGCCGGACCGTGTCCTCGTCGCGGCGGAGGGTGCCGGTGGCGGCGTCGAGGGTGTGGGTGAGGACGGGATGGGGGCTGATCTCGATGTGGTGGGCGGCGTTCAACGCCCGGATGGTGCGTTCGAGCTGAACCGGTTGGCGGAGGTTGCGGTACCAGTACCCGGCATCGAGGGTGGCGGTGTCAAGTCGGGTGCCGGTGACGGTGGAGTGGAACGGGATCTCGCCCGACTGGGGCCGGATGTCGGCCAGTACGTCGAGCAGGTGCTCGTGAACGCGTTCGACGTGTGGAGTGTGGGAGGCGTAGTTCACCGGGATGCGGCGGGCATCGACGTCCCGGGCGAGCATCCGGTCGAGGACATCAGGACTGCCGGCGACGACCGTGCTGGTGGGGCCGTTGACGGCGGCGATCCAGACGCCGTCGGGTAAGTCGAGCTCGTCGGCGGGCTGTGGCACGGACAGCATGCCGCCCCGGCCGGTGAGATGCGCGGCGATGGATTGGGAGCGCAGGCAGACGATCCGGGCGGCGTCATCGAGCGTGAGTCCACCGGCGATGTGGGCGGCGGCGATCTCACCCTGCGAGTGGCCCACCACCGCGGCGGGTCGTACACCGAACGATTCCCAGAGCCGGGCAAGCGAGACCATGATCGCGAACAGTGCGGGCTGCACGATGTCCACCCGCTCCAGCGCTTCCGCATCACCGAGGACGTCAGGTAGCGACCAGTCGCAGTGCTGGCGCAGGGTCTCGGCGCAGGCGTCGAGGTGCTCGGCGAAGACCGGGAATTCCTGGCGCAGCCGCAATCCCATGCCGGCCCATTGGGATCCTTGACCGGGAAACACGAACACCGGTGCGACAGCTTCGGGGGTCTGTCCGGTGATCAGATTGGCTGCGGGCCTGCCGGTCGACAGTGCATCCAGTCCGACCAGCAGTTCGCCGCGGTCGGTGGCGACCACCACGGCGCGGTGCTCGAACCCGGTACGGCACATCAGTGCGGCGGCGAGGTCCGCCGGGTCCACGTCGAGGGCAGCCTCGCGCAACCGCCCGGCCTGGGCCCTCACCGCCTCCGGCGTCCTACCGGAGATCACGAACGGCTGTACCGGGCCGACTTGTCGTGGGAACTTCCCGCGACAAGACGGACCTGTCGTGGGAACTTCCCGCGACAAGTCGGTCATCGACCGGAGGTGGTCGTCCGGGGGCTCTTCGATGATCACGTGGGCGTTGGTGCCGCTCACGCCGAACGAGGAGATTCCGGCCCGGCGCGGGGTTTCGCCGCGTGGCCAGGGGCGGCGCTCGGTGAGCAGCGACACGGTGCCGGTGGACCAGTACACGTGGGGTGAGGGCTCGGCGGCGTGCAGGGTCGGCGGCAGCTCTCCGTGGCGCAGCGCCACGATCATCTTGATCAGCCCGGCGACGCCGGCCGCGGCCTGGGTGTGGCCGATGTTGGACTTGACCGAGCCGAGCCACAGCGGGCGCTGCCGGTTCTCGCCGTAGGTGGCCAGGAGTGCCTGGGCTTCGATGGGGTCACCGAGTGCGGTTCCGGTGCCGTGTGCCTCGACGGCGTCGATGTCGCTAGTGGACAGTCCGGCGTTGGTGAGGGCCTGGCGGATGACGCGTTGCTGGGCGGGTCCGTTGGGGGCGGTGAGTCCGTTGCTGGCGCCGTCCTGGTTGATCGCGGAGCCGCGGATCACGGCCAGGATCGGGTGGCCGTGGCGCTGCGCGTCGGAGAGGCGCTCCAGTAGTACCAGGCCGGCGCCTTCGCTCCAGCCGGTGCCGTCGGCGTTGGCGGAGAACGCTTTGCACCTTCCGTCGGCGGAGAGCGCTCGCTGCCGGCTGAACTCCACGAACGTCCGGGGCGTCGCCATGACCGTGACGCCGCCGGCCAGGGTGAGGTCGCATTCGCCGGTCCGGAGCGCTTGGCTCGCCCAGTGCAGGGCCACCAGGGAGGAGGAGCAGGCGGTGTCCAGGCTGACCGCCGGGCCTTCCAGGCCGAGGGTGTAGGCGATCCGCCCGGACGCCACGCTGCCGGTGTTCCCGGTGAGAAAGAACCCTTCGAGCCCGTCCGGCGCGTGCGGCACCCGGCCGCCGTAGTCGTGGTACATGATGCCGGTGAACACGCCGGTGTTGCTGCCGCGCAACGAGGTCGGATCGATCCCGGCGCGTTCCACCGCCTCCCAGGCGGTTTCCAGCAGCAGCCGCTGCTGCGGGTCGGTGGCGGTGGCCGCCCGCGGGCTGATCCCGAAGAAGGCGGCGTCGAACTCGCCCGCGTCGTACAGGAAACCGCCGTGCCGGGTGTAGCTGGTGCCGGCGTGGTCCGGATCGGGATGGTAGAGCGCGTCGAGGTTCCAGCCGCGGTCGGTGGGAAACGGCCCGACGCCGTCGACGCCGTCCCGCACCAGCCGCCACAGGTCCTCGGGGCTCTTGACCCCGCCGGGAAACCGGCAGGCCATGCCGACGATCGCGATCGGCTCATCGCTGCGGGTCGGGGTGATCGTGGCCGGAGCCGGCGTGGTGCCGGTGTGGAGGCCGGCCAGATGCTCGGCGACCGCGATGGGCGTGGGGTGGTCGAAGGTCAGCGTGGCCGGCAGGTCCAATCCGGTGGCCTCGGCCAGCCGGTCCCGCAGTTCGATACCGGTCAGGGAGTCGAAGCCCAACTCGGTGAACGGCCGGCCGGCCCCGATCGCGTCCGCGTCCGGGTGGCCGAGCACCGTGGCCGCCTCGGTCCGCACCGCGTCCAGCAGCGCCCGGTTCCGTTCCGCGGCCGGCAGGTTGGCGAGCCGGGTGGGCGCGTCCGGGCGCCGGGTGAGATCCAGCCGCGCCGGGATCAGGAACGGTTCGCCAGCGTCGAGCGCGGTGTCGAGCAGGGCAAGACCTTCGGCGGCGGTGAGGGGTGTGAGGCCGGTACGGGTGAGCCGGGCCCGGTCGGCGGCGGATAAACCCGCGGCCATGCCGGCGCCGTCCCAGGGCCCCCAGGCCAGCGACAGCGCGGGCAGCCCGAGGGCGTGGCGGTGCCGGGCGAGCGCGTCGAGGTAGGCGTTGGCGGCGGCGTAGGGCGCCTGGCCTGCGTTGCCCAACACCCCGGCCACCGAGGAGAACAGCACGAACGCGGCCAGCTCGCGGTCGCGGGTCAGCTCGTGCAGGTGCCACGCACCGTCCACTTTGGGCCGCAGCACGGCGTCCACCCGCTCCGGGCGAAGCGTTTCGGCCAGCCGGTCATCCACCACGCCGGCCAGGTGGACGACCGCGGTGAGCGACGGCACGGAGGCGACCAGGGTGGCCACCGACGCCCGGTCCGCGACGTCGCACGCGGCCACCGCGACCGAGACGTCCGAAGTGGACAGATCGGCGACCAGCTCGGCCATGCCGGGTGCGCCCGCGCCGCTCCGGCTCACCAGCAGCAGCCGCCGGACCCCGTGTGCGGCAACGAGATGCCGGGTGACGAGCCGCCCGAGCGCACCCGCGGCGCCGGTGACCAGCACCGTGCCCGCCGGGTCGAGCACCCGGTTCGTGCGGGTCACGGCGGCGGGCACGAGCCGTGGTGCGTGGCAGGTGTCCCCGCGGACGGCCACCTGCGGCCGGCCGGAGGCGACGGCCGTGGCCAGCGCCCCGGGGGTGGCGTCGTCATCGAGATCCACCATGGCGACCCGGCCCGGGTGCTCGGCCTCGATGGCCCGGCACAGACCCCAGAGCGCGGCGCCGGCCAGGTCGTCCGGCGCCGCACCCGGGCCCACCGCACCCGCGGTGAGCAGCACCAGGCGGGAACCGGCGAACCGCTTGTCCGCCAGCCATTCCCGCACCAGATCGAGCGTCGCGTGCACGGCGGCCCGCACCGGCCCGGCGTCCGGGCCGCCCCGCTGCGCCGGCACGAACACGACGTCCGGAACCTTTTCCGCCACCGTGGCGAGATCTGTATGGGAGGTCGCCCCGGCCAGCTCGGCGAGCCGGCTGTCCGCACCGAGCAGCACCGAGCGCCGCGGGCTGGCCGGCACCCGATCCAGCGCCGGCCAGTCCACTGTGTACAGATCAGCCGGTGGGGCGGGCCCGTCCCGGGGAACGGCCGGCACGTCCAGCCAGTACCGCCGGCGCTCGAACGGGTAACCGGGCAGGTCGGTGAGCGGGCCCGGAACCGTTGGCGGCGCGGCGGAGCAGCCGTGGGTGAGCAGGCTGGCTGCGGCGCCGAGCACGCTTTCCACCTCGGGCCGGTCCCGGTGCAGCGCCGCCACGGTGACGGCCGGCTCGGGCAGCGTGCCGAGCGTACGGTCCGGGCCCAGCTCCAGGCAGGCGGTGATCCCGTCGCGCGCCAGCGCGTCGAGGTCGACCGCGTCGGTCTCCGTGTCCGCCTCGGTGTGAGCAGCGACCAGGGCGCAGGCGTCCGGCAGGCTTAGCTCGCCGGCGAGATATGCCGCTGACACCTTGCCCACCGAGTGTCCGATCAGGACGTTCGGACGTAGTCCCCAGTGCTCGAACAGCCGGAACAAGGCCACGTGCAGGGCGAACAGCGCCGGCTCGGGCAGGTGCGGATCCAGCCCGGCGCACACGTCGTCCAGGGCGCCGGCGAACACCGGGAAACGCCCGGCCAGCTCCCGGCCCGTGCCCACCCGCTGGCCTTGGCCGGTGAACACGACCGCGAGCTTCGGCGCATCGCCGGCGGCACCCACGAAGGCGGATGGGTGAGGGGTGCCGCCGGCGAGCGCCCGCAACGCGGGCAGCATGTCCCGTGTCGAGCCCCCGATGACCACCGCCCGGTGGTCGAACCTGGCCCGGTGGGCCAGCGTGTTCGCAATCGCCGCCGTCGGCGTGTCCGGTGTGGACTCGAGGTGTTCGGCGAGTCGCTTTGCCTGCGCGCACAGGGCCGTGGGGGAGCGGGCCGTGATGATCCAGGGCTGCGGACCGGAAACCACCGGCGCGACCTCGCCCGTGGCCGGGCTCTGTTCGACGATCACGTGCGCGTTGGTGCCGGCAAGGCCGAACGAGGAAACCCCGGCCCGGCGCGGAGTTCCGGTGTCCGGCCAGGGCTGCGGCTCGGTGAGCAGGTCGACCGCCCCGGACGTCCAGTCCACGTGCGGGGTCGGTTCGGTCACGTGCAGGGTTGCCGGCAACCGGTTGTGGCGCAACGCCAGGATCACCTTGATGATCCCGGCGACCCCGGCCGCGGCCTGGGTGTGCCCCAGGTTCGACTTGACCGACCCCAGCCACAGCGGGCGTTCCCGGTCCGGCCCGAACACGCTCAGCAGGGCATTGGCCTCGATGGGGTCGCCCAGCGTGGTGCCGGTGCCGTGCGCCTCCACCACCTCGATGTCCGAAGTGGACAGTCCGGCACTGGCCAGGGCCGCGCGGATCACCCGCTCCTGCGCCGGACCGTTCGGCGCGGTCAACCGGCCGCTGGTGCCGTCCTGGTTCACCGCCGAGCCCCGGATCACCCCGAGGATCCGGTGGCCGTGCCGGCGCGCGTCGGACAACCGCTCCAGCAGCAGCAGCCCGGCGCCCTCGGACCAGCCGGTGCCGTCCGCGGTGGCCGAGAACGACCTGCACCGCCCGTCCGGGGACAACCCGCGCTGCCGGCTGAACTCCACGAACGTGGTCGGCGTCGCCATCACCGTGACCCCGCCGGCCACCGCCAGGTCGCACTCACCCGACCGCAACGCCTGCCCGG
>NZ_DASYTH010000321.1:0-20022 GCF_036002505.1 Actinophytocola sp. | reverse complement strand
CCTCCTGCAACGCAGCGAAGGTGTCCGGCAGCCGCTCCGGCAACTCGACGGCCAACGCCAGCTGAGCGCCGGCGTAGCGGCTGCTGATATGCAACGCCATCGCCAACTCGTCTGGAATTGACCGGGTGGCGTGATCACTATCGTTTTCCCGCAGTTCCTGATAGCGGGCAAACAACACCAACTTCCGGCCCTCCAGGATCGCGATCTCACGGCTGATATCCGCCAGATCATGCAAGACTTGGAGCTCGGGAGAAATCCCCGCAGTAGATGTGCTCACCTGTTCGACACTACCCCAACCGCAAGATCCAGAATGAGTGCAGAAATCACACGATGGGGTGATGCTCGGCGCAGGATTTGAGGGCGGCGGTGAGGTTGTTGGCGCGGGTGTCGGAGGGGCCGCCCATTTGGTTGTTGATGTAGGCGAAGGCTATTTTGTGGTGGTCGTCGGCGTAGGCTACTTGGCCGCCGGCGCCGTCGTGGCCGAAGCTGCGGGGGGTGAGCATGGGGCGCCAGGGTGGGGAGTCGAGCATGAAGCCGGTGCCCCAGCGGGCGCCGTTGTCCATTTTGTCGAAGAGTTCTTGGCCCCAGGATTGGGGGGTGATGGCGTCTTCGATGGAGGTGGGGGTGAGGAGGGGTGGGCCGTCGATCTCCATTATGCAGGCGGCGTAGAGGCGGGCCAGGGAGGAGGCGGTCGTCACTCCGTTGGCGCCGGGGACCTCGGCTTCGAGGATGGCGGGGTTGTTGAAGGTGACTTCGCCGTCGATGGCGGGGAAGGCGTAGGCGCCGCCCATGGTGAAGGCGCGGTCGACTACGGGGTGGACGACTTCTTCCGGGCCTTCGGTGGGTGGGGGTTCGAGGTGCGCGACGGATTGGTGTTCGGCGGGTGGCAGGCCGATCCAGGTGCGCAGGCCCAAAGGTACCGCGAGGCGTTCGGCGAAATAGACGCCGGGCATGTGGCCGGTGACGCGACGAATTACCTCGCCGACGAGCCAACCGTAGGTCATTCCGTGGTAGCAGTGGGCGGTGCCGGGTTCCCAGAGGGGTTTCTGGGCTTCGATGGCCTCGATGACGGGGGTCCAGGCGAGGACCTCGTCGAGGGTGAACGGGCGGTCGAGGGCGACCAGGCCGGAGCGGTGGTCGAGGAGGGACCGGACCGGGATCTCGGTCTTGCCGTTGGCGGCGAACTCGGGCCAGTAGCGGGCGACCGGGGCGTCGAGGTCGAGCTTGCCTTCCTGGACCAGCAGGTAGACGCAGATGGCGAGGATGCCTTTGGTGCAGGAGAAGACGACCGCTGGCGTGTCCGCCGTCCAGGGCCGGCCGGTGCGGGCGTCGGCCAGGCCGCCCCAGACGTCGACCACCTTGCGGCCTCCGGCGTACACCGTCACGCCCGCGCCGACGTCCTGACCGGAGCGGAGGTTCTCGGTGAACACGTCCACCACCTGGCCCCAGCCGTCCTCAGCCCCACCGTGGATCTCCATGGCCACCAGCCTAGGGCGCAGGCGATCGTTCTTTGTAGGTCATCTGACGGATGTCTCGGCGTGCTGGCGGGGCCAATATCGTCTCTCGGTTCGGGCCCGTCCCCCGATCCACCCGATGCCCGTAGGCGGCGAGCCGGACGTCCGTACCCCTCGTCCCCCGTCTCCGGAGGTCCGGCCGCCGGGCATCGTCTGGGGGCCCGGATGGCGGTGGTGGCCCTCCACGCCACCACCGCCATCCACTGATCTTCACCCGTTCGTCCGTAATATGTGAGGTACTGGGAGCAATTACCGGCTCGTGCGTCACGATGAGGATCTGTGGCCAGTTCTTATCTGATGCCGCACGAGACGACAGGGGTGATCCGTTCTTGCAATTCCGCGGGGAGGCGGGCATTGCCGTCAGCAGCGAGTCTCGGCTCGTCGGGCGGCGGGACGCGGTGCGGGCGTTTGCCGACCTGGTCGAGGTGACCTGCGACGGCGGGTTCCGGTTCCTGGCGGTGGTCGGCGAGCCGGGGGCGGGCAAGACCCGGCTGCTGGCGGAATTGGCCACTATCACCGCGGAGCGTGGGCTCACCGCGCTTTCCGGACGGGCCGCGGAGTTCGAGCAGATCATGCCGTTCAGCGTGCTGATCGACGCGCTGGACGACCACCTGGAGACCGTGGCGCTCGCGCCGGCGCAGGGCCGGCTGCTGGCCACGGTGTTCCCGGCGCTGGCCGAGGAGTCCTCGGAGCAGCCGCCCGCCAGCGGCGACCGGATCGTCCGCTTCCGGCTGCACCGGGCGCTGCGGCAGCTGCTCGACGAGCTGGCCGGGCCGAGCGGACTCGCGCTGATCCTGGACGACGTGCACTGGGCCGACACCAGCTCGGTGGAGTTCCTGGACCACCTGCTGCGCCACCCGCCGCGCGGCCGGCTGCTGGTGGCCGTGGCCTACCGGCCGGCCCAGGCGACCCCACGGCTGGCCGCGCTGATCGAGACCGCCGGCGCCAACGGCCGGCAGGTCAACGTCGGCCCGCTCAGCCCGGCCGAAGTGGCCGAGCTGCTCGGGCCCGGTGTCAGCCGGGCGCGCCGGGCGGCGCTGTACGAGGCCAGCGGCGGTAACCCGTTCTACCTCGACGCGCTGGCCCGGATGGACCGGCTGGGCGTCACCGAGCTGCCCGCGACCGTCAGCGCGGCGCTGCGGGTGGAGCTGGACGAGCTGCCGCCGGGCCTGCTGCGGCTCGCCCAGGCCGCCGCGGTGACGGCCGACGAGTTCGAGCCCGCGCTGGTCGCGGTCGCCGCCCAGGTGACCCGGCGAGCCGCGCTCGCCGCGGTGGACGGCATGGTGGCGCGGGACATCCTGCGCCCGGCTGCGCCGGGCCGGTTCCGTTTCCGGCACCCGCTGGTGCGCCAGGCCGCGTACGGGTCGGCCTCGGCCGGCTGGCGGCACGACGCGCACACCCGGCTGGCCGCGCACCTCGCGGAGGTCGGGGCGCCGGCCACCATGCGGGCGCACCACGTCGAGCGGTCCTGCTCGATCGGCGACCCCGACGCCGTCGACACCCTGGTGACCGCCGCCCGCGCGGTGTCCGCCCAGGCGCCGGGGACCAGCGCGCACTGGCTGGGCAAGGCGCTGGACGTGATCCGGGTGGAGCCCGGCACCCTGGAGCTCCGGCTGGAACTGCTGATGGAGCTCTGCCGGGCGCAGTCGGTCAGCGGGCGGCTGGCCGAGGGCCGGGACACCGCCCGCGAGCTGCTCAAGCTGCTGCCCGCCGGGGAGTACGCGCGGCGGGCCCGGGCCGCGCGGCTGTGCGCGCTGATGGAGCGCCAGCTCAACCGGCCGCACGAGGCCCGCGCGCTGCTGCTGGACGAGCTGAGCCGGATGCCGGACCCGCGGGCGCCGGTGGCCATCCCGCTGCGCATGCGGCTGGTCGCGGAAAGCATGATGAGGGTGGATTTCCGGGCCGCCCAAGCGGTTCTGGACCTGATGCCGGACGCCGGCGACGGCTGGGAGCCGGCCCTGGCGATGGCCGTGGCGGCGCTGCGTCCGATGCCCGCCTACGCGGCCGGCCGGATCGCCGACGCGCTGCGCACCGCGGAGGTGGCCGGGCGGCTGGTCGACACGGCGCCGGACGAGCACCTCGCCGAATGGCTGGACGTGGTGGCCTGGCTGTGCTGGGCGGAGTCCATGCTGGGGCACTACTCCGTGGCGCTGCGGCACTTCGAACGGGCCGCGGCGGTGGCCAGGGCCACCGGGCAGAACTACGTGCTGACCACCCTGCTCGCCGGCACCGCCAGCACACTGATCCTGCTCGGCCGGCTGCCCGAGGCGCTGGACATCATCGAGGAGCCGGTCGAGGAGGCCCGCCTGCTGGGGTCCGGGCACCAGGTGGTGTTCGCGCTGGCCCAGCGGTGCCGGGCGCTGGCCTGGTCGGGGGACCCGGAGGCCGCCCTGCGCGACGGGGAGGAGGCCACGGGCATCGGCGCCGGCCGCGGCGAGGTGGCGGGCAGCATGGCGCAGAACGCCCTGGGCGTGGCCATGATCGCGGCCGGCCGGCGGGCGGAGGGCGTCGCCGCGCTGCGCGCCGCCTTCGGTGATTCGGACACTCCCCGGCTGGACGCGGGCACCGTGCTGGCCACCTGTGAGCTGCTGGCCTACGCCGAGCCCGCCGAGGCGACGTTCTGGGCGGACCGGGCCGCCCAGCTCACCCGTCAGGATCTGCCGGCGTTCTCCGGGTTGGCCCCGCTGGCCCGGGCGCATGCTCTTCGTGCCGAGGACCCGGGCACGGCGGCGGCGTTGGCGGAGCAGGCCGCGATGCTGCTCAGCACGGCCGATCGGCGCCTGGACGCCGGGCGCGCGTTGCTGACCGCCGGCCTGGCCCACGACGCGGCCGGCGAGCGCCGGCTGGCTCGCGAGCGGTTGCGCGGGGCGGCCGAGATCTTCCAGGTATGCGGCGCCCGGGCGCTGGAGTGTCAGGCCAACAAGGAAAGGCGCCGGCTCGGGGTGCGAGTGCCGGGACCGTGGCCGGCCGGCCGGTCCGATGCGCCTTTCGGTCTCTCGCGGCGCGAGTGGGAGGTCGCGCAACTGGTCGCCGCGGGTCGGACCAATCACGAGATCGCCGAGCTGTTGTTCGTCCACCGGCGCACCGTCGAGACCCACCTGTCCAGCGTGTTCCGGAAGCTCGGCGTGACCAATCGGGTCGGGGTGGTAACCAAACTCACTGGGAACGCGTGAATGTACGGGTTTTCCACGATGCCGCGCGGGCCGGGTCATTGGCATCGTTGTCATTGGTCACTGTGGGGAGGGCGGCCGCAATGGAGCACCGAATACCGAGGTACACGTGGTCGGGTGTGCCCCGCGCCGAGGTTTCGGTGCATCCGTTCGCCACCGGGGACGGGCTCGGCCTGACGCTGACCAGGTTCTCCACGGCGGAATGCGAGGACGTCGTGCTCCTGGTGCACGGGCTGACCTCGTCCTCGGACATGTTCATCATGCCGGAGCACCGCAACCTGGTGAGCTTCCTGCTGGACAGCGGCTTCGGCGACGTCTGGGCGCTCGATTTCCGGATGAGCAACCGGTTTCCGTACAGCGTCGAGACCCGGCGGGACACGCTGGACGACATCGCGGCGTTCGACCATTCGGCAGCGATGCGGGAGCTCCGCCGTCACGTGGGGGTACGGCGGATCCACGTCATCGCACATTGCCTCGGGTCGGTGTCGTTCCAGATGAGCCTGTTCGGCGGCACGGTGGACGGCGTCACGAGCATGGTGGCCAACAGCGTGGGGCTCACCCCACGGGTACGCGCGTGGGCCCGGGTCAAGCTGGCCCTGGCCCCCGCGCTTCTCGAGTACGGCTTCGGTCTGTCCTATTTGGACCCGAGGTTCGCCGCCGCCCCGCCGCTGACCCGGCGCTGGCTGCTGGCCCGCCTGGCTTCCCGGTTCCACCGGGAATGCGGCGAGCCCGCCTGCCACATGCAGAGCTTCATGTGGGGCAGCGGGCACCCGGCGATGTACCGGCACGTCAACCTGGCCCTGCAGACCCATGAACACGAGCGGCTGGCCGACCTGAACAGCGCGGCCGACGTCCACTATTACCGGCACGTCAACAAAATGGTGCGGGCGGGGCGGGCGGTGAAGTTCGACCCCGCGTCGCACCCGGATCTGCCCGACGACTACCTGGCCGGCGCGGAACGGGTGGAGACGCCGGTGCTGTTCCTGACCGGCGACCAGAACGACGTGTTCACCGATTCCAACATCGTCTGCCACCGGATGTTGGACAAGGTCGCCCCCGGCCGGCACGAGTTGCACGTCCTGCCCGGGTACGGTCACATCGACCCGATCATCGGCCGGACCGCGCACCTGGACGTGTTCCCGCGCATTCTCGACTTCCTCAAGCGGAACAGCGGGTGACCGCCATGGAGCACGAGCGGGCGGACGTCGTCGTCGTGGGGTCCGGGTTCGGCGGATCCGTTGTGGCGTACCGGCTTGCCGCCGCGGGCCGGTCGGTCGTGGTGCTGGAGCGCGGTCAGCCGTACCCGCCGGGCAGCTTTCCGCGCCGGCCGGGCGATGTGAGCCGGGCGTTCTGGGACCCCAGGGCCGGCCGGCACGGCCTGTACGACGTGTGGAGCTTCGGCGGGTGCGACGCCGTGGTCGCCAGCGGGCTCGGCGGCGGCTCGCTGATCTACGCCAACGTGTTGCTGCGCAAGGACGAGCACTGGTTCGTGCAGGAGGAGCCGCTGGCCACCGGCGGGTACGAGTCGTGGCCGGTGACCCGGGCCGAACTGGATCCGCACTACGAGGCCGTGGAGGCGATGCTGGGTGCGGTGCCGTACCCGCTGGAGCATCCCGACTACGCCGACACCCCGAAGACCATCGCCATGCGGGACGCGGCCGCGGAGCTGGGGCTGGACTGGATGCTGCCGCCGCTCGCGGTCAGCTTCGCCCCGTCGCGGGGCGCCGAGCCGGGTATCGGACTGCCCATTGTGGACGCTCCGTACGGCAACCTGCACGGCGTGCCGCGCCGCACCTGCCGGCTCTGCGGCGAGTGCGACATGGGCTGCAACGACGGGTCCAAGAACACCCTGGACCACACCTACCTGTCCGCGGCCCGGCACCACGGCGCCGATCTCCGGACGATGCACGAGGTGCGCGAGATCCGGCCGGTCACCAACGGCGGCTACGAGGTGTCCTACGTGCGGCACGGTCCGGGGCCGCGGCGCGGGGTCATCCGGTGCGACCGGCTGGTGCTCGCCGCCGGCACGCTCGGCACCACGTACCTGTTGATGCGCAACCGAACCCGGCTGCCCGGGCTGAGCGGCACGCTGGGCAGCCGATTCTCCGGCAACGGCGACCTGCTCTCGTTCCTGTTGCGGGCCAAGGATCGCAGCCGCATCCGGCCGCTGGACGCGAGCCACGGGCCGGTGATCACCAGTGCGATCCGGCTGGCCGACGACGTGGACGGCACGCCCGAGACCGGCCGGGGCGGCTACATCGAGGACGGCGGCCACCCGGCGTTCGTGGACTGGCTGATCCAGACCGCCGACGTGCGCAGCGAGCTCGGGCGGGCCGCGCGGTTCGCCGTGCAGCGGCTGCGGGCGCTGGTCACCCACGACACCAACCTGTCCGATGAGGTGTCGAAGCTGGTCGAGCCCAGCGACCTCGTCGAGAGCTCGCTGCCGCTACTGGGGATGGGCCGGGACGTGCCGGACGGCCGGCTCCGGTTGCGCGGCGGAAAGCTTGACGTGCAATGGGACCTGGCGGCCAGCGAGCCTCATTTCGACCGGCTGCGGGCGACCATGCGGCGGATCGCGGACGTGCTCGGCGCCGAGCACACCGGGCTGCCGGCGTGGCTGGGGAAGCGGATCATCACCGTGCACCCGCTCGGCGGAGCGCCGATGGGGCGTCACCCCGGCGAAGGCGTGTGCGACGCGTTCGGCGAGGTGTTCGACCATCCCGGGCTGTTCATCGCCGACGGCTCGGTCATGCCGGGCCCGGTGGGGCCGAACCCGTCGCTGACCATCGCCGCGTTCGCCGACCGGCTCGCCACCCGGCTGCTGTACGGCGCCCCGGTGCGGCAGACCGTTCCGGTGGCCGCGGCCACCGGCCGGACCTCGCTGTCGTTCACCGAGGAGATGGCGGGGTTCATCGTCCTCGGGGCGAGCGATCCGCGGTGGATACCGGTGCGGGGCCGCCACATCGGCGACCGCCTCGCGTTCCGGCTCACCATCCGCGTCGACGACGTCGACACGTTTCTCGGCGAACCCGAGCATCTGGCCCGGGCCGACGGCTGGCTGGAGGCCTCGTTCCTCGGCGGCCGGTGCGACGTCCAGCGCGGGTGGTTCAACCTCCTGGTTCCCGGCGCCGAACCGGGCAGCCGGGAGATGCGCTACCGGCTCTGGTTCACCGACGCCGCCGGGCAACCGCGCACCCTGGCCGGCTGGAAGGACGTGCACGACGGCCCGGCCACCCGGCTCTGGCACGACACCTCGACCCTCTACGCCCGGCTCCTCTACGGCCACGTGCCCCCCGGTGAGGACGCCGCCGCCCGCGTCGCCGGCGCCGGCACCCTGCACATCCAGCCGATGGACCTCGCCGTCATGCTCACCAGTTTCCGCGCCGAAGGCCCGCACGGCGTCGTGGCACTGGCCCGTTTCGGCCGGTTCTTCGTGGGTCAGCTCTGGGACGTCTACGGACCGGGGTAGCGGGGGGCACCCCGAGGCGGCCGGTCGGTACGGGATGTGGGAGCCCGCCGGCCGGCCGCCGCATTCCTCGGTCGCCGGAAACCGATAGCATTCTCGGACGGTGTGGCAAAATTGGGGATTGGGGACTATTGATGTTGCGAGGTATCGCGAGTATCCGACTTTGTGTCCTGGGCGCGGCCGGCTTGATGACCGGGATGCTGCTCGGGATGGCACCGGCGCAGGCTGGCACGCTTACTGTGACGGTGCGCTGCGAGGCGCTCGGCGCCAGTAGGTTCGCCTGCACCGCGACGACCGTTGGTGGCGTCGCGCCGTACAGCTACTCCTGGAACGTCAGCAGTGCCACGACCGGCAGCATTTCCGGTGGCTGCCAACCGGGCGTCCGGGTGAACGCCACCGCGACCGCGACCGACGCCGTCGGTGCGACGGGTTCCGGGTCGGGTTCCGTGCTGTGCCTAGGCGGGCCGCCGCGCTGAGCGTGGGCCGACGCACCCGGACACACCGGCTGACCTGAGCTAGGTGCAAACGGGGGAATCCGATCTCCGCCGATCCCATATTTCCATGAGAAAACGCGGATCCGCCCAGGTTGACACGGTGGGTTTGGCTCTGTGCAATAGATCGACTCCCCACCGTATCCCCCGGAGGTTCTGATGCCCCGACGTATCGCGCTGATCATCACCGCTCTCGTCGCCGCCTTCTTGCTGCCACCGGCCGCCGAGGCCAGCCCCTGGATCGGCGTCTGGATCGAGTACAGACCCTCCGAGACCTGCGTGGCGACGCCCGACGGCTCGCCGGGCGCGTTGATCACGCACGACCCGTGCGTCGACATCGGCAACCAGATCTGGAACTTTGAGGACGTCGCGAAGTTCACCGTCCGCATCCGCAGCAGCATGGGCACCGGCATGTGCCTGGCCGCGACGTCCCCGACGGCTGGGACGCAGGTGCTGCAGGCGCCCTGCGGCGGCGGCAGCAGTGACGTGTGGACGCTGACCGGCAGCGGGAACACGTTCCGGATCAGCAACACCAACGGCGGCGGGTGCCTGGCCCGCACCGGCGGCTCCGCGGTGGTGCTGGGCAGTTGCATGCCCGCGTTCGCCGAATGGCAGTTGCTGTTCTGAACCGGAAACCGAGTCAGGCGCTGACCTTAGTTCTCCACCAGCCGGGCGTCGGTGATCGTGATGCCCGGCCCGGAGACCACGATGAAGAAGACGGTCTGGCCGGTGACGATGTCCACCTCGGCGGGCTCGACGTCGCCCTGAGCGATCATGACGAGGGTGCCGACGCCGATCTGCTCGCGCCACCGCTTGAGGTCGTCCTCGGTCCGGACCTCCGGGTCGCGCACGCGGACCAGCCCGCGGACCGCGCCCGGTTGGCGTCGACCCAGTGGTAGTCGCCGGCGGCCGAGAAGATGTGGCTGTAGCCGCTCTCGTTGACCAGGTTGGTGCTGCCGAAGAACTCCTGGTCGCCGACCACTGCGAACGGCCAGGCCGCCGGTAGCGGGCAGTTCCACATGACCATGTCGCCGAGCGCGATGGTCAGATCCGGCTGGTCCGGAACGAAGTCCCGGTCGCGGATGGACAGTGACACGGAGTGCTGCGTCATCTGGTCCCCGCCGCGGTCGCTGACCGCGATCCGGAACGGTCGCTCGGTCACCGCGAGCTGTGACCCGACGGCGAGCACGTTGTACCTGAACTCCCTGGGACGCATGAACCGCTGGCCGTAGCAGTCGACGTAGCGCAGCGCCCGGCTGTCGAACGAGTCGATCATCATTTGTCCTCTCAGGGGGAGACGTCGACGGAGACCAGCAACTCGTCCTCGTCGGTGCCGCTGACGCCGGCGGACACGGCGTCGAGGTGGATGGTGACGGCCGGGTCGAACGGACCGGCCGGCGGCAGCACCGCGAAGGTGGCCGGCTGGCTGAAGACCGGGATCTTCAGACCCGAGACGAACGGGGTGAGGATCGGCCCGAGCAGGCCGGTCACCCCGGCCAGCCCGATGAGCGCCAGGATCCCGTTGACCGCGAGCGCCAGGAACGGTCCGATGAACGGAATCGCCAGCAGGATCGGGGTGGCGGCGAGGCCGATGGCCGCGAGCATGGCCGCGGTGGCGGCGCCGAACTTCAGGTTCGGCAGGCCCTGGATCACGGCGTCGACCTTCCACACGCCACCGACCTGCGTGACGGCGAGCCCGAAGTCGGCGGTCGCCTGCACGAAGTCGGCGAACGACACCGGGATCGTGATGGTGGGCCAGTCGATGCAGATCTTCGGCGTGCACACGGTGCCCACACAGGGAATGTGGATGCAGACCCGCGGGATGCAGAAGTCCGGGAGAATGTCGGACAGGTTGAACTGGAATGACAACAAGATGCTCCAGTCCACCCGGAAGTCGGTGATCCGAATCGTTCCGGGCGGAATCAGATCGGCATCCCCGCCGCTGAACGTGGCGTTCGCGCTGTACCCGGCCGTGAACGGGCCGAGGCTGCCCGAGCCGCTGCTGGACAGCGGTGGAATGAGCGCGAGCGCCTGGTCGAACCGGTCCGCAACGCCCGAAGCGGCAGCCGGACGTTGTTCAACACCGCGCGGAGCACCATGAGAATGAGGCACTCCAGCACCGACTCCAGCTCGTTCGGCGCGACGTCGACGATTTCCACCGCGTCCACCGCCACCACGACCGCGCCGCTCGTTGTTTGAGGCGAACACTGTGTCTCGGCTGCCGGCACGAGAAGCTCG
This sequence comes from Actinophytocola sp., assembly GCF_036002505.1. Classification (GTDB taxonomy): domain Bacteria; phylum Actinomycetota; class Actinomycetes; order Mycobacteriales; family Pseudonocardiaceae; genus DASYTH01. The sequence goes on along the minus strand of NZ_DASYTH010000321.1, from coordinate 9,143 downwards.
ATCCGCGACCGCCGGATCCGGACCGCAAGCCCGACGACCAGCGCACCTTCGAGATCCACCCGAGCTCACCGACGTGCGGACGGAGAGATGGCCGGCGTCGAGGGTGAGCTCGGGCGGCAGCGGCAGGTCCTGCTGGTGCAGATCCACCAGCGGGATCTCGAACGTGACCGCCCAGTCGATTCCTCCGGGGATCCCCGGAAACGGAATCGTGTCCATCTGCGTCGCGCTGACCGACGTCGCCGGCACGAAATTGATCGAGCCGTAGCGAAGGTGCCGCGGTCGCGCGGTGAAGAATGCTCGGATAAGCTCATTTGAGCGCGCCTTCATGAATTCCCGCGAAGACATGCTCGGCTTCGGTAAAACTCATTCCGCCCTCCCCGTGTCCGGGTTTCACCCTGCGGGCCGGGCCTGAAACCGCGCTGAAACCGGACTGAACCAGGTGCCCGGCACGCTCTGCGGCATGACATTCACGGGAAACGGACCGGCGATCGCCACGGCCGGGCTGCGCAAGTCGTTCGGGGATCACATCGTGCTCGACGGCATCGACCTCGACGTGACCGAAGGTTCGGTTTTCGCGCTGCTCGGGCCCAACGGGGCCGGCAAGACGACGATGGTCAACATCCTGTCCACGCTGATCGGCGCCGACTCCGGCGTGGCCCGGGTGGCCGGGCACGACGTGGCCGGCGAGCCCGACGCGGTGCGCGCCGCGATTGGCGTGACCGGGCAGTTCTCCGCGGTGGACCGCCTGCTCACCGGCCGGGAGAACCTCATGCTGATGGCCGACCTGTACCACCTGCGCAAGGCCGACCGGCGCGGCCGCGCGGCCGAGTTGCTGGAGCGGTTCGACCTGGTGGATGCCGCCGACAAGCCGGTCGAGACCTACTCCGGCGGCATGCGGCGCCGGCTCGACCTGGCGATGAGCCTGGTCGGCTCGCCGCGGATCATCTTCCTGGACGAGCCGACCACCGGCCTTGACCCGCGAAGCCGGCGCACGATGTGGCAGATCATCCGCGATCTGGTGGCCGGTGGCGTCACGGTGTTCCTCACCACCCAGTACCTCGAGGAGGCCGATCAGCTCGCGGACCGGATCGCGGTCCTCGATCACGGGCGACTGGTCGCCGAGGGCACCCCGGAGGAGCTCAAGCGCCTGGTGCCCGGCGAGCACGTCCGGTTGCGCTTCGCCGAGGCGGCGGAGCTGGACCTGGCCGCCGGCGTCCTCGGCACGGTGGTGCGCGACGACGACGCGCTCGCCCTGCGGGTGCCCTACGACGGCAGCGTGCACGCGCTGCGGGCCCTGCTCGCCCGACTCGACGACGCCTCCATCGAGGTCCACGCGCTGACCGTGCACACCCCCGACCTCGACGACGTGTTCCTGGCCCTCACCGGCCGTACTGACTCCCAGAAGGTGGCCACCTCATGAGCACCCTGTCCTACGCGCTGACCGACTCGGCCACGATGGTGCGGCGCAACATCAAACACATGATCCGCTACCCGGTCGTCGCGGCATCGGTCGTCGGGTTGCCTCTCGTGTTCCTGCTGCTGTTCGTCTACGTCTTCGGCGGCACCCTGGGCGCCGGACTCGGCCCGGCGGCCGGCGGCCGGGCCGAGTATCTCGCCTATGTCGTCCCCGGCATCCTGCTGATGACCGCGGCCGGCGGCATGCAGGGCACGGCGATCTCCGTGGCCATGGACATGACCGAGGGCATCGTCGCCCGCTTCCGCACCATGGCCATCGCCCGCGTCTCGGTCCTCACCGGCCACGTCGTCGGCAGCGTCATCCAAACAATGCTCGGCCTCGGCGTCGTCATCGGCGTCGCCGCCGCGATCGGCTTCCGCCCCAACGCAACTATCGTCGAGTGGCTCGCCGTTCTCGCCGTCCTCGTCCTGATCACCTTCGCGCTCACCTGGCTGGCGGTCGCGATGGGTCTGTTCAGCAAGACCGTCGAAGGCGCGAGCAGCCTGCCCCTACCGCTGGTGCTCCTGCCGTTCCTCGGCAGCGGCTTCGTCCCGACGGATTCAATGCCCGCCGGCCTGCGTGCTTTCGCCGACTACCAGCCGTTCACCCCGTTCATCGAGACGGTTCGCGGCCTGCTCATGGGCACCGGGATCGGCGACAGCGCCGTGATCACCATTGCCTGGTGCGTCGGTGGCACCCTGCTCAGCTACGTCTGGGCCAAGAAACTGTTCAACCGCGACCCGTCCAAGTGAAGTGCGGTGAATGCGTCTTTCCTCACGCTGGGGGTGAGGAAAGACGCATTCATCGCACTACGCCCGCTCCACCTCCTGGATGCCCTCCCGCAAGCTCGAGTCGAAAATGGACGGCGGCGGCGACCCCGGCGGATGCTCGGTTCCGAGCATTCGCCCCGCCAACTCGGCGAACCGCTGCAACGCGGTCCGCTCGAACCGCAGAACCGTCTCGTCGACCTCGCCCACCAGTCGCATGTGGACATCGGTCGCCCCGAAGTCGCCGTCCGAGAACTCCGTCCGCATCCGGCACCCATTCGGAATCTCCACCCACACCGACATCCTGGCCGGGCTATTCCTGATATCACCCACGCGAACTCCTTCCGTTAGGAACAAGTTACCGCCGGAGCGCTGCACCTGTCACTGCGAGGCCCCCCCGTAACAGCTACTGTGTCCCGCGCGACGAACAGGGGATTCAACGTGCAGGTGACGTTCGGACCGCAGGTAGCTCGCCGGGTACTCCGCTACGAACTGGTCCGCCTGTGCACGCAAGCCGGCAAAAATCCCACCCAAGCGGGTGAACGCATCGGCATCTCCCGCGTCGGCTTCACCCACTTCCTCAGCGGCAAAAACCTCCCCTCCCGCCCGGCGCTCGAAGTCCTCATGGACTACCTCGGCCGCCGCGACCGCATCCCCCACATGCTCGACCTGCTATCGGTCGCCAAACTCAAGGGCGACCGCCAAGCCACTCCCTCAACCATGGGCGACTTCGAACTCTTCGTCGGCCTAGAAGCCACGGCCACCACCATCGAAGTCTTCGACCCCATGCTCATCACCGGCCTCCTCCAAACCGACGCCTACGCCCGCGAGCTGATCACCTACCATGCCTCGATCACCCTCGACGTCGACATCGAAGCCAGCGTGAACCTGCGTCTGAGCCGAAAGTCCGCCCTCACCCGCGACACCAACCCCGCCGAGTTGTGGTGTGTCCTCGAAGAGCAGGCCCTCCACCGCCCCGTCGGCACTCCCGCCACCATGGCCGATCAACTCGACCACCTCCTAGAGATGACGAAGCGCCCCAACGTCAACCTCCAGGTCATCCCCCAGGAAGTCGGCGTCCACCCAGCACTCCAAGGCGCGTTCTTCCTCCTCCGCTTCGACGACGACTGGCGCGTGGCCTACGAGGAGACCCGGCAATTTGCCTACTACTACGACAAACCCGCCACCGTGGAGGACTATGGCAAGGTGGTGAACCACCTCCGCCACCTGGCGCTCAACCCGAAGCGCTCCCGGGCCTTGATCGCCAAAGCGAGAAAGGACCTCCCGTGATCGTCAACTGGCGCAAGTCCACCCACAGCGCCAACAACGCGGCCTGCGTAGAAACCGCCTGGACCCCCACCCACATCGCCTACCGCGACTCCAAGCAGCCCACCCTCCCCACCCTCCACTTCCCCCACCCCGCCGCCCACACCTTCCTCACCCTGCTCAAGTCCCCAACTCCCTAAGCCTCTCCCTCAACTCCGCCGCGATCGCTTGATCGAGACTGTCGAACTTCCGCTGAACGGCTTGAGGATCGACATGCCCCATCAGCCCACCGAGGAATCGGAGAGCTTCTGCGTCGAAATTACCGGTGATCCGCCGCCAACTGATGACAGCGTCGAATAGCGCATCGAAAGCTTCGGTGTGCCGGCCGAGATCTGCCAGCAAGCTGCCAAGTCTCGTGCGGGTCTGGGAAACGGCTCGGTCGTCGGATGTTTCCTGGAACGCCTGCAACGCTTGGCGGTAAAGGTCCTCTGCTCGGCCGAGGCGTCGCTGTTCCTGTGCCACCATGCCGAGATTGTGGTAGGCGCTTGCGGCGCTATGGCGGTCGTTGAACTCCAACGCGAGTTCCAGGGCTTGGCGGTAGAGGTCTTCGGCTTGGTCGAGGCGTCGCTGTTCCTGTGCCACCATGCCGAGTTGGTGGTAGGCGCGTGCGGCGCTATGGCGGTCGTTGAACTCCAACGCGAGTTCCAGGGCTTGGCGGTAGAGGTCTTCGGCTTGGTCGAGGTGTTGCTGTTCCTGCGCTACCCGGCCGAGATCGTGGTAGGTATTCACGGCGCTGTGGCGGTCGTTGAACTCCAGTTTGAGTTTGAGGGCTTGGTGGTAGAGGTCTTCGGCTTGGTCGAGGTGTTGCTGTTCCTGCGCTACGAAGCCGAGTTCGTGGTAGGTGTTCGCAGCGCTGTGGCGGTCGTTGAACTCCAGTTTGAGTTTGAGGGCTTGGTGGTAGAAGTTCTCGGCTTGATCGAAGCGCCGCTGTAGCTGCGCCACGACGCCGAGTCGGTGGTAGATCTTCGCGACGCCGCCTCGGTCGTTGAACTCCAACGCGAGGTCCAGGGCTTGGCGGTAAAGGTCACCTGCTTGATCGATACGCCGTTGCTCTTGTGCCACGCTGCCGGCGAGGTCATACGTGAACATCAGTTCGCGTCGGGCTATCTGGTCGGGGCGGGCGGCCAGTGCGGTGATGATGTCGTGGAGGAGTTGCCACCGAGCAGTCTGTTGGCTGGTTTGGTCGAGGTATTCATCCAACGGCCCGATAGTCCAAATGACCGGCTGATGGTGTTCCACCGCGAATGCCAACGCGCCGGTTAGGTTGGCGTAGCTGGCCTGGGTGGCTGCTCGTCCGGCGGCCCGCTGGTCGGGTTCCTGGGACACCATCATCCGCCGGAGCTGTTGGCCCAGTTCGGTGTGCAGGTCGTAGTGCGCATGCCGGGTAGCAGTCCACCAGTGAGGGTGCTGATACAAGCGCTGGCGCAGGAAGTACGGCAGCACAGGCATGATTTGCGCCCATCCCGGGAACTGATCGTGGTCGGCGGCCAAACCGATCTCGACCGCCGCCGCCAGGCCGGCGGTCACGTTGACGGTGCCCCACCCGTCTTCGGCCGGTTGGTACTCGGCTAGAAGTTCCTGGTAGCGGGCCAAGGCAGGGCCGCCGGGGATCGTGGCGACAAAGGGGGCCAGCATGAGTAACGAGTTCTGGATGGTTGGGTCGAGTTTGCCGTGGCTGTATTCGATGGCGCTGCGGATCAGCCCGACCGGGTCGGCACCGGTGCCGCCGCTGTTCAACTCGTCGACGACCGCCCTCGGTGGAGTGGTGGCCAGGGTCGGCAGGACTACTTCGAGAGGGAGGGGGTAACCGCCGAGTAGGCGTAGTAGTTCGGTTAGTGCATCGCGGTGGTCGGGGTCGTCGTGGTAATGGTTGGCCCGGTGGCGGGTGAGGATGCGGTCGGTGAGAACCGAGGCTGCCTGGGGATCCAGGCCACCTAGCTCGTAGACGTTGGTGCCGAAGCTGTCTCGGACCGCCCACTCTTCGGCTTCCCGGGAACCCCACACAACCAGCGTGCGGCCGCCGCGGAGCCGGGCCAGCCACTGCCGCAGCAGGTCGCGTTCGGATTCGGCCAGGGCGTGCGGGATTGCAGCGGGGCTGGCGGTGATCGACTCGGCGTTATCGATGATCAGCAGGTGGCGGGTGGCTCGCATTTCCTGGGCGACCCGTTCGCGTTTCCCAGGTTCCGACATCTCCTCCCAGCGAGCGAACTCCACTCCGCTCCACAACTGGGAGGCGATCGCCCGCACCATTTGCCCGACGGTCCACGCCCGCTGGTCGTAGCTGAACGAGAACACCCGTTCCACCAGGCCGGTCCGCTGCCACCACCAGCCCAGGTGCGCCAGCAGTGTGGACTTGCCCGCTCCGGCCATGCCCCGCACCAGGACCTGGTTCGGACTGCCCTCGACCAGCAGCAGTCGCTCGATGGCTTGAATGTCGAGGTCCCTGCCGACGAACCCGTACTCGGGGCTCGGTTCCTCGCCGATGGCCCCCTGCCGGGAATAGAACTCGTCGGCCTCCTGGTCGTCCATTGGCCGCAGGTTCAGGGTGACCGGTTGCTGCTGGAACACCACCGGCAATACCCAGTCCTGCAACGGCAACTGCTGATCGAAGTATCCTTGCCGTTGGGGATCGTCATGCAAATGACGGCGCATCATCAGCAACGCCTTGTCGGCGTCGGATTGCTGGGCGAGTCGGTGGTACAGCAGCGGCATCGCCCGCGCTGCGGCGGTGACCGTGACCGAGTACGCCATTCCCACGACGACCGGCACCCCGGCGTCCACGAGCTGGTGTGCCAGCGCGGCTTCGCTGTCGGTCTGCATGGCGGACTGGCAGGCATTGAGCACTGCCATGGGCACTCGATGTTCGGCGAGCAGCGCTGCTACTTCTGATGCCGGCCGAGGATCTGCTTGGCCCTCTTCGCCCGTTTCGAAGAACAGGAAGCCCTGCTTGTGGTCGGGCTGCTCCGAGGCGAACAGGTAACCACCGGAGCCGACGGAATCGGATTCGGTGAATGCGCCGTGGACGTCGAAATGGACGAGGTGGTACCAGCCGGTGCCGCGGCGTTCGGATACGTCGCGTAGGTGGTCGCGGAGGGCTGGCCAGGTGCCGGGGCGGACCAGGTCGAGGGTTACCGGCATAGAGGCTTGGCGGAGGGCGTCGAGGAGGGGGCGGGAGATGGTGCGGTAGCCGACGTCGCGGGGGCCGTTGGGGCGGGCGGTTACCAGGAGGATGTTCAGGGTGGGGCGGGGGTCGGGGAGTTTGAAGGTGGTTTTGTGGAGGTCGGCGCGGCGGGTGATGGGTAGGCGGAGGGCCAGGGGTGTGTCTAGTTCGGGGTCGCGGAGGGCTTCCCAGTGGAGGCGGTGGAAGGCGGCGGAGCCGGAGATCTCGATGCGGCAGTTGTCGAAGCCGGTTTCCTGGAAGGCACGGTAGCGGCGGCCGGGGTCGCCGCCGAACACCTGGGTGAACAGGTTCTCGCCGTACTCTTCCAGGCTCGCTACCGCTTCGGTTCGGCGGTCGGCGTCGAGGAAGGGGTAGCGCAAATGTTCTTCGAAGTACCAGGCGAAGAGCTTTTCGACGTCTTCGGAGGCCGGGTCGGTGACGGTCACGTCGTAGGCGACGCCGTCGCGGTAGGTCACCCGCACGTGGAACGAGCCGTCGGTGTTGTGGGCGCGCTCGTCGAGCTGGATCACGACCGATGGCTGTCCCATCGAACCTCCCAGGTTGGCTTTGGCCCGGTTGCACCGGACATCCCGGCACCGTCACCAAACTAGTCGCCCGGCAAAAGTGCCCGTTACGGTAGGCCGAACGGTGGGTTTCGATCATCGACGGGTCCATACGAGTGGTTGTGGCTGGGCATTGGGCAACATTTGGTAACCATGCCTCGGGATGTCAATCACCCTCCGGGGCTGGAATTTCGGCGCTGCCACCTGGTTGTCGGAATGTTATCGCGCGGTGTGGTTACTACTCTTGGCCTGCTTTGGAGTCGTCGGCGTAGGAGAGATCATGAGCGGTGAGATCAATGAATTGCAGCGCCGGAAGCTGGCGCGTCGGTTTGCTTTGATCGATGTGGATGGTGATGGGAAGCTCGAGGAGGAGGACTACGCGAAGATCGCACCACGGGTGGCTGGGGCGTTTGGTCAGGGTCTGGACAGTCCACATGCGGTGGCGTTGCGGGACGGTTATGTGAAACTGTGGGCCGGGTTGCTGAGAAAGATGGACGGCGACGGTGACGGGATGATCACCGAGGACGAGTTTGTCGAGTCGATCGCCGGATCGATCATGGGGCGCGAAGGTTTCGACCGGCATATTCTGCCGCTGGCCGAGGCCTTTGTGGGTTTGGCGGATGTTAATGGCAGTGGGGAGCTCGACGGCGCGGAGTTCGCACGTCTTTTCGGCGCTCTCGGGGTGGGTGGTGGCGACGCCGCGCAGGCGTTCGAACTCCTTGACCGCGACGGGAGCGGGCGGCTCACCGTCGACGAGATCATCGCAGCCATTCGCGACTTCTAAACCAGCCCCGACCCGGAAGCCCCCGGCAACGCCCTTTTCGGCGCGTTCTGAACTGAGTCCAGCACGGCCAGCGCGGCGGCGCGGAGCTCGTCCGGATTGAGGTCGGCGTAGGCGGAGACGGCCTCGGCGTAAGCGACGGGGTCGGTTTGTTCGGCGTCGGTGCAGGCTTGGGTGGTGGACATGGTGGGTTGGAACTGGCGCATGTAGCCGAAGCGGTGGGCTAGGGCGATCAGGGTTGTGCCGGTTCGGGGGTGGCCGGTGTGGAGGTTGGCCATGCCCAGGGCCAGGAGTATTGCACCGCGGAGGGGGAGGCCGGTGGTGTAGGCGGATTGGATCTCGTGGGGGTTCATCAGGAGGGCGGGGAGGGTGGTGGTGAGATCGTGGAGGAAGTCGGCTACTCGATCCAGGTGGCCGTGGCGGGCGTGGGCTATGACGGCGACGGATTTTAGTTCCAGGACCCAGGGTTCCAGGCCGGGTTCGGTTTGGAGGCCGGGGATGCGTTCGGCGGAGATCAGGTTTACGGCGTCGCGCCAGAGTTGGAGGCCGGTGTCGATGTTGCCGCGGGCCAGGTGGAGCTCGGCGCGGGCGGCCAGGGCGAAGGATTGGTTGCCGAAGGATTCCTGGGAGGCGGGGGAGGTGGATACCGCGAGCCAGTGTTCGGCTTGGTCCAGGTCGCCGATTTGGAGGGAGGCCAGAGCCATGGCGCCGCGGACGCCGACGATGTCGGACCAGTCGCCGAGGTCTTCTTGGAGTTGGGCGGCGGAGCGGAGGTGGTGGAGGGCTTCGGCGCCGCGGCCGGCGTACAGGTGGAGCTCGGCGAGGCGGGAGTCGGCGAGGAGGCGGGTCCAGGGGTATTCGCGGTGTTCGAAGATGGCGAGCATTTGTTCGGCCGACTTCAGGGCGTTGTCGGGGTCACCGGCGCGTTCCCAGATGTAGCTGGCGATTCCGTTGGAAATGCCGGCGACGAGGGGTTCGGCGCTGTCGCAGAGTTCGGTGAGTTGAGCGAGGTCCATTTCGGGGACGGCTCGGAGCACCGTGTCCATGGCGCGGATGAGGGTGTCGGGTGGGGCGGGTGGGAGCTTGCGGA